>JAIBDF010000017.1 GCA_024679535.1 Chromatiales bacterium
CATGCAATTCGGCAGGCGCCTCTGGATCTGCCCAACTGAACACTCGGTTGAGACCGCTTCAAGCGAGAATGAGCCGTCAGGTCCGAACTCAGACGATGCGGTCATCGTGCGTCTCGATCCCGGGCTTGCGTTCGGCACAGGAACCCATCCGACCACAGCGATGTGCCTTGAATGGCTGGATGGCATCGACCTCAAGGGCAAGACCTTGCTCGACTATGGCTGCGGCTCGGGCGTCCTGGCAATTGCAGCGCTGAAGCTGGGGTGCTCCTCGGCCACCGGTATGGATATCGATCCGCAGGCTGTTACCGCCACGCGCCAGAACGCCGCTGACAATGGTGCTGGAGATAAATTGCTCGTGACCGGCAGCCCCGAGAGTATCGAGGGCGAATTCGACGTAGTGGTCGCCAATATTCTCGCAGGACCGCTTGTCCAGTTTGCCAATTCCATCACATCTCTACTGTCGCGGGGCGGTATGCTTGCCTTGTCCGGCGTATTATGTGAACAAGCCAACGAAGTAATGCAGGCTTACAGGCCCTGGATCGAGTTCGATGAGCCCGAATTCAGGGAGCAAGATGGCCAGATGTGGTCACGACTGACGGGTTGGAAACGGTAGAACGAGCAGATGTATACGCAATGCCCTGATTGCAGCACCGCATTTCGCGTGACTGCAGAAGTACTGAAGCAAGCCGCGGGCAAGGTCCGTTGCGGTGGCTGCGGCAATGCGTTCAATGCGCTCGATTACCTGTCCGAGTCGCTGCCGGAGCAAGCGCCGCCCAAGGAAGCCGACGCGGCGCTCCCCGAACTCAAACCGGAATCCCTGCCGAGCAATGGCCTGCCCGCATCGATTTCGGCCGAGCAGAGTGCCGCGCTTCTGAAGACGCTTGATGAACTGGCCGGATTCGATATTCGTATCGAGGATACGGGCGTCGAATGGCGCGTGCTGGATGATGACGAAATCGGCAATGCCGCCGCCGATGAGACGCCCGCAGCAGAAACTGAGGGGGAACTGGTCATCGACGAGATTCTCGATGATGCACCGACTCCGGTGGATCAATTCCTCACCGAGACTCCCGCTGTGGTCGAGTCGCCGGAAATTTTCGAAGAACCGCCACTGGAATTCTCTCGCACATCCGTCGATGAAATCCGCTTTGACGACAACACACCACTTCCCGACGACTTCGACCTCAGTGATGATGGATACGTGCAGGGAGACTTCGCGACGGAAGTCGCGACCGAGGAACCCGTTACGGCAGAAGCTGAGACTGACATTGAGGAAGATCCGCAGGCTGACCTGGATCTGAGCGAACCCGACGAGTGGGCCGATATTCTCGGCGAGTTCGAGGGCCTCGCTGAAGCGGTCGCCGCGCCCCTTCCGGACGAACCTGAGCTTGAAGCCGATGTGGAGATCGAACTCGACGCGCTCGAAGTAGCGACCGAGGACAGCGACGTAAACGAGCCTCTCGATATGGATTCCCAGTTTGCGCTGCAGGCCGAAGCGATGGGAATCGACCTCAGCGGCATGCAAGAGACCCTGGAGGTAGCGAATGACGTTCCCGAGGAAGAGGAAGTCGATCTCGATGCGCTCCTGAAAAACAGTAAGGAAGAAGAGCGCGAACTCGAGGGTCTCCTGGACGAGGAGCTCGTCGACGAGTCTGACGAGGATGAGCTCGACCCCCTGATCGACGAAGCGGCTCAGCTCGATCTTATCGGGGACGCCGATGTCGTTGCTGACGAGCCTGAAGACGAGCTCGAGGACGATCTCGAGGACGAGCCTGAAGACGAGCTCGAGGACGATCTCGAGGACGAGCCTGAAGACGAACTCGAGGATGAAATCGAGGAAGAGTCAGACGACTTCGAAGTTTTACCTGACGAGGAGCCGAGGCATGCCGACGACGGGGAAGAGGATTCTGTAGAGCTCTACGTTCCCCCTCTGAGCGAAGAAGAACAGACGATCAACATGCAGATTGACCAGGATCTGCTGGCGCTCGCTATCGAAGACGACGATGGCTTCGCTTCAACCATCATGACTCCCGAGGACGCTGCGGAAGCGAAAGTTCCTGAAGATCATGAACGCGCGGATGACGAGGTAGCGACGGAGCCACTCAAGGAAACGGGTGCGGGCTTCGAGACGATTATTATGGAGGGTGAAGCATTCCACTCCAGCGAGAACCTGGACAAACTCGAAGTCGATAAGGCCGCAGCCGCGGTATTGTTCGGTGCAGCTGCGGCGGAACGCGAGGCCGAACAGGCCGCAGCAGCAGGTGGCCGCCACTACGGATTGATTGCGGGGATCGTTGCCCTCGTACTATTGCTTGCTGGGCAGTACGTCCACCAGTCTCGTGAAGCACTGGCCACCATTCCGGCATTCAACAACGTGGTTGGACCCCTGTACCGCGCGGTCGGGCAACCGCTTTCGCCTGCCTGGAACATCTCAGGTTGGCGTTTCGAAGTAGCCAAAGGCACTGAAGAAGACGATCAGAGCCTGACGATCTACACACGACTCGCCAATAAATCGGAACAGTCGCTGCCCTACCCGCTGATTGGCGTATCGCTGACCGACCTCTATGAAGAGACGATCGGCAGCCGCGTGCTGGATCCGACTGACTACCTCACGAACGACCTCGACCCGCGCAAACTGGTAAAGCCGGGCAACACATTTGAGGCCGTCATTACAATCCCGTCGCTCACCGAAGCGCATGAGGGATTCCGGCTACGCGCGTGCTACCGGACGAACGACGGCCTGCTGCGTTGCAAGGACGACGGCTTCAAGTAGGATGGCTGTGCCGCTCCAGCCGCTTCGAATAGGCCCGTACACTCTCCCCAGCCCATTTGTGCTCGCGCCCATGGCGGGCATCACTGACGCACCATTTCGACGCATTTGCCGACGCTTTGGCGCCGGCATGACGACATCGGAGATGACGACTGCCGATACCAGCCTGTGGCAAACCGCCAAATCTCGATTCCGGCTTGACCTCGACCTCGATGCAGAGCCGATTGCTGTACAGATCGCCGGATCAGAAGCCGATCAGCTCGCGAGCGCGGCACAGGCGTGCGTTGCACGTGGCGCGCAAATCATTGATATCAATATGGGATGCCCGGCTAAGAAAGTCTGCAAAAAAGCAGCCGGCTCTGCACTGCTTCGCGACGAAAAACTCGTCGCCGATATTCTCAATACGGTCGTCAACGCTGTCGAGGTGCCTGTCACTCTTAAATTCCGCACGGGATGGGACCGGGAGCACCGCAACGCTGTCCAGATTGGGAAGATTGCGCAGGATGCCGGCGTCTGCTCCCTGGCTATTCATGGTCGAACTCGCGCGGATCGCTACAAGGGCGACGCCGAATACGAGACAATTGCGCGGGTAAAGGAAAGCGTTGATATCCCCGTTATTGCCAACGGCGACATCACTACAGTTAAGAAGTCGCTTGAAGTTCTGCGTCTAACGAATGCAGATGGCTTGATGATCGGCAGGGCCGCACAGGGCCGCCCGTGGGTTTTTCGCGAGCTCCACTTAGCGCTCGATCCCATTGCGGGAAATACGCAGCTAGAAAAAAATGAATTGCGTGATATCATGCTCGGCCATTTGGACGAGTTACACCGGTTTTATGGGGAAACCATCGGCGTTCGAGTGGCCCGCAAACATCTGACCTGGTACTGCGATAACCTGGAAAACGCCGGAATATATCGGCATCAGGTGGTGCGTGTTGATAGCGCTTCGGAACAAATTCGATTGACGAAGCAGTATTTCTCGGGGATGGACCAACGTGGCACAGAAAAAGAACAAGAAAAAAAACCTGAAGGCCCGCAAGAAGCCACTCTGTGAACACACCGAAGACGCACTCGACCAGTATTTCGCGACGCTCAACGGTGACCGCCCCGGCGAACTGTACGACCTTGTAATCGGTGAGGTAGAACGGCCGCTGTTCAAGGCCGTCATGGATTTCACGCGCGGCAACCAGAGCCAGGCTGCCGGCATACTCGGCATCAATCGCGGTACCCTGCGCAAGAAACTCAGAACGTATTCACTTATTCAGTAAACCTTCGCCAGGATAAATCATGTTCAATGTAAGACGCGCGCTGGTCAGTGTTTCTGACAAGCGTGGACTGGTCCCGTTTGTACAGGGCCTCGCTAAACTCGGCGTCGAAGTACTTTCAACGGGTGGCACTTGCCGGCAGCTGCGCGACGCCGGTCTCGACGTCATCGAAGTCTCCGAAAAAACCGGCTTTCCGGAAATCATGGACGGCCGGGTCAAGACCTTGCACCCTGTCATTCATGGCGGCCTTCTCGGCCGCCGCGGCACCGATGAGGCCGTCATGGACGAGCACGGCATTGAACCCATCGACCTGCTGGTAGTGAACCTCTACCCGTTTGAACAGACCATCGCCCGTGAAGATGCCACCATAGACGACGCGATCGAGAATATTGATATCGGCGGTCCGGCCATGATCCGCGCCGCCAGCAAAAATCACGATGGCGTGGCCGTCTGTGTCAGCCCGGACGACTACGAGTCGGTACTTGCGAATCTGCGGGGCGACGGACTGGCAATAGAGGATCGCCGCCGCCTGGCCGCAAAGGCTTATGCGCACACGGCCAGCTACGATACTGCGATCACTAAATACCTGTCCGCATCGCTGGGTGATGATGTACTCGGCGAACGCTTTCTGTACTCGGGCGGCCTTTCAGAGAAGCTTCGTTACGGCGAAAACCCGCACCAGCAAGCTGCGTTCTATGTCGACCAGCAGGCTGCACCTGGCTCGCTTGCCGCCGCCAGGCAGCTCCAGGGTAAAGCGTTGTCATACAACAACATCGCTGATAGCGATGCCGCACTCGAGTGCGTTAAGCAGTTCGAAAATCCGGCCTGCGTAATCGTCAAGCATGCAAATCCGTGCGGTGTCGCTGTAGCCGGCGACATAGCCGCAGCCTACGACAAGGCATTCAAGACCGATCCAACTTCGGCCTTTGGCGGCATTATTGCCTTCAACCGGCCGCTGGACGCGGGCACGGCAAAAGCCATCATCGACCGCCAGTTTGTTGAGGTGATTATTGCGCCGAAAATCGCCGCTGACGCCGCCGATGTTTGCTCGGCGAAGAAAAATGTTCGGGTTCTTGAGGTTGGCGACTGGAACGCGAGAGGAGCATCAGGCCTGAACGTCGAACCTGAAGGTGCTCCCACAGGTTTCGATTTCAAGAAGGTCTCTGGCGGACTGCTCGTTCAAACCAGCGACCTCGGCGTCATCACGCCCGATGATCTGAAAGTCGTCACCGAGAAAGCGCCCACGCCAGAGCAGATCCAGGACATGCTGTTCGCGTGGACGGTTGTAAAGTACGTGAAGTCCAATGCCATTATCTTCTGCAAGGACAAGATGACAATCGGCGTCGGCGCTGGCCAGATGAGTCGCGTGTACTCGACCAGGATAGCCGCCATCAAAGCAGCCGATGAAGGCCTCGAGGTCAGCGGCTCGGTCATGGCTTCGGATGCGTTCTTCCCGTTTCGCGACGGTATTGACGCCGCCGCCGAGACTGGAATTTCAGCCATCATCCAGCCTGGCGGTTCGATGCGCGATGAAGAAGTCATCGGGGCGGCCAACGAACACGGTCTGGCCATGGTCTTCACGGGCATGCGGCACTTCCGACACTAATGAATATTCTAATTATCGGATCCGGTGGTCGTGAACACGCACTTGCATGGAAATGTGCCCAGTCGCCGCGCGTCGAAGAGGTTCTCGTCGCACCCGGCAACGCGGGTACAGCGCGAGAGAGCAAGGTGCGCAACGTGCCGGTGTCGTCGGATGATATCGAGGCACTCGTAAAACTCGCACAGACCGAAAACGTCAGTCTCACCATCGTTGGCCCGGAAGCGCCCCTGGTTGCCGGAGTCGTCGATCGGTTTAACGAGCTGGGCCTGCCCTGCTTCGGCCCGACGGCTGCCGCCGCCCAGCTTGAGGGCTCGAAAGCCTTTACCAAGGATTTCCTTGCGCGCCACAAGATCCCAACCGCTGATTATCAGAACTTCACGGAGCTCGATCCGGCGCTTGACTACATTCGCGAACAGGGCGCGCCGATTGTGATCAAGGCCGACGGCCTCGCCGCTGGCAAGGGCGTCATTGTGGCAATGACCCTCGGCGAGGCTGAACAGGCCGCGACCGACATGCTCGAGGGCGGCAGCTTCGGTGCTGCCGGGGCCCGAATCGTCGTTGAGGAGTTCCTGGAGGGCGAAGAGGCGAGTTTCATCGTGATTACGGACGGTGACATCATCCTGCCAATGGCCACGTCACAGGACCACAAGGCGCGCGACGAGGGCGATACCGGACCCAACACGGGCGGCATGGGCGCTTACTCGCCGGCACCGGTCGTAACGCCGGACATCGAAGCGCGCATCATGGACGAGGTCATTCGGCCAACCCTTGATGGCATGAAGGCTGATGGCAACCCCTACCTCGGATTCCTGTACGCCGGTCTGATGATCATGGCGGACGGCACACCCAAGGTCATCGAATTCAATTGCCGCATGGGCGACCCGGAGACTCAGCCGATCATGGCGCGCCTCAAATCGGATCTGGTCGATATATGCCTGTCGACGCTCGAGGGTGATCTGCAGGAACGCAAGGCAGTCTGGGATACGCGTGCAGCGCTGGGTGTCGTTATGGCAGCAGGCGGGTATCCTGCGAGCTACGCCAAGGGCAAGGTAATCTCCGGCCTCGACGGTGCCGACAGCAATACGCAGAAGGTCTTTCACGCCGGCACGACTACCGTTGGCGATGCAGTGACGACCAGCGGCGGACGGGTTCTGTGCGTTGTCGGACTGGGCGATACGGTCGCCCACGCGGCGCAAGACGCCTATGCCGCGGTCGACAAGATCGACTGGGAAGACGTCTACATTCGACGTGATATCGGTCACCGCGCGATTGCGCGGGAGAACGCTTAAGCCGTGTTGACGACAGCCGAGGCGCTCGACAGAGTCCTGGCGGCCATGCCGGAGCTGTCGGTCGAGTCGGTCGCACTGCGAGCGGCCGATGGCCGTGTGCTTCGCCAGGTCGTCGAAGCCGAGCGCGACCAACCGCCTTTCAATCGGGTCATGATGGATGGCATCGCAATTTCTCATTCAGACTTCGCTGCCGGCATACGGCAGTTTCCGGTGCAGTGTACGCAAATGGCCGGCGATGCCGCCGCCACGCTGACACAGGGCAAGTGCATAGAGATCATGACGGGCGCGTCGTTGCCCGCGCACGCGGATTGCGTCATCCCTGTTGAGCGGATTGCCGTGAGCGAAGAGATCGCAGTACTCGAAGACGGTTACGTGGCCGCGGCGCAGCAGTACATTCATCCCCGCGCGTCCGATCACGCAGCAGGCAGCCAGCTGCTCGCTCCCGGCAAGCGCGTGTCTGCGATGGACATCGCTGTGATTGCGTCGGCTGGGCTGACCCATGTCGATGTCAGTCGCTCACCGGTGGTCCGTGTTATCTCAACAGGCAACGAACTGGTGGCGGCTGGCCAGCCGATTGAACCTCACCAGGTCCGCCTTTCCAACGGCCCGGCAATTCAGGCGCTGCTTGCGCAACACGGCTACCCCGATTGCGAGCACGATCACCTGCCGGACGAGCGCGCGGTGCTCACAGAACGAATCGCGGGGCACCTTAATGAGGCCGACGTCTTGATCTTGAGCGGCGGTGTGTCGATGGGCAAAGCCGACTTTGTGCCAGAGGTGCTGGCCGAACTCGGCGTCAAAGAGCATTTTCACAGAATCAGCCAGCGACCCGGCAAGCCAATGTGGTTCGGTTCCGGACCCGACGGACAGGCTGTTTTTGCCCTGCCCGGCAACCCGGTATCGGCGCTTGTCTGCTGCCGTCACTATGTGATCCCGGCGCTTGCCAGAGCTTCGGCCAGAACGACCCCAACACCGGAATTCGCAGCACTTGCGGCAGACGTCACCTTCAGACCCGAATTAACTTGCTTCCAGCCCGTCCGCCTGATTTCCAATGCAGCCGGTCAGGTCCTCGCCATGCCGGTGAAAACCAATACCTCTGGCGACTTTGCCGCGCTCTCCGGTAGCGACGGTTACGTCGAATTAGCGCTGGAGCAGCCTCGGTTTTCTGCTGGTACTTCAGTTTTCCTTTATCGGTGGTAATGTTTGCGGATGATTTCTACAGTTGATGGACTGGAGCGCCTGCGCGCCGGCAACCGCCGCTTCGTTGCGGGCACGAGCAATAGCGATAAAGCGTTGAGTAGCGCCCGACGCGCAGAGCTCGTCGAAGGCCAGAGCCCGTTTGCTGTAATTCTCGCGTGTTCGGACTCGCGAGTGCCGGTCGAACTGATTTTCGATCAGGGGCTCGGCGACCTGTTTGTCATCCGAGTCGCCGGGAACATCGTCGCGCCATCACAAATCGGCAGCGTCGAGTTTGCCGCGGCACAGCTCGGCACCCGGCTCGTCGTCGTTCTTGGCCACAGCAACTGCGGCGCCGTCGCGGCGACGCTGAAAGCGCTCGCTCAGGGCCGACAGCAGCGCTCGCCCAACCTGTGTTCAATCGTCGATCGAATCCGGCCAGCGGTCGAGTCGCTTATGAGCGACGATGTTTCCCTGAGCGCTGCGGTCGCCGCCAATGTGCGCCAGTCCGTGAGACAACTAAAGCGCGGCTCCCAAATTCTTGGGCAATTGAACGAAACCGGTGAACTTGCCATTATCGGTGCCGAGTACTCGATCGAGTCCGGCGAGGTCACATACCTCGATGCGCAGGACGATTTGCCTGCCCACAGGAAAAGTATCACTTAAACGTCTACACTTTTTGTATGGGCGCGCAATACACGATCGACCACATCAACTCGATTATCGAGGTACGAGCCACTGGCGTACCGGACCGTCAATCGGTATCGCAGATGTGGCACGACATCATCGAGGCGTGCACGGCACATCGTTGCTTTTCGATTCTGGGCCTGTCGAACTTTGATCTTCCCCTCAAGCTTGCAGACGCAATCGATCACCAGGCCATCTTTCTTGAGGCTGGCGTCACCATCGACCACCGCATCGCCTGGGTGCAGCTGAACCCCAAGGCTTATGCCATGACGGAACTGGCCGAGACGGTACTGCTGAACCGCGGCATGGTAAACGGCCGGCTGTTTAGGGATGAACTCAAGGGGCGCCGCTGGCTGGACAAGCGCGGCTAGTGGCGACAGGCGAAAGGAATCTCGATGGGCGCAGCCCGCTGTATCCCCTGCTCCTGCAGAATTTTCATCAGGTCCGGATAAGGACGCGGGTCGAAGTAAGGATACTGCAGGAGGGCGGCAATAAGCCACTGGATCGACTGGGTATCGTCACCGCGAATATTAGCGACTTTACGCGCAAGCGGCGCTTGAGTTCACCAATAAATGACAGTGTTGTTCTTAATCTCTGCGAAAAGCCATATTCGCCTCACGATCAATCACAGTCAAACGAAAAACGGGGCCCGAAGACCCCGCCGTTCTCATTGCTGTATCGCTCACTAGCGCTTCATTGCCTCGAAGAACTTCGCGTTCGTCTTGGTGTCCTGCAGTTTGTTCAGCAGGAACTCGATCGCGGCAAGCTCGTCCATCGGGTGCAGGACCTTTCTCAGGATCCACATCTTCTGCAGCTCGGCTTCTTCGGTCAGCAATTCTTCTTTACGCGTACCCGAACGATTGATATTGATCGCCGGGAAGACACGTTTCTCGGCAATACGGCGATCCAGGTGGATCTCCATGTTGCCCGTGCCCTTGAACTCCTCATAGATCACTTCGTCCATCTTGGAGCCCGTGTCGACGAGAGCCGTCGCGAGAATCGTGAGGCTGCCGCCCTCTTCGATGTTGCGCGCAGCGCCAAAGAAACGCTTAGGACGGTGCAGGGCGTTGGCATCAACACCACCGGTCAGAACCTTGCCGGAGCTCGGTACGACCGTGTTGTATGCACGCGCCAGACGCGTGATCGAGTCGAGCAGAATCACTACGTCACGCTTGTGCTCGACGAGGCGCTTCGCCTTCTCAATCACCATGTCGGCAACCTGCACGTGGCGGCTGGCCGGCTCGTCAAACGTCGACGAAACAACTTCACCACGCACCGTGCGCGTCATTTCCGTCACTTCCTCCGGACGCTCGTCGATGAGCAGCACCATGAGGTCGACTTCGGGGTTGTTCGCACAGATCGCCGATGCAATGTTCTGCAACAGCATCGTCTTACCGGCTTTAGGTGGCGAGACGATCAGCCCACGCTGGCCTTTACCGATCGGCGCGACCATATCGATGATGCGTGCCGTGAGATCCTCGGTACTGCCGTTACCCTGCTCAAGGACCAGGCGGTCCTTAGGGAACAGCGGCGTCAGGTTCTCAAACAGAACCTTGGTGCGCGCGTTCTCGGGTGCATCGTGGTTGATCTGACCAACCTTGAGCAGTGCAAAGTAACGCTCCCCCTCCTTGGGCGGCCGAATCAGACCCGATACTGTGTCACCCGTACGCAGGTTGAATCGACGGATCTGGCTCGGACTGACATAAATATCGTCTGGTCCGGCAAGATACGAGCTGTCCGATGAGCGCAGAAAGCCAAAGCCATCCTGCAGAATCTCCAGCACACCATCACCGTATATATTTTCGCCCAGAGCGGCATGCGCCTTGAGAATTGAGAAAATGATGTCCTGTTTGCGCGAACGCGCCATGTTCTCGACGCCGAGCGATTCACCGAGCTCAACAAGCGCGGCGGCCGGACGGGTTTTGAGCTCCGTCAGGTTCATCACGTTCTTGCTGGCCTCGAGTTGGTCGGGCGGAATTACCTCGAGACTACCCTCGTCGTCGGGATACATGTCAGGGGATGGCCGACGGCGCCGACGGCGATTCGGATTTCCCTTTCCTTTATTGCCCGACTTATTGGCCGGGCGAGTTTTATTTGAAGTACCCAAGTACCCTCTCACAGATTAGTGTCTAAAAATTCTTCGAGCTGACGCAACGGCATCGCGCCCATTAATTGCGCCTGCACGGCGCCGTCCTTAAACAAAATTAAGGTAGGAATGCTGCGGATACCGAACTTCTGAGCGACATTCGGATTCTCGTCGACATTCAGCTTGACGACATCAAGCTTGTCCTCGTATTTTCCCGCAACTTCATCAAGCAGCGGCGCAATCATTTTGCACGGGCCACACCATTCAGCCCAAAAGTCGAGCAGCACTGCTTTGCTGTTTTGTAAAACATCGGCATCAAATGCCGAATCTGAGGTGTGCACAATCTTGTCGCTCACCGGATAACTCCTCCAAATAAAGTCAAGTTTGAGTGTGAAATGGCCCGTTACAAGCGGAGCAAAAGAACGAACATTTCGAAAACGGGTGACGCTGCCTTGTCTATCAGGCAATATGTCGCAGCTTTACGGCCGATGAATTCCGGTTTTTTGCCGGCTAATTTCTGGATCGATGAAAAGCGAAACTGGCGGGTGCGACGAGTGTCGCGTCGAATTAACGCAATTTGAACGTTTCGCGAGCCATTTTGCAAGCCTTTAACCCATATTTTCTGGTTCTATTTTTATGTCTGAAAACCATCTGAGCGACCTCAGATTCGACTCGCTCGACCTGCACGAGTCTATTCTCACCGGTATCCGCGACTCGGGCTTCGAGTTCTGTACCCCTATCCAGGCCAATACGCTGCCGATCGCGCTGCAACCCAGCGACGTCGCAGGTCAGGCACAGACCGGTACCGGCAAGACCGCCGCGTTCCTCATTGCGGCCTATCAGCGCCTGATGACGAGTGAGGTGGACACCGGCAAAACCCGGCAGCCGCGCGTATTCATCCTGGCGCCGACGCGTGAACTCGCGGTCCAGATCGCCAATGACGCCGAGATGCTCGGCAAACACACGGGACTCAGGATCGGGCTTGCCTACGGCGGCACTGACTATGACAAGCAACGCAGGATACTCCAGGATGGCGTGGATCTGCTGATCGGGACGCCGGGCCGAATTATTGATTACTACAAGCAGGGCGTGTTCAAACTGGACCATGTTCAGGTTGCCATCCTCGACGAAGCGGATCGCATGTTCGACCTCGGCTTTATCAAGGACATTCGCTACCTGCTGCGCCGCCTGCCAGCACCCGAGAAGCGGCTCAATATGCTGTTCTCCGCGACGCTGTCCCAACGGGTCATGGAACTTGCCTACGAGCACATGAATGAGCCCGAGCTCATTCGCATCGAACCGGACAAGGTCACAGTCGACCGTGTACGCCAGGCGATTTTCTACCCCGCCAACGAAGACAAGATGCCGCTCCTGATCGGCCTGGTGCGCGAGATCGGCGAGGTCCGCATCATGATCTTCGTCAACATGAAGCGCGAAGCAGAGAAAGTGGGGGACTACCTGGCAGCGAACGGTATTAAGGCCGCAGCCATTTCCGGCGACGTGCCGCAGAAAAAGCGCTTGCGCATGCTGATGCAGTTTCAGAACGGGGAGCTGCCGGTATTGATCGGCACCGACGTGGCTTCACGCGGACTGCATATTCCTGACGTCGAATACGTTATCAATTACGATTTGCCGCAGGACGCTGAAGACTATGTACACCGTATCGGTCGTACGGCGCGCGCCGGTGCTTCCGGCAATGCGCTGAGCATGGCCTGCGAGACCTACGCCGTGTCACTGCCGGACATAGAATCCTACATCGGTCACAAGATACCGTTTGCGAATTACGAGCCCTCGGACCTGCCGGAAATCATCAAACCGAAACCGCGCCCGCGCAAACCCCGCAGTGGCGGCCCGCGGCGGCGGCCTGGCGGTGGTGAGCACAACAAGCATGCGGGTAGGCATCGGCGCCGCAACTAGCGGCCCGGCACCCGCCTAAAGACGCGCCAGCAGGTCTTTTACGCTCTCGACACCCCGGAATTCCGAGCCGCGCCTGAGCGCCTCTGTCGTGTCGGGCCGTGTCACGGTGACCAGCATGCCGATGCCATACTCGGCGGCGCTGTGCAGCACCGGCTGACTGTCATCGACAAATAACGTCGTTGCGGAATCGAAACCCGCATCCTCCTGCAACGCCGCCCAGAAGGACTGCGATTCCTTTGCATACCCGTAAGTATGCGAGCTGTGGAGCCCATCAAAATAATCTGCCAGGCCGGTCACCGCATCCTTGAGATGCAGCGTATCCGGGTGCGAGTTTGTGACCAGCAGCACGCGAATATCCTGCGCATGAACCGCTCGCAAGAAATCGAGGGCGCCCGGCAGATAGCCGATGCGATGTGTCACGTCGTGGTGAATCTTGACCACGTCGATACCCAGTCGGTCGTTCCAGTGATCGAGGCAGTACCACTCCAGGTCACCCTGTACGGCTGCGTACTTTTCGAACAGGAGATCGCGGGCCTCTGCAAATGACATTCCATTTGCCGCTGCGTAGCGCCGCGGCACGAGATCCTTCCAGATGTAGTTATCAAACGCGAGGTCGAGAATAGTCCCGTCCATATCAAGCATGAGCGTTTCGCATCGCTCGAGTGCGGTTTGCGGATCGATATTCATTGTTATACTGCGCGCCCGGTTTGCCTGCAGGAACAGGACATGGAACTAAAGTCACTCGTTGAACCCGTCGTTGCGCTGGCCGAGGATGCTGGCCGCGCCATCCTTAAAGTCTACTCGACGGATTTCGAGGTGCAAAGCAAGGACGACGAGTCGCCGCTGACCCAGGCCGACCTGGCATCGCATCGGTGGATCGATGCTGGCCTCAGATCACTGACGCCCGACCTGCCCATCATCTCCGAGGAATCGGGGTTACCAACATTTGCAGAGCGCAGCCAGTGGCAGCGCTACTGGCTTATCGACCCGCTTGATGGCACGAAGGAGTTCGTCAATCGCAACGACGAATTTACCGTCAATATCGCACTCATTGACAATCACCGGCCGGTGCTCGGCGTGGTGCATGTGCCCGTATTCAACAAGACCTACGTGGGCTGCGAGGGCGTTGGTGCACAGCGGCGCGACGGCAATGCTGATCCGCAACCAATCCGGGTCGCGCCTGCCAGCGGCTCGCCGGCGCGCGTGGTAGGCAGCCGCTCCCATCGTGGTGCGAGCCTGGATGCGTACCTCGAGAACATGGGCGATTACGACATGGTGCCCATGGGCAGCTCACTGAAATTCTGTGTTGTTGCGGAAGGCGGGGCCGACCTCTATCCGCGACTGGGCCCGACGTCAGAATGGGACACTGCCGCTGCCCAGGCCGTGGTTGAACAGGCGGGGGGAAGCGTCGTGACGCTTGACGGTAAACCTATGAAATATAACGCCAAAGAAGACATTCTAAACCCTCACTTTTTTGTTATGGGCGCCACCGACCGGAACTGGTTGGCACTACTGTCTGACAGCGAGTAGCATCACTACATGTCCGATAAGATCGATACAGAATCGTTTGCGGAACTTGAGCGGTTGCGAGAACTCAGGGTCAGTCACCGGGATCTCGACTACCTCATCGATCGCCTGCAGGACGACCCCATGGTGGATCAGCTGCGCATTCGCAGGCTCAAGAAGCGCAAGCTACTCCTGAAGGACATGATCGCCGTGCTTGAGAGCGAACTCATTCCGGACATGGATGCCTGAACGGCCCGTCTAGCTCTCTCTCTGTCGCCACAACAGGAACAACGCCGGAATCACCACCAGCGCCAGCAGGGTCGCGCTGACCATCCCGCCAACCATGGGCGCGGCAATGCGCCGCATGACCTCCGAGCCGGTACCACTGCCAAACATGATCGGCAGCAATCCACCAATAGTCGCAGCAACAGTCATCATCACAGGCCGGATGCGCAACAAGGCGCCTTCGATCACAGCTTCCCGAATATCGTCAATGCTCGAGTCCTTTCGCCTTGCGAGGGCCTGATTCAGGTACACCAGCATGATCACGCCGATTTCCACGGCTACGCCTGCAAGCGCAATAAAGCCTACACCGACTGCGACGGACAGTTCATAGCCAAGCACATATAGGAGCCACAGCCCACCGACCAGGGCCAGTGGCAGTGTGCCCATGATGATCGCGACCTCTGCGAATCGACCGAAGTTGATAAACAGCAGCAACAGGATCACCGCAAGCGTGATGGGGCCGACCACGGCCAGTCGATCACGCGCCCGCACCATGTATTCATACTGTCCCGACCACCCCAGCGAGTATCCAGCCGGCAACTCCACCGATTCAGCTACCACGCGCTGCGCCTCAGCAACATAAGATCCCAGGTCGCGTCCGGAGATATCGACATAGGTCCAGCCGTTGAGTCGAGCATTCTCGCTTTTAATCACAGGCGGCCCGTCCACGACATTGACATCGGCTACATCTGCCAGGGCGATGCGGGCACCCGCCGGCGTAACGATCGGAAGTAATCGAAGTTGTTGTAGTGAGTCTCGCACGCGCTGCGGGTAGCGGACATTGACCGGGTAACGCTCGAGGCCTTCCACCGTTTGCGTGACATTCACCCCACCCACGGCAGAGCGAATGATGTCCTGTACATCGCTGATATTCAGCCCGAAGCGCGATGCCCGCTCGCGATCGATGTCAACATCGACATAGCGTCCGCCCGCCACGCGTTCCGAATACACAGATGCCGTCCCTCGCAAGGGTCGCAGAACCTGTTCCAGGCGTCTGCCAATGTCCTCAATGACCTTGAGGTCCGGGCCGGCCACCTTGATGCCGACCGGCGTCTTGATACCGGTCGCCAGCATGTCGATGCGCGTCTTGATCGGCATAACCCACGCGTTGGTCAGCCCGGTGTATTGCACCGACCTGTCGAGTTCAGCGCGCAGCCCCTCAGGCGTCATGCCGGCGCGCCATTCCTCACGTGGTTTGAGCTGAATTACCGTCTCGATCATGGTGAGCGGTGCGGGGTCAGTTGCGGTCTCCGCGCGACCGATTTTGCCAAAGACGCGCTTTACCTCCGGGACCTTCTTAATCATCTTGTCCGTGTGTTGCAGGATTTCACGCGCCTTGTCGACTGACACACCCGGGTATGTCGTGGGCATGTACATCAGGTCACCTTCGTCCAGCGGCGGCATGAATTCTGAACCCAGCTTTGTCAAAGGCCAGACACCTGTCACCAGAATCACGGCCGCAAAAAACAGCGCGGTTTTCGGCGCTCGAATCACGGCGTGAATGACCGGACGGTAAGCGGCGATCAATGCACGATTTACCGGGTTCTTGCCCTCGTGAATCACGTTGCCCCGAATGAAGTAACCCATGAGCACCGGGACCAAGGTAATCGACAGGCAAGCCGCAGCCGCCATCGCATAGGTCTTTGTGAAAGCCAGGGGTGCGAAGAGTCGGCCTTCCTGGGCCTCCAGCGTAAAGACCGGCATGAAACTCAAGGTAATAATCATCAGCGAAAAGAACAGAGGTGGCCCGACCTCGGCGGCGGCATCCGCCATGATGCGCCAGCGGTTTTCAGTCGTCAGCGCCTCTTTCTCGATATGTTTGTGCACGTTCTCGATCATCACGATCGCTGAATCGACCATGGCCCCGATCGCAATCGCTATGCCGCCAAGCGACATGATGTTCGCGTTGATCCCCTGCGCACGCATGATGATGAATGCGACCAGCACGCCCAGTGGCAGACTGAGCACAATCACGGCGGACGACCGCAGGTGAAACAGAAAAATCGCGCAAACCAGCGCGACCATGAGAAATTCCTTGATCAGGGTGTACTTGAGCGTATCGACGGAACGCTCGATCAGGTCGGAGCGATCGTAGGTCGTGACGACCTCGACACCCTCCGGCAGGCCTTTTTTAAGTTCGGCCAGCTTCTGCTTCACCGCATCGATCGTCGCCGATGCATTTTCACCCCAGCGCATGACAACCACACCGCCGACAACCTCGCCCTCGCCATCAAGGTCTGCAATGCCGCGACGCATTTGTGGTCCGATACGAATCTCAGCAACATCCGACAGAAGCAGCGGCGTACCGTGCTCGTTCACTCCCAATGGGATGGCGGCAAGATCTTCAATCCCCTGCAGGTAACCCGAGGCCCGCACCATGTACTCGGCCTCACCCATCTCGATGACTGACCCGCCGGTTTCCTGATTGCCCAGCTGGATCGCCCGCTTGAGCGCAGCGAGCGTGACGCCAAACGCACGCAGCTTGTCCGGATCAACCACGACCTGGTACTGGCGCACCATGCCGCCAATCGTTGCCACCTCGGCGACTCCCGGAACGGTCTGCAGCTCATACTTCAGAAACCAGTCCTGCAGACTCCGCAGCTGGGCAAGGTCGTGACGGCCACTGCGATCGACCAGCGCATACTCGAAGACCCAGCCGACACCCGTAGCGTCGGGCCCCAGCGAGGAGCTTGCATCGCTCGGCAAACTCGACGCTACCTGGTTCAGGTACTCCAGAACTCGCGAACGGGCCCAGTAAAGATCAGTGCCGTCTTCGAAAATTACGTAGACGTAGGAATCGCCAAAAAAAGAGTAGCCGCGCACCGTGACCGATTTTGGCACTGACAACATGGCTGTTGTCAGCGGATAGGTTACCTGGTCCTCGACGACCTGTGGCGCCTGCCCCGGAAAGGACGTTTTGACGATAACCTGCACATCAGACAGGTCAGGTAATGCGTCGACGGGCGTTTCTTTTACCGACCAGATGCCAAGCGCAGCAATAATCGTTGCGCCGATGATGACGAGAATACGATTCTCGATAGACCAGCGAATAAGGGCGGCAATCACTGCGAACGCTCCATGCGCTTCAGCGCCGAGTCGATGTTTGACTCGGAATCGATCAGGAATTGCGCTGATGTGACGACTCGCTCACCTTCATCAAGCCCATTACGGATTGCCACGCGATCACCGGACTCAATACCGATACCTACCTCTCGCGACTGAAACCTCCCTTCGCCAAGATCCACAACAACACGGCTTGAGGAGCCGCCGCGAATGACTGCCTCACGAGGAACGTGCACGACATTGTCGATGGCTGCCCCATTTATGACGACGCGTGCAAACATATTCGGTCGCAACGTTTCGCTTTCGTTGTCGAACCGTAGCCGCACCTTGAGCGTGCGCGTTTTTGGATCAAGCTCCGGGTATACGTAATCGACTGTGCCGCGCAGCAACTTGCCGGGGAGGTAGTCGAGTTCCACGGTGGCCGTCTGGCCGGGTTCGACCCATGCTGATTGCCGTTCGAATACTTCAGCCAGCACCCAGACACGATCGAGTCGCGCCACGGACATGACCTCTGTCGCGGGCGTGATGAAGATACCTTCGCGCACACCCAGGTGCGCAATCACACCGTCCGTCTGCGCGTAGACGCGAACGCGCTGGCTCGCCTCACGCTCCTTTTCGAGTCGCCGTATTTCATTATCCGTAACGCCGAGCGCCCCCAGGCGGTCGCGCGATGCGTTTCTAAGCGCCGTATTGTTGCTGGCGAGTGCTGCGAGGTATTCCTGCTGTGCATTAACCAGGGTTGGCGAATACAGCTCGAACAAGAGCTGTCCCTTCACGACGGGGTCGCCCGTGGCAGCCGTCGCCAGTTTCTCAATCCAGCCGTCAACGCGCGTGTGAATATGTTGCAGCGTGTCTTCGTCGTAACCGATATAGCCAACGGTATCGATCCGGCGTGGAAGCGTGCCGCGTTCCGCCAGGGCCGTACGAACGCCGAGATTGTTCAACAGAGTCGGGTCGATGGACACAACTTCGCCATCAGCTTCTGCTCCGTCGGCGTAGACAGGCACCAGGTCCATTCCCATTGGCGATTTTCCTGGCTCGTCGCGCCGGTAGTTCGGGTCCATTGGCGCGACCCAATAGAGAATTTCGTTTGCGGCTGTTTCACCGGATTCCATCGTGTGCTGCGGAACCCAGCTGCGCCCTATGAGTACGCCGATGACTAATGTCGCGACAGCGACGATGACGGAAATAATATTCTTCTTCATTGTTCCACCCCTCCCAGGTTTGCCAACTTCGCGTAACTTTGCGAACGCTGCACCTGCAGGCGAATGTGTTCGAGTCGAGCATTCAGGTCGTCGATGTAACCCCGCATGACATCGGAAAAATCTCCATTGTCACTTTGATACGCGAGCAGCGCGGCCTGCACCTGGTCCTTTGATTGTGCGAGTATCTGTGTCTCGTAGAGCGTGAGCCTGTGGGTGATATCGTTCCAGCGAGCGAACTCTGTATCGAGCGCACTTCTCAATCGCGCCGTGACTTCGACCTTCGACTGACGCGCCGCACTGCGATCCCCAAGGGCTGCCGCAAGCCTTCGGTCCTGGCTATTCTTACCGAAGAACGGCAAGTCGACCGACACGGACAGGCTGACAAAGTCCGAGCGCGGCGTGCCATCCGGCAGGAATCCCTCGCGGTACCCGTAACCGACATCAAGCGACCACCCGGGTTTCTTTCGCTCCTCGGCGATACTCACCGCCGCTTGCTGTGCCGCCACACCGGCTTCGGCAGCAGCGATCGATGGATGACCGGCGAGCCCCGCTCTCAGATCCTCAAGTGACGGCAACCTGTCCCAGCCAGGCAGCTTCATGGCAACGGGACGATAGGCATCCTGCCCGAGCCAGCGCGACAATTCGGCCTGTGCTTCCGCCTTTGCGAGACTCGTTTTGATTAACCGATCGTCAAGCCGGCTCAGTTCAAGCTCTGCGCGCAATACGTCGTACTGGGATTTTCGGCCCACGGCGTACAAAGATCGTGTGATCGTCACCAGGTCGACAAAGAACGGCCGTGACTCGCTCATAAGCTCCCAGGCCCGCTGCGAGTAAAAAGCATCGAGCCAGGCAATGCGAACCGCAGCCAGAACATCTCGACCGCGGGCGCCGGCATCCTGGTTGTAAACCTCCGCCTGGGCGCGCAGCTTCTCGGTCCCGTGCGCGCGTCCGCGGGGAAACGACTGCCGCAGGCCCAGCTGCGCCTGCGTCATTCCCTCAGTCGAGAAACTGCCGCCGCTGATCGGGTAATTAGCCAGACCAACTCGCAGCACCGGGTCCGGCAGGCTGCCGGCCGCGACCGCCCGCTCCTGCATGGCCTCGGCCTGCGCCAGCAGCGCCAACTGGCCCGGTTCGCCGCCGCGAACCTGGTCCTCGGCTTCGGCGAGGGTCAACGGCACACGCTCCTGCGCCATGGCAAAAGATGTCCATGGCAATACGGCCATGAACGTGAGTAATACATAGGCGGGTTTACGCCCGCGAAAAACTGACATGATTCCAACTCCTGCGTGGAAAACCAAAAGGGTTTACGTTGCAGGTTTGGCTATTTCAGATAGACGCAGTAAAGATCGTACAGCGGTGGGAAACCGCCCGGTGGATCAGGCGGGTGAGCAGACGCAGCATGGCGTGGACGTGCCGCAGCCAGGGCCTGATAAAAAGACGGCGCCGGAAGGGCCGTCGGATCCGGTGAGTCATAGAGCTTGAGCGTGCCGGTCCGGGCGTCAACGCTAACATCGTCGAGTTGGCAGCACTCCGCTGCCTCAAGCTGGATCTCGGGCGGACAACAATCATGGCCCTGCTCCACGACCTGAAGGGCCATGGCGCACGGCAGGAGTGCAAGATTCAGGCAAACCGCGAGCAAGAACGCGCCCACCCGGCGTCGGCCGGGCAAGATCCAATCTTGTGCAAGTACCTGAGACATCCAGTGTTTTTAGCCGTTTAAGGCTTAAAGCGCAAGGAAATCCCTCCGATTTTCGAGAGCTATCAGGCCTTCTGCCCGCTTTTCCCGGTCAGCGTGAGTGACAGGATGCTGTGGCGAATCTCCTCGCCAAGAACGAGACGTGCATCCGCACCAATCGACTTGATGTCATCGTCAAATTCAATGGCACCTTCGGCGTTACGCCGCAACACGTCCTGCTCGTGAAGACTCTTGATAAAATCGTGGAATAGCGATTTGTTGAAGAAATCGGGCGAATGCAGTCCGTAGATCATCGACAGCCGTTCCGCACTTTGCTGGCACATGGTCTCCAGGCGGCTTCGGGACAACGTGCCCGATCCATTACCCACCAGGATCGCTATAACCAGGTAAAAGCGCTGCAGCATCGGCACCATGGACTGGCCCAGCATCAACAACTGGAACGCCTTTTCCGAGCCGGCCGGCGGCCTGACCAGCGTCTTGTTGCGTTTGGCGTAGCTCAGGATGCCGAGGCTGTTAAGGGACATTATTGCTTCGGTCGTAACGTCATCGATATCGTCAAGGTCCCACTTCAGGAACAACTCCTTCTTCATGAACGGGTAGATCAGGCGAATCAGGCGCTGCAGTTCTACATGCGTGAGTTCCTGCCCCTGAATAAAGCAGCAGGCAACCGATGCCGGCACGGATAACAGGTGCAAGATATTGTTGCGGAAGTAAGTCATGAGCACGGCCGTGTGTTCTTCCATGCGGATAACTTCGCCCATGGGGTGCGTGCTGCGGCTGATGACATCAAGCTTCTCACCATGCTCGATGATCTGGTCGGGGCTCCAGTCGGGCATCGTGACAAGATCGGAATACTCGAAACGTCGCAGCAGTTCGAGACTGACTTGCAGTTGTCTGCGCAGCTCATCAACACCGATCGTCTGCTTGGGTGTCGCCAGCAATACGTAGGCCAGCAAGCTGATCGGCGTAACCGCAGCGGCCGAGTTGATGTTTTCCATGATCTGGCCGCCGACATTATCGACTATGCCGGAAAGCCATGGCGGTCTTTCACCGTTCTCGGGCTGGTAACCTCTCCAGTCGGAGTGGGCATCATCCAGGATTGGCTCGAGTTCGATGGGCTCACCAATATTCACGCTGACCTTCCCAAAATGATCGCGCAATGACTTGATGGACCGAATCAGGCCAATTATGGATTCCTTCTTTTTTTCTGCGCCGCCGAGTTCGCTGATAAAAGCATCGCCTTCAATCAGCTTTTCGTAACCAAAGTAGATCGGCACGAAGACGATCGGCCGCTGCGGGTTCTTGACGTACGAATTGACCGTCATGGCAAGCATGCCGCCTTTCGGCTGCAGCAGCCGCCCGGTGCGGCTGCGCCCACCCTCGATGAAGTACTCCATCGAGTACCCCTTGCCGAGCACCTCCTGGATGTAGGAATCGAATACAGATGCGTATAACCGATTACCTTTAAAAGTGCGCCGCAGGAAAAACGCACCCCCCCGACGCAGGATCCCACCGACAATGGGCAAATTGAGGTTGATACCCGCTGCGATGTGAGGGAGTTGCAGGCCCTGCGTATACGTTACGTATCCCAGCAGCAAATAGTCGATATGACTGCGGTGACAGGGCGCATAGATTACCTCTTTGTCCTTGGCGACTTCGTGGAGCTTCTCCATGTGATTGAGTTCGATACCGTCATAGATTTTGCTCCACAACCACCGCAGCAGACGCTGCAGTACGCGAATCGTCGGGTAGGAAATATCGGCGGCGATCTCGAGCGCGTATTTTTCTGCCTTGCGTCGGGCGACCTCCTGTTTGCGATAGTCATCGCCGCTCTCGGCCAGGATTGCTTGCCGCACCGCCGGCGACCTCAATACCTCGCGGATCAGTGTACGGCGATGAGAGAGGTCAGGCCCGACGGTCGCAACCCGGCGCTGGCGAAAGTGCGTACGCAGGACGCGCGAAATTTTGCGATAAGCAATTTCGAGTTCATCGCTTTCCGCACTGATAGACCGCATTGGCAACGCATGACTGAAGCGCAGCAATGTATTTCGGCCGTGCAGAATGGTGGCAAAAAATTTGCGGGTCCGGCCAATAACATCCCAGTTTTCCGAAAACAGCAATTTGAGCAACGAGCGCTCTTTTTCAGGGGAGCGACCCCAGTAGATTGCTACTGGAATCAGCAGCAGATCTTCATCACCGTGGTGCGTGGCTTCCACAAGGCGTTTGAGCCTCTGTGAACCTGTCATGCGGGGTCGCCTGTACCAGAAGCCTTTCATACGCCGCAAGATGACAAACCGCCGATACTCGCGGTTGCCACAAAACTCGAACGGCTCGGTGGGAGACGGCATGCCATGTTGTGCCGCAGCCCGCTCGAGCGCCAGTACGTCTGCGAGTCCGCCTGACTCCAGGACATAACAAACCTTGGCGTCGGGGCTGATGATCAGCTCGGCGGGGACATCAGGCTGGACTTCAGGGCGCGCCCAGATAGAGAACACCTTGCCTGCCAGCCAGTAGAGCGGGCGAGAAAATAAACCTGCGATGTTCATGGCCGACAAGTCTACCCAAAAGATTGCATCAGCAGACCGTTGACATTTAAAAAAAACAGGAGCCTGAATTTTCTTTTCGATCACATGGCCACGCTGCTCGCGTTGTCTGCCGAAGGGCTATAATCCCCGCATGAATTCTCGACTGACTGCATTGGCAGCACTCCTCATCTGCGCACCTGCTATTGGCGATGACGCCGTTTTCATCCAGGTGCTGGGCATCGCTCAGGACGCGGGCTACCCGCAAACCAGTTGCTATCAACCGCACTGCATGCGCGCCTGGGAGAACCCCGAGCTACGCCGCAAGGCGAGTTCGATAGCCGTGGTTGACGCGGTTAACAAGACCAAGTACCTGTTCGACGCGACACCTGACATGCGCGAGCAACTCTACGACCTGTATCGCACCGCGCCGGACGGCGAGTACCTGCTTGACGGCGTGTTCCTGACGCACGGGCACATGGGCCACTACACCGGTCTCATGCATATTGGGCGAGAGGCTGTTGGCGCTTCTGACATTCCCGTGTACGCGATGCCGCGCATGCATTCGTTTCTTTCAAGCAACGGGCCATGGGACCAACTCGTGCACCTTAAGAATATCGAACTGCATGCCATGGAGGATGGCCGCGCCGTTGAGCTGAGCTCAAAGGTGACTGTCACTCCCTTCCTGGTGCCGCATCGTGACGAATACACGGAGACGGTGGGCTATCGAATTGATGGGCCCAACCGGTCGGCCGTATTTATTCCCGACATCGACAAATGGGAAATGTGGGAATCGGATATTCGTGACGTCGTGCGCGCAGTGGACTACGCCCTCATCGACGCAACCTTCTTTAAGGACGGCGAACTGGGCGGCCGCGACATGAGCAAGATCAAACACCCGTTCGTCACCGAAAGCATGGATTTGCTGGAGGGATTGAGCAAAGAGGAACGGGCTCGCGTGATATTCATTCACATGAATCACACGAACCCTCTGCTCATCGACGGCAGCCCGGAACAGGCTGCCGTGGAAAGGCGGGGCTTCCGCTACGCTCGCGAAGGCCTGCGCCTGGACCTTTAGTTGTTGTCTGCGTCGTCAACCGCCGCGTCGATTTCTTCTTTCTTTTCTTCCAGCATGTCGCCAACTTCGGCGGCCTTGTCCTGCGCCTCATTCATCGCATCAGCAGCGGCATCCATGGAGTCGGCCGCAGTATCCATAGCCGATCCTGCAGCTTCCTCTACCTGCTCAACAGCTTCCGTCACCGCATCGTCAGACTCGCCACCACCACAACCCATAACCAACAGGCTCAATGCCAAAATCCAATACTTCATATCTATCCTTTCCATCGTTTGGTTCAACTCATTAGTTTAGTCAGAAATTGATGCAGATATCCGTTTATCTCATCAATACTCGCCGTGAGTCGATGGTCGCCATCCACCAGATGCAAGGTCGCGCTACAGCTACGTGCGTAACGAATGCTGTTCTCGACAGGCACAATGTCATCATGCCAGCCGTGCACAATGGTGATGGGTATGGCTGGCGGCTCCGGTGTCAGATCCTCGTACCCCTCCATGAAGTACGCCGGAGCCAGGACAAAGAGCCCAACCGCACCAACCTGCCCCGCCGCAGCAGTCGCTACGTGCCCGCCCATACTTGAGCCGATCAGGACGATCTGGTCATCGATACCCGCACATTCGCGCACGCACTTCTCCGCGCGCTCGGTCGGGTCGGCGATTCCCTGGTAATCGATGCTGTCGACCGAACACCCCAGCTCTTTGACCTGCTCCGCCATCGCACGAATCTTCGTGCCCCAGGGGCCGCTTTCCTGACCATGCGAGAAAATTACCGTCGTCATACGAGTATTCCGTCCCCAGTGTCACACAGTTCTTCGATATGGCGGACCAACAACCAGTCCCGATCCTGCCCCCAGAAAACATCACCCCCAAGCCGCATGGTCGGCACACCCCAGGATCCCGATTCCATCATCGACTCGCGGTTCGCCTCGATCGGTTCGCGCCAGTCATCCGATGCCATCGCCGCCAGCACATCGGGCCAGAATAAACCCGTTCGCCCGGTGACCTTGCGCATCCCCTTGTCAGTCGCAACGTCTACCGCCTCACTCCAGATTGCTGTACCCGCGTTCAGCAGGAACTCGCGACCTTTGTGTTCCGACTCCGCGTACTGAAAAACCGCCAGACAGCGCTCGGCTCCCGCGCCGACCGGATCAGCTATCTTGCCGTAGGGGACTCCCAGTCGCTCGGCTTCCCGAGCCGTGTCCGCTGCGATGTACATCAACTTCGCGTGGGGCACCTGCATGCCGCGCATGACCATTGGCAATACCGGCCGCAGCTTGAGCTCGAGGCCGAAAGCGTCGGCAATGGCATACACGCGATTCAATGCGAGATAGGAATAAGGGCTGCGAATCGAATGGAAATATTCGAGCGGCGGAAGAGCCTTTGCCGCGGTGGGCGGTTTAACTGGCAATGAAACCTGCATGCTCTGCCGCAGCGAGGCCAGCTTGCCGCTACCGCCCTCTTTGGCTGCACCGAGTTCATCGAGTCGCTCGACGAGATAGTGCAGCCGATCTACGCCCCAGTACCACTCCCCTCCGTAGTGCAACATCGCGCTGTTGTAATGACCGAGACGTTTCTGAAGCTTCTGTGACTTTGCAATTTCGCGATCCGCAGCGCCCTGCTTCCCGGTATCCGATCGCCGCGCAGCCGCTTCAGTGTCGCCACGCCAGTAGATTCTAAGAACCTCAAGAAACTGCTCAAGGAAGTCGGTGGAACGTGCGTGGGACGCCAGCTCGTCAAGCAGCCCCCGTCGATGCTCGACCGGCGGTGCCACGCCGCGGTCGAGAAACCCAATACCCAGTTCGAGCGCAAGACGGCGCGCATCGAGCACAGCATACTCGGACAGCATCTCCGGTGCCGGCTGGTACGCGTCGCCACGTGCCTGCGACAGGTAGACCTTAAGTTCGATCTCGAAATGTGCCGGTAATTCCGACAGGTAATGTGCCAGAAGGTAGGAGTACGGGTCATCGAGTTGCAGAAAAGCCGATACCTCATGCGTCGACCCGGTCAACTTACGCCGTAGTTCGCGTGACGTGCGCTGCAGGCGTCGCGCGCCTGGACTCAGCACCGCGTTAAGAAAATGCGACCGCGCTTTGCGTTTGATACTCAATCTTCGTCCCACGTAGAAGATGGCTTCCACAGCAACTCATCAAGGTCAGGTTGCCAACGGTATTTCTGCATATCCACTTTGCCCTGCAACATCACAACGCCCTCATCCGCGAGGCGGTCCCGCTGAGTTCGATACGCGCGGCTGTTCGGATCGAAAGCGCTTTTTCCCGACGATGTGATCACGCGATGCCACGGCAACTCCAGGTCCTTCGGCGAGTGGCGCAATGCATAACCCACCTGGCGGGCACCTCGGGGAATTCCGGCGATCTCAGCTACCTGACCATAGTTGGCGACAGTACCATGGGGGATATCCTGGATCGTTTCCCAGATACGGCGCATGCGGGTCTCGCGGTCCATCAGGAGCGGCTTAACCCCAGTCGCACCTGAATCTCTCGGCGCGCGTCCGACAGGACGGTATCCCGATCGAGCGAGTCCAGGATTTCCTTGACGACCTTCTTGGGACCACCCTCGCCCCACGACTTACCTTCCGCGAGATACTTACCGGCGGCCTGCCCCACCAGGTACGTGCTGTAGTAAGCAATAGCGCCCTGAGCACCAGCCGTAAGTACCGTCGACAGCCCGAGCGTGCCAACCTTAAGTGCGCTCGAGACAAGGTGCAATGCCCACACCGTCGTCATGAGTGCTGCAGACTCGGCGACGATGACGCGCACAATGGATCCGGCCTCTTTGCGGCTTAACGGTAGATCGTAGACACGCGACAAATGTACGACCATTCCGACATCAATAAACGCAGCCGCAAACAGGTCCGCAACCGGAACCGGGTTGAGTGCGACGGCGATGCCCTTGCCAATGCAGTAGGTACGTACCATGCGGTCGCCCAGCTCCTGGCGAGCCATCAGAATCCTCTGTCCGACCTGATCGGACAGGTCTGCTGCAAACAGACTGGCATTGAGTGCAGCGAGCGTTTTTCCTTCTGCCTCGAGGACATCCCAGAGCTTGACGCGCAGCGCAGCAACGTCGGGCATGCGCGCCCTGTCCGTCATGACTTCGCTGCCATCTGAATCCACTTCGACGAGCGTCTGCGGACGTGGCTGTGCGGCGGCGACGATGACATGATCGGGCTCTATGAGTCCTTCGGTCTTGCGGCGGACGGACGCCAGCAGCGAGTCGCACTCCTCCGCGGTATACAGGTCCGACTTGTTCAGTGCCACGAGGACCGGCCGGCCCTGGGACAGAACAGCCTTTAGGGCATCCAGTTCCGTTTCCGTGATGTCACTGTCAATGACAAAAATTACGAGGTCGGATCGTCCGGCAACCTCTTGCGCGAGTTTCTCGCGGTCTTCGCCTCCAGCTTCGTCAAGCCCGGGAGTATCGATGAGGAAAACACCACCGGCCTCCACTTCCTTCCATGCCTCCATCGAGGAAAAGCGTGTTTCACCATGAATTGGACTAACTGAAAATCGCTCCTCGCCGATCAACGCATTCAGCAGAGACGATTTACCGGTGCTGACTCGACCAAAAACGGAAAGATGCAGATGGCCGTGCTCGATCTTGTCGAGCATCGCCTGCACCGCGTCGTAGTCATGCACCAGGGACTCACGGACACCCGCGGGCAGCCGTGAATCGTGAACGAGTTCACGCAGGCTTTCGCGTGCAAGCCCAAGGTGGTCGGTGCCGGAGCTACCGCGTTCCTCAGTCTGCTTTTTCGGCCAGGGCCATTTTGGCAATGCGGCGAACGCCCGCTTCCAAATGCTCACTGATTCCTTCCTCGAATTCCCGTGCGGCCACGTCGGGCAGCAACTCGCCGTGACGCGACAATGTGAGCACGAGGCTGCGGCCAAGTGCATCGAAAATCAATCCATAAGCGACCGCATGGACAAGGCCTCCG
This sequence comes from Chromatiales bacterium, assembly GCA_024679535.1. GTDB lineage: Bacteria > Pseudomonadota > Gammaproteobacteria > Steroidobacterales > Woeseiaceae > UBA1847. The sequence goes on from JAIBDF010000017.1 coordinate 28,097, forward strand.
GCCACGGTGCCAATACCGGGGAACGCCTTGAGTCCGTTGCCCGCAACGGCGAGTGACAGAGGCAACGCCCGTCCTACGCGACTTTGACTCAGGGACAGGAACTCCTCGATATCGAGATCGCGCGGCGCAGCGCCGTACAGCTTGCAAAGCTGTTGCGTCATGGCAGTGCCGATGTAGCCCTGTATAAGGATGTCCGTACCCGGGCTGATCGCCGCCATCGCGCCAATGATTGCCTTGCGCGTCGAGCTGCGAATAACCTGCTCGGAGCGTTGCAGCCGGTATTCCCCTTCCGCCTCTGCAAGCCGCGCCGCAGCCATGCGAAATACAGCGCGTTCCCGCCGTAGATCGAGGGACGCCCCTTCCTCGGTGAGCAGACGATTGATCGCGACCACGAGCACACCGATGTCGGCGGGCCGTGTGCGCCGCATGCTGGTTTCACCGCCGTCGTTGCCGCGTTCGATAACGTCAATTTCGCCACCGGCGGATACGGCGACAACATGATCACGATTGAGTTGGCCACCAATGTCGTCTACACGCTCCAGCAATGTCTGCATCAGTGTGGCCTGTTCCTCAGCGGAATAGCGATCCGCTTTATTGAGAACAATGACCAAGGGCTTGTCGAATTCGAGCAGCGATCTAATAGAAGCAACTTCCGGGCGCGTGAGGTCGCTGTCGCAAACATACAGGACCACATTCGCACGCGTGGCTTCTTCGACGGCGAGATGCGTAAGGCGGTCTTCATGACCGCCTGTACCGGGGACATCTGTAAGGAGAATTTCTGCACCGCTATCGTCGCGCCAACGGTAGTGGCGCACGTCATCAGTGGAGCCGCCAACCACATCAACGACAACATTAGCTTCGGGCACCAGTGCTTTGATCAGGGAACTCTTGCCCGAGCTGACTTCGCCGAAAAAACACAGGTGTACGGTGTCTTTGCGCGCCGCAAGTTCCTTAAGTTCGGCCTGGGCGTCGCTGACATCAACGCCGGCGGCTTCAGCTTCGTGTAGCCGCGCTTCGATATCCGCCTGCGACAGTGGCTCCGATCTGAACCCCTTCTGCGGCGCGATCTTGCGGCGGATGACCAGACGCCAGATCAACCAGACTGCAGTAACAGCCAGCAACACCATGATGCCGACGTACGCGTAGAGCAAGACGGGGGGGCCGGCCTTAAGCCGGTCCCAGACATTGAGCGCCGCTTCAGAAATGAAGAGCAGCGCGCCCGTCGCGACGATAAAAACGAGCAGTATGACGACCGCAATCGCGACGCGAATGAATCGATCGAGTTTCATACGCGCAGATTACATCAATTGCGACTCGATCCATCGATCGATCTTGCTCTCCAGCATCGACAATGGCATCGCACCGTCGCGCAGAACCTCGGTATGGAAGGTCTTGACGTCAAACTTGTCCCCAAGTCGTGCCTCGGCACCATCGCGGATCGCGCGAATCTTGAGCTGCCCTACCTTGTAGGCCAGCGCCTGGCCGGGGATAGCCATGAAGCGCTCGGCCTCGGAGACGGCACGGGCTTCGGCGACGGCCGAGTTCTCATACATGTAATCGAGAACCTGCTGCCGCGACCAACCCTTGGCATGAATGCCGGTATCCACCACGAGTCGAATCGAGCGCCAGAGTTCAGCATTGAGGCCACCGAAGTACTGGTACGGATCGGTATATACGCCAATCTCTTTACCCAGCGACTCCGCATACAACCCCCAGCCTTCAGAAAACGCCGTGAACCCGCCGAAGCGACGGAAGTTCGGCAGGTCCTCATTCTCACGCTGGATCATGATCTGGAAGTGGTGTCCTGGGATTGCCTCATGCAGGTACAGCGACTCCATGGCCCAGTTCGGCCGCGCGCTAAGGTCGTACGCATTCGCGTAGAAGACACCGGGTCGCGCACCGTCCGGTGTGCCCGCCTGGTAGGAACCACCGGACGCCGATTTTTCGCGGAATGGCTCCACGCGGCGCACCTCGAATTCCGTTTCTGGAAATATCTCGAAGAGATCTTCCGAAAGGCCGGCGATGTGATCCGACATGTCACGGTAACCCTGGATCAGTTGCTCGGGTTCATCGAAGAAAAACTGCGGGTCAGTATTCATGTACTCGAAAAAGTCCTTGAGATCGCCCTCGAAACCGACCTCTTCCATGACCGAGTGCATCTCGCCGTGGATGCGAGCGACTTCATCGACACCGACCTGGTGGACCTCTTCTGGCGTCATGTCCGTCGTGGTGCGTACACGAACCATGTACTCATACCAGGACACCCCATTCGGCTGAGCGTAGAGACCAACAGTCTCGCGCGCATTGTCGAGATAGTCATCGCCGATAAAGTTGCTGACGCGCTGGTACGCCGGGACAATCGTATTCATGATTTTGTCCTCATACGCAGCCGTAAGCCGCTCGCGATCCTCCGCGCTGAAGTCTTCGGGCATATTCCGCACGGGCGTGTAGAAGTTGCTGTCCTCCACATTGTCAACGACATGCGCGTCGATCTGCGGCTGCAACTTGGCCATGAGAATGCGCGGCTGCGTGACGCCCGCCTGCATACCCTCTTTCATGTTGCTTACGATCTGGTCGATGATTTCGGAAAAATCGTCGGCGCGAGAAAGAAAGTCTTCGTAGTCTTTAACGGTCTTGAACCGGTGGGCGCTCGCACCGCTGCCAAGCTGCACAAAAAAGTTGGTAATGGAATAGAACTGGTTGATTGGCTGCAGGTGGGACGGAAACTGGTTACCCTCCAGCGACTGTTCGCGGTTAATGCGGAAAATGTCATAACTAAGCTGATCCTGATAACCGAGCTGCGAACGATCGATCTCAAGCAATCCTTGCAGGAACTCCTCGTCCATCGCCTCTGCCGCCGCCCGGTACTCGGGGCTGTTGCTGTTAGCCATGCGATCGTTGTAACGATAGTCGCCAATAAACGTGGCCCTCAAAGGATTCAATTCGAGATTACGCTCAAAATGCTCGTCAAACAGGGCGTGTAGCGCTGTGCCGCCGTCGACGGTGTCGATCACGGCGGGTTCTTCGCTACCGCACGCGGCAACAAGGCAAACAGCTGCCAGTACGGCTGAAAGTCGCAGTTTCATCTGGGTTCCCCGGAAAATGATTGTTGATCTAGAGACCGTCACGGCCCCGTTTGGTTCAGACCTGAAATATCAGGCCATCATAAACCCAAGATCCCGCTGGGCAAAATTTGCACCGCCAATGACGGTGCCGCCCATCAGGCGTCTTTGACGGACGGAGCAAACGCAGCGCTGCCGACGCGACAGCCGGTTGCTGTAAGGTGCAGCGTAAGCGAGATAGCTTCGTCGCAGGCGGCTGGCTGGAACACCAGCAAGACCGTCATGCCGTGCTGCGAGTTGTCGTTGCGTTTGCTAACCCCTGCATCGCACTCGACGATGAAGCGATCGTTGGCAAAAGCACCCAGGTCGTTCAGGCAATAGAAGTAGGTGAGCACCTGGGCACGAACGCGGCGCGCGAGGTTTTTGTCGCCAGGCTCGAACACGGCCCAGCGCGCGGCAGCCGATACGGTGCTGATTATTCGCAGGCAAGTACGGCGAACCGGTAGTCGCGCAAATTTGCGATGCCCTTCGCTGCCGCGCCCCATCGTCACCGATCCACCGACGCGGCATCGACCTGCCGGCCCATTGGCAATGACGTTAAGGCCGGCACGATTCAGCAAGTGCGCATCCTCATCATCGATATCGACCGCAGGAAGTAAATGCCGATGCAGGCCCATGCCTTGCTGATCGAGGCCCTGCCATGGACCATAGGTGCGGTCCTGTTTGCACAGCAGACCCGCGATCGCCCCACCCGCCGGGCGCGCAATGTCATCACTGCGACGCTTCAGCATGCGCGGAAAGTAGCCAAGCATGTTGGGGCTCGCGTAGCCGAGGTCGCGGACGCCTCGTACGGCCTCCTCGGCGCTCGTCCACTCATTGCGCGGATCAACGACCAACATTGCGCGCCGTTCGCGGCAATAGAGCTCAGCTGCCAGAATAGCGGCCGGGCCTGTATCAATACCCTTACCTGGCGGTGGTAAATAAAGCACGTCAAAGTTGTCGATCTGCTCAAGTGCGAACAAGCCGCTGCGATGTTTGCGCGAACCTACCAGGTCGTAATCGGAAAGCTCGGTGCCGTCGGTGCCGGCCTGCACATGACTGACGTACGTCGATCCGATCCTGCCACCGGCATCCATCGTGGGTTCGGGTCGATGCGATGGGTAGGGATGTTCAACGCGTGCCAGGCTGGACGTCAGCAATGCGTTACCGGCGAATCGCTCATGTTCTTCCAGATACGACACCCGGCGAAACAACTCCTGATCTTCTACGAGGCCAGTACCTGGATTGACACGTTGCAGCGTCAGGTTGAACAGATCTTCATCGTCGCCAATACCATCGTAGTCAACGGCGGCCCGAATGAACTCGGTAGACCCGGGTTCAACCGCGCGCAACACCAGCGCAGAACCGCTCGCCGGCAGACAAATCATTGAACCGCGAGCGTTGTTCGCTACACGCACAACGTACAGCTGCAGGCCTCCGTGGTCGAAGAATTGTCGGACCGCAGGACCCAGGCTTGAGCGCGACCAGGTATCGCCAAAACGGCGACGATAATCGCCAAAGCTCTGGACCAGTACCGGAGTATTCACGGGACCACGAAGCGCACGGCCAACGAAAGCGGCCGTGGTCTCTGGCGACACATCGATGGGTTGATCCATCGCTGCGATTTCTGTGACCGTGATACCGTGGTCAACTGCTTCTGACAAACCTGTCTCCGTACTTGGTCAGATAAGCGTGGCTTAATACTAATTCATTCGCGCTCCTCAATGCACTTCGATAATCTCGGGTTATGAGTGATTTCCTGTCAGCGACGTATCCGGCACTGGGCCAGCACCTGAAAAAGCTGCCGCTGGCCGAGCTACCTACGCCCGTTGAGCGCACGGAATTCGACACGCCACATGGATCACGCTCCATCACGGTAAAGAAAGATGACATCAGCAATGCGCATTACGGCGGAAACAAGATTCGCAAGCTGGAATATATCTTCAGGCGCGCGTTGGACCGCGGTGCAAGGCGCGTTGCCACTTTTGGGGCCGCCGGATCCAATCATGCCCTCGCGACTGCGGTGCTCGCCAAACAGGTCGGCCTCGAATGCACCTGTTTTCTCGGGCATCAGAAGCGAACGCCGAAAGTACCCCGCGCGCTTAACATGCATCGACACCTCGGCACCGAGATCGTGCGCTACGGTGGCTCTGTCGATCAGCTCACTCTGTTTCGCCAATACCTGCAGAATCGTCAAACCTGGGTGGTGCCGCTTGGAGGCTCAAGCTGGCTCGGCGCCGTCGGCTTCGTGAGTGCAGGGCTGGAGCTTGCGCAACAGATTCGAGATGATCAATTGCCCTGCCCTGATCGCATATACATCGCCACCGGCACTATGGGCAGTACGGCAGGGCTCGCACTGGGCCTTGCCGCCGCCGGTCTATCGACGGAAATTCATGCCGTATGTGTGGTTGAGGAGCGGTTTGGCAATCCTCTTATGCTGGATCGCCTGATTCAAAAGACGGCCCTGATGCTTAACCGCCTCGACCCTTCTTTTGATCAGGAGTTGGCGGGGAAAGTACGGCTTGTTTGGCGCGGGGAGTTCCTGGCCGGCGGCTACGCAGCCTTTGACGAGTCCGTCAGCAACGCCGTTGATGCTGCACACAACCGACTGGGCCTGAGTCTTGAGACTACGTACACGGGCAAAGCGATGGCCGCACTGTTGCACGACCTCCAGCAGCCTGATTACAGAGGTGAGCAGTACCTATTCTGGAACACTCATAACTCACGGGAGCTGCCGGTGACGGCCGACCGACCGGACTCGCTCGACAATATTCCCGTAGAATTTCTGCGGTATTACGAATAAATGGAGACAAGGCGATGACCGACTACAAGCTGACTTACTTCGATATGGATGGTGGGCGCGCAGAACCTGTCCGCATTGCATTTCACGCGGCGGGTATCGAATTCGACGATATACGCATTTCGTTCCCTGAATTCATGGAGCAGCGTCAAGGCATGCGGTTCACCTGCTTGCCAGTGTTGGAAATCGACGGCGTCGTTGTGACTCAAAGTAATGCAATGTGCCGATTTACCGGCAAGAAGGCGGGCCTGTATCCCGAGGACGATGTGCAGGCCATTTATTGCGATGAAGCGATGGGTGCAATTGAGGATCTCCTGCACAGCATGGTGCAGACCTTTGGCCTCAAGGACGACGAACTCAAAACTGCACGAGAGAAGCTCGTCGGTGGATGGTTGTCCGTGTTCCTTAAGGGACTTAATGAGCTGCTGGAACGCGGCGGCGATTACTTTGCAGATAATCGCCTGACTGTGGCCGATCTGAAGGTATTTGGTACCACCCGCTGGCTGATGTCGGGCCAGCTCGAGCACGTTCCGACGGATATCGTTGAACAACTGGCGCCCAGGCTGGTCGCTCACGAACAGCGCATAGCAAACGACCCGATAGTCGTTGCGTACTACGCGTCAAGAAAAGCATAAAAGCGGGGACAAGTCACTGTGAGACCGGAGACACTAGCAATTCTTGCCATCTTTATTGCGTTTGCAATGGCGGAGTATTTCCTTACTAATTTGTTACACAAACCGCGCCAGCGTCGCAAAGACGTGATTGTAGAAATTGTTGGGTCGTCTACGTTGCTTTTACTGACGCAACCGCTTGTGCTCCTTGCCGGCGGTCTGCTCGCAGCAACACTGGCACCCCAAGCGAAGGATAGCCTGGCCTTTTTACCGTTATACGCTCAGATTGGCTTGTTTCTCGTATTTGATGACATGGCCCAGTATTGGTGGCATCGAGTAACACATTCGGTCAAGTGGCTTTATGAACTGCATCGCCCGCATCATGATGCCGAATACATGAGTATTCGAATAGTGTATCGCAACAACATTTTTTACTATTTTCTAATGCCGGGCATTTGGTTTTCCGGCGCACTGATATATCTCGGTCTCGGTAAAGTCTATGCGTTTTATCTCGTGACAAAACTGCTGGTTATCTGCGCCGCGCACTCGGACGTGCGTTGGGATAAGTCACTGTATGAAATCAAATGGTTGTCGCCAGTCATGTGGGTGATTGAGCGAACAATATCCACGCCCTCTACGCATTGGGCACATCATGGTCAGCACAAGGAAGATGGTGTTACGCATTACAAAGGGAACTTTGGAAACCTGTTGTTCTTTTGGGATGTGTTATTCGGTACCGCAAAAATTACACGGCGCTACCCCGATTCAGTGGGGGTTGAGAACCTGGAACCGGTAAGCGCGCAGCATCAGCTGCTGTGGCCGCTAGTGCGTGATCGCTATAAAGTAGATTGAGAAGTGAAAAATCAAATATCCGCTAACCATCGCACAACAATTAGATTTAGTTGGACATCGGTGAATCCATCGAGCGCCCATATTCTGACATCAGTCGGGTAATTCGCCGTGAAATTGACGAGCCCATGAAATCAAACAGGTAGGCAAGAACACCGCGATGAAGAACCAAAGTAGCGGTTTCTCACCGATTCTGTTCATTGCACCGTCCACATGACTGCATTCCGGACAAGCGTAAGTTAACCGCGAAAGAATTGGCATTGCTGAAGCACCTCGTCAATCAAGTCGACGGCATCCGAAAACAGCTGTTGACGTGAAACTGTCACTTTTATGCGTGCCGGTATAGTTCGGTAGGGCGTAGATCAGCTCTGGAATTGTCGGCAGGAAGCGCTTCATGGCGTGCACGAAGCTGTTCAAAGTGTGGCAGCTATATCAGGCTTTGTTCTGCCGCGATCCTTACCGCTTCGGTTCGATTCGAAACGCCGAGTTTTCTGAAAATTGCTTTGTTGTGGTATTTGACTGCGCTCTTGCTCAGACAGACGGCGCTTCCTATTTGTTCATTCGTCAGGCCGTCTGCGATGAGATTGAGAATCGTGCGTTCCCTGTCATTGAGCTGGGCATTACTGAGATTGCCTGGATGGCTTCCACCGAACAAAGACATCAGCTTCGTTTGAATGCAGTCCTCGATATAAAAGCCGCCACGGCTGACAGTGCGGGCAGCCGCGAAAAGAGTGGCCGGCATTGCGTTCGAGGTCAGAAGGCCCTGCGCGCCTGACTTGATTATCTTGATAATGCGCTGCTCGTGGTCGTCGTCGCTAATCACGATGGCGGGTACGTCAGGCAGACAATGCCGAAATTTAGCGAGCGAAACGGGTCCGGCCAGTTCTTCTGATTTCAGGTCGCAAATGATCAGATCCGGGTCTGCTGAAGCAATTTTGCCGCAGCATTCGGCGCAAGATGAGGCTTTTGCGACGACCAGAAAATTCGGATCGGAATCGACGAGAGACGCAAGGGCGCTTGCCATGATTGGCGATCGGTTTACGATCACGACACGTATTTCGTCAAGCAACTCGTTCATTGATTTCCCTGCTGGCGCGGTTTGCGTCACATTTTATGCGGCCTTGCCACGGACCTTTTGCTTACCTGGACATGACTGCTCACTCGCATTGGTTTCTAACGTAACACTTAAAGCTCCGCTGATACCCTGTCCGAAAGTATAGTGGTCAGGTGACCATTAGTACGGTCCGAAGGTATAACCCTGAACTGCATTTAGGAAATCACGCATACCGCCGATCAGATGCGGCCGGTTTCCGAGCCTGCGCGCGCTGGGCCGCGGAAGTCACGACTTTTACGAGACGCTATTTGCCTTATGTCGGAGACTTTTCTGCGAGCCCTAATTCGCGGCCCGGTCGCTACGGGTATTGCACGCATGACCTGCAGTTGAGTTCCGGCAGGCGAAGTTTGACCCATAGAACAAATCAAATTACGCCAAACGATTGGCCGATTGATACCCCAAAAGCCACATGAATTTCACCCCAGCGGGGCAGCATATTTATCCTGCCGAATATCGCGTTGTCGATAGGTTATCACGCATTCTTGAACAACGCCGAAGACCGCGCATGAGTTATGGGGTCCGGCACATTCTCACCGTTAGAGCGATGCTTCAGGCAGCGGTGCTTAGATTAATGAAAAGGGGTACAGAGGGATGAAGAGGAACAATCGAAGGATACGCGGACTCGCGGTGCTTGCGATGGTGCCGGCTCTAGCAACGTTGGCATTTGCAGACGTAGGTTCGATCAATACACCGGACGATGCCAGAAGTGGCGGACTTGAATCGCTCAGGAAAGTAGTAAACGAGGAGGGAGTGCCGCTACCGAATAATCTGTCAAAGTATGTCAAAGACATGACCGCTGCCGCACAGCTCGGCAAGGCACTGTTCCACGAGCAATCAGTCGGTTCGGACGCGGTCCAGGCCTGCGTGACCTGTCACTTCAATGCGGGCGCGGATTCGCGGTCGAAAAACCAGGTAAGCCCGGGCCTGCTCAGGGTCAATAATAAAAGGGATGGCGATATCAAAGGATTCTGGAAAGCTAAACCGAATCCCGACATTGAGTTCGATATTGTTACTGGGCCGAATCAACAACTCGTTAAGGAAGATTTTCCGTTTGTTAAAAACATTAACAGCGATCATCCATTGAGCAACTTCGACGTTGTTTCCTCCCAGGGCATTACCGCCAACGGCTTCGACAAAGTCACACCCGGGGAAGATTCAAAAG
>JAIBDF010000100.1 GCA_024679535.1 Chromatiales bacterium
TACGATGGTCGTGGGCCTCAGCTGGGAAGTTCTCTTCGCGGCTGTACGCAACCACGAGGTCAACGAGGGTTTCTTTGTGACCGGTTGGCTGTTCGCGCTCATTCTTCCGGCTACGATCCCGCTTTGGCAGGTTGCTGTCGGTATCAGCTTCGGCGTCATTATTGGTAAGGAAGTCTTCGGCGGAACAGGCAAGAACTTTCTCAACCCGGCGCTCGTCGCACGTGCATTTTTGTACTTCGCTTACCCTGCGCAAATATCCGGCGACGCTGTCTGGACAGCCGTCGACGGCTTCAGTGGCGCAACGGCACTCGGCATCAGCGCTATCGAGGGCTTTCAAGGCGTTCTGGACTCGGGCCTCACCTGGACACAGGCCTTCCTCGGCCAGATGCAGGGCTCGATCGGCGAAGTATCGGCTGCCGCCTGTCTGCTCGGCGCTCTCATTCTAATTTTCACGCGCATCGCATCGTGGCGCATCATTGTCGCCGTGTGTATAGGCCTGATTATCCCGACGCTGATCTTTAGCGGCGGCGAGAGCACCAATACGATGATGGCTATGCCATGGCACTGGCACATGGTCCTCGGCGGCTTCGCCTTCGGCGCAGTCTTTATGGCGACCGATCCCGTCAGTGCCACCCAGACGAATACCGGCAAGTGGATTTACGGATTCCTGATCGGGTTCATGACCTGGCTCATTCGTGTCGTTAACCCGGCATTTCCGGAAGGCATCATGCTCGCCATCCTGTTTGCCAATGTGTTCGCGCCGGTAATCGATCACTTCGTAGTGCAAGCCAACGTTAAGCGGAGGCTGAAACGCAATGTCTGAGAAAAAAGAATTTGACCGCGACAGCATTTCCAATACGCTGATCATCGCAATCGGGCTCAGCCTGGTTTGCTCGATCATCGTTTCGAGTGCCGCGATCGTCCTGAAACCGGTGCAAGAGAAAAACGAGGAAGCGTTTCGCCAGCGGATTATTCTGGACGTCGCGGGTCTCATGGAACCCGGTGGTGATATTGCCGAGTTATTTCAGGCCATCGAGCCGCGCATGGTCAACCTGGAGACCGGCGACTATACGGACGCGGCCGATGCGGAACGTAACGTCCCCATTCCAGACGAACTGGATCTCGCGGGTATAGGCCAGCGTCCGATCAACGCACCTGTCTATCTCGTCATGAACGGTGACGTTGTCGATCAGATAATCCTGCCGGTGTACGGCAAGGGACTGTGGTCGACAATGCTCGGGTACTTATCCGTGGCGCCCGATGGCAACACGATCAAGGGTCTCCGTTTTTACGCACACGCCGAGACGCCTGGACTGGGTGACCAGATTGACAAGGAACCCTGGCGAGCATTGTGGGTGGGCAAGCAGGTCTACGGCAGTGGCGATGAACCGCAGATACGCGTCATCCGCGGCCCCGTGGCCGCCGGCGCCCAGAATCCACAGCACCTGATTGACGGCATGGCAGGCGCAACACTGACAGGTAACGGCGTGTCAGGACTGGTCCGGTACTGGACCGGACCGCACGGTTTCGGTCCGTATCTTAAGAATTTCCGTGAGGCTGGCTAAATGAGTGAAGTACGCAAAGTATTGATCGACCCGTTGGTCGACAACAACCCGGTCACGCTGCAGATGCTTGGCATCTGCTCGGCGTTGGCAGTCACAACCTCACTGTTGCCGGCCCTCCTGATGTGTGTCGCACTGACCAGCGTTGCCGCACTTGCCGGAGCGGCCATCAGTGCGCTACGCCACAGGATCCCCAACAACATTCGCATCATCGTGCACATGACGATCATCGCGTCACTTGTGATCCTGGTCGACCAGCTTCTCAAAGCCTACGCGTTCGAAACCAGCAAGCAATTGTCGGTCTTCGTCGGTCTGATCATCACGAACTGCATTGTTCTTGGTCGTGCCGAAGCCTTCGCTATGAAGAACGGCGTCGTCATGAGTTTCGTTGACGGTTTGGGTAACGGACTTGGCTACAGCATCATCCTGATCGCCGTAGCCACGCTGCGTGAGCTCTTCGGTGCGGGCACACTCCTGGGCTACCCGGTGCTTGAGCTGACATCGAATGGCGGCTGGTACGAAGCCAACGGCCTGATGCTGTTGCCGCCCAGCGCATTCTTCATCATCGGCCTGCTGATCTGGGGCATTCGCACCTGGCGTACACAGCAGGTAGAGAAACCTGACTACCAGATTCATGAAGTCCACAGGACGGAGGTGTACTGATGGAAGCCTATGTAAGTCTCTTCGTCAAAGCCGCGTTTGTCGAGAACCTCGCACTCGCCTTCTTCCTCGGCATGTGTACGTTTCTCGCTGTGTCCAAACGCGTTGAAACCGCTATTGGGCTGGGTGTTGCGGTTATCGTAATCCAGGTCATTACCGTGCCGGTTAATCACCTAATCTTCAAGTACCTGCTTTCCGATGGTGCGCTCGCCTGGGCCGGTCTACCCGACGTCGATTTGAGCTTCCTGGGCTTGGTCAGCTACATCGGCGTGATCGCCGCGCTCGTGCAAATACTCGAGATGACGCTCGACCGGTTCTTTCCGAAGCTCTACAACGCACTCGGCATCTTCCTGCCGCTCATCACCGTGAACTGTGCCATTCTCGGCGGCACCTTGTTTATGGTTGAACGCCAGTACAACCTGCCTGAGTCGGTCGTATATGGGATCGGCAGCGGCGCTGGCTGGGCGATCGCGCTGATCGCACTCGCCGGCATTCGCGAAAAACTCAAATATTCGGATGTCCCTAACGGTCTGCAGGGACTCGGCATCGCATTTATTATCGTGGGCCTCATGTCGCTTAGCTTCATGGGCTTTTCGGGGATCTAAAGTGAACATCGACACTGCTGTACTGCAGGAAGTAATACTGGGCGTTGGCCTGTTCACGGCAATCGTCCTGATTCTGGCATTCATTATTCTGGCAGCTCGCTCCAAGCTGGTGGCGACGGGCAACGTCAAGATCATTGTCAACGATGAACTTGAACTTGCGGTTCCCGTCGGCGGCAAGCTGATGCAGAGCCTTGCCGATAATGAGCTTTTCATCCCCTCGGCTTGTGGCGGAGGCGGCACTTGTGCTCAGTGTCGCGTGCGTGTCCTGTCGGGTGGTGGCGCGATTCTGCCCACGGAAACGTCGGTGATTAACAAGCGCGATGCGGCAGATCATTACCGCCTTGCCTGCCAGGTTGCCGTCAAACAGGACATGAAAGTCCGGGTACCTGACGAAGTCTTTGGCGTCAAACGCTACGATTGCCAGGTAGTGTCCAACAAGAACGTATCGAGCTTCATTAAGGAGCTTGTCGTCGCGTTACCGGAGGGTGAGGAACTCGAATTCCGTGCCGGCGGCTACATTCAGATCGAATGCCCGCCGCATGATCTTAAATACACCGATTTCGACATCGACGAGGAATATCGCGATGAGTGGGATCGTTACGACCTGTGGCGCTACGAATCTCACGTCAAGAATACGGAGATACGTGCGTATTCGATGGCCAGTTATCCGGAAGAGAAGACGGTCATCAAACTCAACGTCCGCATCGCAACGCCGCCGCCTGGCGCAGATGATTCGATACCCCCGGGCGTCATGTCTTCGTATATTTTCAACCTCAAGCCCGGCGATCACACGACCATCTCCGGCCCGTATGGCGAATTCTTCGCCAAGGATACGGACAATGAAATGGTCTTTATCGGTGGCGGTGCCGGTATGGCGCCAATGCGCGCGCACATTTTTGATCAGCTGAAGCGCAAACACAGCAGTCGCAAGATGTCGTTCTGGTATGGCGCTCGCAGCCTCAAGGAGATGTTCTACGAGGAAGAGTTCAACGCACTCGCTGAGAAGAACGATAACTTCGACTGGCATCTGGCGCTTTCCGAGCCCCAGCCCGAGGACAACTGGGATGGCCTGACCGGCTTTATTCACCAGGTACTGCTCGATGAGTACCTGTCGAAACACCCCGCTCCCGAAGACTGCGAATACTATCTGTGCGGACCGCCAATGATGAATACTGCGGTGGTCAAGATGCTGGACAGCCTCGGAGTGCAGCAAGAAAACATTCTGCTGGACGACTTCGGCGGCTAGTCGATCGTGCTGCGCTCGTTGATAATATTTTTGGCACTGTTGGCCCTGGCCGCATGTGACAGCTCATTGCCGCAACTTGATCTTGACGGCAGTGCGCTGGGCACGTCGTTTGTCGTGTCTATCGTTGAACCGCCAGGCGATCTGGATGCTGAGCAGCTCCGGAATGATGTGCTTGCGGTTCTGCAAGGGCTAGATCAACTTGCGTCAACCTGGCGAGACGATTCCGAACTCGCAGTGTTCAATACCGATCGCTCCATTGACTGGATTCCTGTCTCGGCCGAGTTCTGCGTCCTGCTCGAGCGCTCGCAGGAAGTCAGCAAGGTGACCAACGGTGCTTTCGACCTGACCATAGGGCCCCTTGTTAACCTCTGGGGATTCGGGCCCGATAACCAGATCGCCGCACCGCCCTCTGCCGCCGACATTGCGGCTGCACAGGGCCGCGTAGGCTTCGACAAACTGGAAACCGACTGCGCGGAACGTCTGGTTCGCAAGAATGACCCGGACCTGTATGTCGATCTTTCAGGCTGGGCTAAAGGCCATGCAGTCGACCAGATCGCGGAGATGCTCGACCAGCAAGGCTTTGAAAACTACCTGGTCGAGGTTGGCGGTGAGTTACGGGTCAAGGGCCAGAATCGCGACAACAAAAACTGGGCGATCGGAATCGAGGCTCCGTCAACTTCGGCACGAGTGCCCCATGCGGTCGTCAACGTCACAAACACCAGTGTTGCGACATCCGGCGACTACCGAAATTACTTTGAACATGAAGGCCAGCGTTTTTCGCATACCATCGACGCACGCACAGGGCGCCCTGTGATGCACGATCTCGCGGCGGTTACCGTGATCGACGCTTCTGCCGCTTACGCCGATGCAATGGCCACGGCCTTACTGGTCCTCGGACCGGATGCGGGGCCTGCGCTTGCCGAGCAACTCCAAATCGCCGCCTATTTCCTGGTACGCAATCAGACAGATATACAGGAAATTACGACGACTGAATTCGATACACTGGGTATACAATGAATATGATAATGACCACACTGCTGTTTAGCTTCATCATTATCCTGCTGGTAATTACGGGGATGAGCGTTGGCGTCATGAATGGACGCAAGGCCATCAGCGGCAGTTGCGGCGGCCTCAACGGGGGCGGCTGCGAACTATGCACAGGCAAGGGCAACTGCCGGAACAAGCGCAAAGGCGCGGACGGAGAAGCAACATGAATCTCAAATCCTGTCTCGTAAAAGACTACATGGCGCGGACGCTCATAACGTTCAAGCCGGACACTCCCGTTCTTGACGCCGTGCACGTGCTGGTCAAGAACCGCATCGCCGGCGCACCGGTCGTTGATGATGAAGGCAATTTGCTCGGCATGCTTTCGGAGCTCGACTGCATGAGAGTCGCTCTGCAAGCTGGTTATCATGGCGACTATGGCGGCCCGGTTCGCGACTACATGACGGAAGGCGTGAAGACCGTCAGTATGGAAATGAGTATCGTCGACCTGGCGCAGGTGTTTATTGACCAACACTATCGGCGGTTTCCTGTAACGGACAAAAACCGCCTGGTCGGTCAGATCAGTCGCCGCGACGTGCTACGCGCACTTGAAGTTATTGCGAAGGGGTAGGCTCTCGTTTCAAGATGCGTGCAACCAACAGTAGCGCCGTTCCAACAAACGCGAGCGCAACAAACAGACTCGCTGGTTGCCCGTTCGGGAAATCCTCGATAAACAGTTTGAGCCCAACCAGAACCAGAACCGGGTAGACCAGCCAGCGAGCCTCAGGCCATCGCCAGTGGCGGCTCGAAAGTGCCAGTGTCACTGACGCCGCTGACAGTACCGCTGTCCGAATTGCGGCAAGAACTGCAAGGTCCGGCTCCATACCGTCCGCTCCGGCAAGCCACTGTGCACTCGCTGCAACGATCAAACCACCAACACCCCATACGGAGAGCGCGAGGACAACCAACTGCGGCAAACCGGCAAGGACACCCCAGCGATCCGAGCGCTGCGCTACTGGAATGAGCAGGCAGGCTACCGTCGCTGCAGCGACGCCGATCTGCGTTGGCTTCAGCAAGACCCAGCCGTTTGACGGATCACCAATCAGTGCCTCCAGCCCGGATGACAGCAGCCCCGACCCAGCGCCTGCTGCGAGCAAAAGAAACGTGCATTGCAGGCTGAGACTCACCCATCCCTTTCGACCACTTAACCAGGCCATAAACATGGCGAGAAGCGCCCAAAAAACGGCTGCCCAGGCCAGTGGTATCAGTAGCCCTGTACCGACCAAAAGAAACACCAGCCCGAAGGTCGAATAGTAGAAAAAATTGGTGTAGCGAAGATCGCGCGTACGCCTTGCGATTGCGAGCCCATACCCACCGCAACCAAGTACGACCCCCATTATCCCAATCGTTGAGATGTCCAGGTACCCACCTTGAGTTGCGAGGACCGCGGACGTCAGCACGATGCTCCCCGCAATCAACGCCTGCACAACCTCAAAAATACTCACCAGTTGACGGCGAATATGGGACTGGAATGTGAAGCTCAGAAGATAGGTGGTCAGCAGCATTACGGCGAACGCGAATGGCAACCTTGGTTCAATCGGCCAACGATCGTTGCCGGCAAGTGCGACCAGCGCAATAACGCCCAGGTTGGCACCAAGGGCACCCAGCCAACACAAGCCCATCCAGTTTCGCCAGTACACGGCCCAGAGGGAAGCAAGTCCCAACAGCAGAAGGAAAATCGCAACTGGAACCGCTGCATGCGTTGCCACCAGCGACGCAATACCGGCAGCAATACCGCCTGCCGTAACAAGCCAGGCCAAGGTTCTCAGATTGTGCAAGGCCGCAACCAGCATGGCAATTACGCAATATACGCCAAGGGCGATGACAGCCTGTGTACCAGACAACAGGGCGAATGTTGTTGCCGCCTCATGTACCAGTGGCAAGGTAAGCACAACGGATGTACCGCCAAAGAATGCGGCGTTGGTGCGCTGCGACTCGATGCCACCCCGGCGGTATGCCATGAACAGCCAGAAGATGGCATAAGCTGCGCCCAACAGCAGACCTATAGCGGTTGGCAGGAACTTAAACTCGGTTACGGCGCGGAGCAGGTACGCGCCACCAAAGATAAGCAGCACGTGTCCGATGTGCGTTGAGACGTTAGCCGCGTGGCCTACCCCGAGCGTGGGCGCTGCGGCTTCGCGATCCTGACTGGATTCAGCCGCAGCTTTGCCGTCGAGTGCGGCCAGCCGTTTTTCAACACTGGTCAGCCGGGCCTCAAGATCGGCGATGCTCGCAGTCACTATGTCTCCCCGATACCCCTCCGCAGCGAAGGAACGAACTTATTGATAAACCAGAACAATACGAATGGTGTGGCGATCACGGTCAGGGCGCCGAACAAGCCTTCCTTAAACGTCTCCAGGCTGTGCGGAATAATCGGGATGTGGTAGTGCATATAACCCGAGAACGACAGTGAAAACGCTTGTCCGCCTATAACGACGTTCCAACGCATCATGAATACACCGAACAGAACCAGCAAGAGCGCCAAAACGGTCCGCTTGATCGTTCGACCAGGCAACAGCAGGAGTACGAATGGCACAAGATTGCCAAGTGTGTATTGCAGCACAAATATATTGACGAAGTCCTTGCCGTACATGACCGACCGCAGGATGTCCCAGGACTTCATGGCCGTATAGCCACGAAAAATCAAATCAAGTAGTTCGAGGCTGATAGCCGCCACCAGGAATCCCAGCAGGTAGCGCGTGGACTTCGAAATTATATCGATCTCAGCACCTTTGGTTTCCCCCGCCTCCGCAGCGCCACCCTTGCGCCGTTGTCGGAATGCCTGAAATTCCATGATCACGATGTAGGTCAGCATGCAGAGCGCAATACCGGAGACAACCGCCGACATAATGAAAATAACGGGCATCAGCGGTGACATCCAGAGCGCATTAGCCTTGACGGATCCAAAAATGAATCCAGCGTAACCATGCAGGAAACAAGCGACCGGTATACCCACACCAGCGAGAATCTTCGCAGCCTTGTGGTCCACTTTGATCGCGTCATCACTCACGTCTTTTGCTCCGAAGGTGAGCACTGTGTAAGCGATTCGCCTCTGCGCGTTCCAAAACCCGCTTGAGCCTCGCAAAGCCTCAAGTTGGTGCACGAAGTACTCGCGATACACAAACCAGATCTCGCTGACGACAATCAGTCCATAGACGGTAAACACTATGCCGAATGCTGCGATCGCAGAAGTGAAATGCGGTGTCAGCAGCGGTTCCATCGCCCGCAACGGCTGCTGCAGATGCAGCAGCAGCGGTAGCGCCGCAACCGGCAAAAGTGCCAGCGAAAATACGAGCGAGAACTGGGCGATTTCCTTGAGGTCCTTCTGACCAAATACGTGGTACAAGGACGACAATACAAATGCACCCGCGACCAGTCCCGTCATATACGGATACATGACGATCTGGATACTCCAGTAGATAAACTCGTTGGGGTATACGAACAGCTCTTTTACAGTCCATTCGACGCCGTGAACGATCATGTCTTCGGTCATGAAATCACCTCACGCTATTATCGAGACCAAGGTAGAAAACATGTGGCTTGGTGCCGTACTCGTCCTTAAGTACTGCCACTCTCTCGGTCGTAATTATTTTTGTAACAGGATCATCAGGGTCCCTGAGATTTGCCAGGCGTCGCGCTCCAAAAGCGCAGCTTTCTACGCAAGCCGGCATCATGCCCTTGGTGATTCGGTGGTAGCAGAAATTACATTTGTCGGCGACTTTGTGTTCCGGGTGGAAGAAGCGGACACCGTAAGGACATGCCATGATGCAATAGCCGCAACCGATGCACCATTCCCTGTCAATCAGCACGACACCGTCTTCGGTCTTGTAGGTCGCACCTACCGGACAAACCTGGACACAGGCCGGGTTGTCACACTGATTACAAAGCTTGGGTACGAAAAACGCCTTGGCGATACTGTCCGGATCAATTTCTTCATCGCGAATTTTGTCGCTGGTGAAGCCATCCCGGCCGCCATCAGGCGAGTCGATGTGAATCGCGCCATCCTTGGTGACGACGTAACGTTCAACCCATGTCCGGGTTACCGGTGAATCGTAGGGTATCTCGTTCTCGTTCTTGCATGCTTTGACGCACATTCCACAGCCGGTGCATTTGTTCGTATCGACAAGATAGCCCCAGCGTACCGTCGCATTGGCGACCGCTGCTTTGGCCTCGTCGGCGGTTAGAACAACAAAGGCACTGAGTGGCAGCGAGGATACGAAGGCGGCACCTGCCGCATCTTTGAGGAAATCTCTTCGGGAACAGCTCATTCGACGTCCTCCCTGGGATCGTGAGGATTATGGCAGGAGACGCACTCACGCCCGCGCTTATGGTGCCGATCCACGATGGCTGGCAAGTTCGACCTTGCAGTAGACGCAGGATAGCCAAGATCGGCATGGCACCTGAGACACATCGCTCTTTCCTTGTTCAGCGGAAGGTACTCGACGTCGTCGGGGTGATTGCCGGCGGGTCCGTGGCAATTTTCACACTGCACACGCTTGTGGGGAGAGCGACGATGCGTCCTCGCATTATCGTTATGACACTCGGAGCACGTGGCCGTGCCTTGATACTTAACGGGAAAGTCCTTCCACTCCTCGATGTTGCCGAGGCGATGGTAGTTGTAGGTAAAACTGTCGCCGTGCACGCCAAAGTCATCCGGCACCAGCAACAGCCTGGCGAAAAAAATGAGTCCTACTACCCCTATTGCAACCCATAATGGGTGCAAGACGTGCCGCTTCATATTTACGACTCCCGGTTTCTTACGCGCTTGGAAGGTCGATCAAGCGTTGATAGCGCCTGTCTACCTTTTGGCCGGCATTGCCTGAACTGCGCCCGGCATTTCCCTATCTCCAATAGACAGTAGCGACGGGTTTGAAAGAATACGTAAAAGCCGTAGAAAATTACGGTAGGGACGAAGCTAATTCGGCGCGCGCACTCCGACGTAAATGCCAGACATCATTGCTTAATTAGCATCAGGGAACTCGCTCGTGAGCTTCCAGTTGAAGTGCGTATTATCGACAAACTCCCACGTCTCGGCGAAGCTCGTTTCGTTGCCATTCGCAGCAGCGGAAATGAGAAGTTTGTCGAACGCTGGACTGGCGATCCGACCGTCATGATTCGCGGGCCCATCGGTGTCGTATGGGGAGTGTTCGCATTGTGGCGTAAACGCCGTAGATATCGTCAAGATTGACGGTGATTGGAAGATTGCCAACTGGATGCGGACCGTAGAAAAAGGCAATTGCCAAATTGCTTCTTCTACGGTCGTTGAATAGAGTGAGAGATCCCATTTCAACCGGTACAGCCATATTCCGGCGGCCGATGTAGAAGAAATTTACGTATTGATCTACTAGCATGGCCTCATGTTGAATTGGTCACTTGGACGATGCACCGGCCATTTCTGGTCGATCGGATGAGATATGCGGCTGCTTGTTAAACCAATCACACTGATTGTTGTGTGCCTTGCCATACTGATCGGCTGCGAAACAGAGAAAGAGGTTATCGACCTTGAGCAACTTCAGAGCCGACAAGGCATATTTTACGAAGTCAATTCGGCTGAACCGTATACCGGAACGGTTGTTAATTGGTATGAAAACGGCCAAAAACGAATGGAAAGCAATTTTGTCGATGGCAAAAGAGAAGGTCTAGTTACCGAGTGGCATGAGAACGGTCAAAAACAACTCGAAGGCAATATTGTCGATGGCAAAGCAGAAGGTCTGGTTACCGAGTGGTATGAGAGCGGTCAAAGATGGTCCGCAAAACATTTTGTCGGTGGTGAATTAGATGGCCTATGGACCGTGTGGTATGAACACGGCCAGAAAAAGCGGGAACGTAGTTTTGTCGATGGCGAGTTAGAAGGCCGATACACCGAGTGGTATGAGAACGGCCAGAAGAAAGACGAGCGCAATTTTGTCGATGGCAAAGTACATGGCCCAGCCAGCATCTGGTACGAGAACGGCCAAAAAATATCCGAAAGTAACTATGTCGATGGTGAGTTAGTCGATACCAGGTTGTTCTAGGCGAGCACTTTCCGGAAACGTCATCCTCGCA
>JAIBDF010000023.1 GCA_024679535.1 Chromatiales bacterium
CATGTTCGATGCGATAAGGTGCTGCTTGGCGGCAAACGTTTCTTCCAGGAGGCCCTTGATAATATCGAGGTCCAGATCGAGTAATGCGGCAATAACCCCGACATACGCGATGTTTTTCATCAGGATACGCGCGCGTGCACCGTCGAAATGCTCGTTGCACATTTTCGAAAGCGGGATGCCGATAATCGTAATATCGTCACGATTCAGCAGCATGCTGCGAGGCCAGGTCGAGTCGTAGATAAGGCAGCCGCCCGGCTCGACATCCGCAAGGTCCTTCGCGTACGTCTGCGCGTTCATCGCCACCATGATATCCACCCGGTCAGAACGACAACTGTAACCGTCACCCGTAACACGAATCTCATACCAGGTAGGCAATCCCTGGATATTGGAGGGGAAGTAGTTCTTGCCCACAACGGGCACGCCCATTCGGAATATGGCCTTGCGCAGCAAGCCGTTGGCGCTCGCCGAACCGGTGCCATTGACGGTGGCGATTTTGATGACGACGTCGTTAATTGATGCCACGGATATCCTCTACTTCGCTGCTCCGCCTGTGGCGGCTTGTGGCTGGTCGGATGCAGCCTCATCGGCGGCGTAGGGAATAAGTAGATTCGATTTCTGCATATCCCAGGCACCGGTCGGGCAACGTTCGGCGCACAACCCGCAATGCACGCAGAGGTCTTCGTCCTTGACCATAACGCGTGCCGTGTGCGGCAGCGCATCGGAGACATACAGGGCCTGATCGGGGTTGAGGGCCGGCGCCTTGAGGCGCGCGCGAATATCTTCTTCGTCACCGTTGGGCGTGATCGTCAGGCAATTCACCGGACAGATATCAAGACAGGCGTCGCACTCGATACACAGGTTTTCCGTAAAGACCGTCTGAATATCGCAATTAAGACAGCGCTCGACTTCCTCTACTGCCTGTTCGGCAGAGAAACCAAGCTCTACCTCGATATTCAGTTTCTTGAAGCGCTCCTTCAACTCGACGTGCGGTACGAGTTGACGCGACACACCATCGTAGTCGTTTGAGTAGCTCCATTCATGCATGCCCATTTTCTGGGTCGACAGGTTCAGCCCCATCGGCAGCCGCTCGTGCAGATCTTCGTTCTGACAATACTTATGCATCGAGATGGCCGCCTGATGGCCGTGCTCGACTGCCCAGATGATATTTTTGGGTCCGAACGCCGAGTCGCCACCGAAGAAAATGCCGTCACGAGTACACATCATCGTGGTCTCGTCGACAACCGGGCAGTCCCACTTGTCAAATTCGATGCCAATATCACGCTCGATCCACGGGAACGCATTGTCCTGCCCGATCGCCAGCACAACGTCATCGCAGGGAATAACCACCTCGCCCGTCGAGGTGCCACGATCGATGCGCCCATTCTCCTCAATGTTGTATTCCATCAGGTCAAACTTCATGCCGACCAGTTTGCCGTCCTCATAGACGAATTCTTTGGGAGAGTGATTAACCAGGATCTCGACGTTCTCTTCCTCGGCGTCTTCGAGTTCCCACTCCGATGCCTTGAAGTACCCGCGTGGCTTGCGAGCCATCACCTTGACATCATCGGCGCCAATCCTGAGTGAGGTGCGGCAACAGTCCATCGCCGTATTGCCAACACCAATGATCAGCACCTTCTTGCCGATCTCCTTGATGTGTTCAAAAGCGACCGACTCCAGCCACTCAATGCCGATATGAATCCGGTCCGAGTCGTAACGGCCAGGAATTTCGAGATTCTTGCCTTTCGGTGCACCTGTGCCAACGAATACCGCATCGAAACCCTCGTCGAGCAGGTCTTTCATGCTATTGATGCGGTGCCCGAGCTTCAGGTCCACACCCATGTCGAGGACATAGCCGATTTCTTCGTCAAGCACCGCCGGTGGCAGGCGAAAAGACGGAATGTTGGTCCGCATCAAGCCGCCCGTTGTATCCAGCGCCTCAAAAATCGTAACCTCGTAGCCCATCGGAGCCAGGTCATTGGCAACGGTCAGCGACGCACAGCCGGCCCCGAGCAGCGCAACCTTCTTGCCGTTCGTCTTTTCCGGCGCCTTGGGCAGTCGCTCTGTAATGTCATCACGATGATCGGCGGCAACGCGTTTTAAACGACAGATCGCCACTGGCTTTTCTTCAATACGACCACGACGGCACGCGGGTTCGCAGGGACGATCGCATACTCGCCCCAGAATGCCTGGGAATACGTTGGACTTGCGATTTTCCATGTACGCATCGCTGAACTGCCCCTGGGCGATCATGCGAATATACGAAGGAACGTCCGTATGTGCCGGACAGCCCCACTGGCAGTCAACAACTTTGTGAAAGTACTGGGGGTTAGATGTATCTGTCGGCTTCATTGGCTGGCGCTAGCATAACGGGATCACCCGGAAAGTAAACAGTTCTACTATGACTACCGGGCTCGAGCAAAGTCGAGCCGGCGTCCGGCAATTCTGCCTGTAAGAGCGCCATCGCGATAGACGACGTCACCGTTAACGATCGTCGTATCGATCGTGGAGGAGAATTCGTGGCCTTCGAATGGGGACCAGCCACACTTATATAGAACATTGTTTGCGGTAACGCGATAGGGCTTCGCCGCGTCAACAAGTACCAGGTCCGCAAACCAGCCCTCTCGCACGTAGCCGCGTTCCTTCATGCCGAAAATATCGGCGGACGCGTGGCAGGCACGGTCGACGAGCAACTCAATACTGATCTGTCCGGAGGCTGCAAGATCGAAGAGCACCAGTAGCGCGTGTTGCACAAGAGGCAGACCAGCAGGTGCCTTGAAATATGTGCCTTCCTTCTCTTCTGCGGTATGCGGAGCATGGTCGGTCGCAATGATGTCGATACGCCCCTCATTCAACGCAGTGATCAACGCCTGTCGGTCTGTCGCACGTTTGATCGCGGGGTTGCACTTGATCCTGGTCCCAAGCTCTTCATAACGAGACTCGTCAAACCAGAGGTGGTGCACACACACCTCAGCTGTAATGCGTTTCTCTGATCGATGCGCTTTTGAAAACTGCGGCATTTCAATCGCGGTCGTAAGGTGCAGCACATGCAGTAGCGCGTCGTGTTTGCGCGCGAGCTCGATTGCCAGGCTCGAGGACGCATAGCATGCTTCAGCGGACCGGATATTGGGATGTTCTGTTAAGGGCACGTCGTCCCCGTACTTCTCGCGGGCGGCGTCCTCGTTGGCCCAGATCATGGGCGAGTCCTCGCAATGCGTGACGACCATAACCGGTGCGTGCGCGAAGATCTGGTCGAGCGTGTCGGGATCGTCGACCAGCATATCGCCCGTCGACGCACCCATGAACGCCTTGATGCCGCAGGCTTCACCCACCTGCAGCGCCCGAATTTCTTCTATATTAGTATTCGTAGCACCGAAGTAGAAACCGTAGTTACCGGTGCAACGTCCCGCTGCGAGCGCATGCTTGTCGGCCAGCGCGGTGCGCGTCGTCGTCAGGGGGTTTACGTTAGGCATATCCATGAAGCTGGTAATGCCGCCGGCCGCTGCCGCCGCCGACTCGGTGGCGAGGTCGCCCTTGTGGGTCAGCCCCGGCTCCCGGAAATGAACCTGATCGTCGATCATCCCCGGCAGCAAATACTTGCCGGACGCGTCAATTACTTCGGCCCCCTCGGGCGCGGCGATGGCGCCATCGATACGGGCAATCCTGTCGCCCTCCAGCAGTACATCAACGTCCCGGGTCTCGCCTTCATTGACGAGTCGCGCATTGCTGATCAGGATTCTTTTCACGCCGGTATTATGAAAGGGCATCGTGGCGATTACCACCTTGGAATCAGACCCCGCATTGAGGCGCTTTGCGGATCCATCCTCGGTATGCGATAAGTGCCGGATGAATACGACTGATTATCTGGACATGATCCGGCGCGCGCGCGTGTATGACGTTGCCGAAAAGACGCCGCTGGATCTGGCCGCCAACCTCTCCAAGCGCCTCCACAATCGGGTGCTGATGAAGCGCGAGGACCTGCAACCCGTGTTCTCGTTCAAGCTGCGCGGGGCATACAACAAGATCGCCGGGCTCTCCGATGACGACCTCAAACAAGGCGTCATCTGCAGTTCTGCCGGCAACCATGCGCAGGGGGTGGCGCTGGCTGCGAAACGCAAGGGGATCCGGTCTGTAATCGTCATGCCGGTTACGACCCCTGCGATCAAGACCGAGGCAGTCGCGGCACTGGGTGGAGAAGTTCTGCTACATGGCGACACTTACGACGATGCCTACGCGCATGCACGTGAGGTCGCGGCACAGCAAGGCCTCATATTTATTCACCCGTTTGACGATCCGGACGTCATTGCAGGTCAGGGCACTATTGGCAGGGAAATTCTCGATCAGGCTGACGAGAATATTGATGTGCTGTTCGTGCCGGTCGGCGGTGGCGGCCTGATCGCCGGTATCGCCGCCTGGGTTAAGCAGACACAGCCCGATATTCGTATTATCGGTGTCGAGCCAGCAGATTCGGCCGCCATGCGGGCATCGCTGGCTGCTGGTCATCCCGTTACGCTCGATCATGTGGGCATCTTCGCGGATGGTGTTGCGGTTCGCCGCGTGGGTGATGAGACGTTTCGCCTGTGCCAGCAATTCGTCGACGAAATCATCACGGTGGACACTGATCAGATATGTGCCGCCATCCGGGATATCTATGAAGACACGCGCTCGATTGTCGAGCCTGCCGGCGGCCTGACCGTCGCGGCCGCCAAAAAATATGCGGCTGAGAATCGTCTTAGCGGAAAAACACTGGTGACAATCAGCTGCGGCGCCAATGTCAACTTCGACCGTCTTCGCCATATAGCAGAGCGCGCGGCGGTAGGTGAACAAACAGAAATGCTCCTGGCCGCCGAGATACCGGAGCAGCCGGGCAGCTTCCGTCGCTTCTGCGAAGCGGTCGGTCGGCGCGGGATTACCGAGTTTAACTATCGCTACGCCGACAATCGTAAGGCGCATATCTTCGCTGGCATTCAACTGCGAAATGGCATGCGGGAACGTGTCGAACTCCTGGCCAGTCTGCGCGGCGAGGGTTTTCCGGTTGAGGACCTCAGCGACAACGAAATGGCAAAGCTGCACGTGCGGCACATGATTGGCGGGCAGTCCGCAGGCATCCGCAATGAACGGCTCTTCCGATTCGAGTTCCCCGAGCGGCCAGGCGCCCTGCTCGACTTTCTGAACGCGATCGGCACGGACTGGAATATCAGCCTGTTTCACTACCGCAATCACGGCTCGGATTATGGTCGCATTCTGGCCGGCATCGATGTGCCGCAGGATGAGACTGACAAACTCGAGGTCCACCTGGCGGAACTTGGCTACACCCACTGGGAAGAGAGCGATAACCCCGCTTACCGGATATTTCTGGGCTAGCGTCGGCCATGCGGGCCTTATTCCCATTTGTTTGCAACGTTATGCATCGGCGGTGCATCAAATAGATAGTTAGTTAATAAGGGGAATCACGTGAAACTGCGTACTTTTATGGTCTTTTTCTGGGTGTGCCTTATCGGCACCGCTGCTGTGGCGGGTGAAGAGCCGCGCACCAAAGTCAAGATCGCCATCGATGGCGACGACACGGGACATCGGGTATTCCGGTTTGACAGCCAGGATTCGGACGTCGATTTACACGAGCTCGCAGTAGGTGAGAGCGAGGTCATTACCGACGACGACGGCAACGAGGTCACGGTTCTGCGGACTGAAGACGGCTTTGAGTTTGACGTTGAAGGCGAAACGATCGAAATAGCCGGTCTGCAGGGTGAACATGACTTTACAATGCTGCATGAAGTGCACGAGGACGAAGACATCGTTGTCGAAAAGCATAAACAGGTGCGAGTGATCAAGACGAAGGATTCTCATGGCGTCACGATTATTTCGGGCGACGAATTAGATGACGACACTCGAGCAAAACTCGAGAAGGTTCTGGAGGAAGCCGGCAAGGATGGTGAAATCCTGTTTCTCGACGGCAGTGAGCTGGGTGGTGATGAGCAGGCTCACGAAAAACACGAAGTGCGCGTCATCAAAAAGAAGACCGACGTAACAAACTGAAAATCCCTTATGCTGTTTGTTTCGTAACATTCGGCGGTGACTGCTGTCACCGCCTTTTTTTGCCTACCACATTTGCCGCATACGCTCGGCCACATCGATCCGTTTATCCGAGCGTACTCTGAACGCACTGCCTTCGGTCTCGGGCCTTCCCGCAAAACGGTTCTCCATCGTTGCTAGCAAACGATCCGACATGAAGCGGCTACGAGCGCCATACACGTGCCGGTCGCCGTCACGGCGTTGTTGCGTCACATGAAAGCGCAGCGGTGACACCAGCGACAATGACTGCTTTGCGCGCGTCATCGCCACGTACAAGAGTCGACGTTCTTCCTCGATCATTTCGGGTTTACCGGTCGCAAACTCAGACGGAAAATTGCCGTCAGTTACATTAAGAACAAACACCGATTCCCACTCCTGACCTTTGGCCGAATGCACTGTCGACAGAATCAGGTAGTCCTCATCAAGCAACGGATCTCCAGCAAGGTCACCGGCCGCACTCGGTGGGTCGAGTGTCAGTTCGGTCAGGAAGCGCTCACGTGTCGGGTAGCGCCCCGATATCTGTTCCAGTTGTTCAAGATCAGCTTCACGAGTATCGAGCGCGTCATACATTCGTTCGAGATGCGGTTGGTACCAGCGTCTGACCTCGGGCAATTGTGACTGCCACCCTCGATCATCAAATTCGGCATCTGACAGCGATGCAAGTAGTTCGCAGAACATCGGCCAGTCCTGCGCCGCTGCGGCCGGCGGTCGAAAGTCACTCAGAGCACCGAGACAATGGTCGTTGATGGCCAGATGCTCAAAACACCGGGAGGCTGTCGCGGGCCCCATTCCCGGAAGTAATTTCAGCACGCGAAATGCCGCTACTTCGTTCTTTGGATTCTCGGCCCACTTCAAGACCGACAACAGATCTTTAACATGTGCCGCTTCAAGAAACTTGAGGCCGCCATATTTCACGTAGGGAATGTTGCGTCGAACGAGTTCAAGCTCGAGCCTGTCACTATGATGCGATCCACGAAACAGAACGGCCTGTTCCTTAAGCTCCATGCCAAGCTCACGATTGGCAAGAATTGACGTCACGACATATTCAGCTTCGGCGTCGCCATCTTCCACCGTAACGTAACGTGGCCTGCCCCCGTCCTTGCGCTCGGAGAACAGGTTCTTGCGGTACTGGCGTTCGCTTTCGGCGATCAGGCAATTGGCTGAGTCCAGTATCGGCTGCGTCGAGCGGTAATTCTGCTCGAGCGTAATAACCTGTGCCGACGGCATGTACTGGTCGGGGAAACCCAGAATATTCTCGATTTCGGCGGCGCGAAACGAATAAATCGACTGCGCATCGTCGCCCACAACTGTGACACCATCTCCATCCGGCTTCAGTGCGTTCAGGATCTGCGCCTGCACGAGGTTCGTGTCCTGGTACTCGTCGACCAGCACATGATCGAACCAGGAGCCTATCTCCTCGGCGAACTCCGGCTCGGCAACAAGATGGCCCCAATAGAGCAATAAATCATCATAGTCGAGCGATTGGCTCTGCTGCTTGCGCAGCACATAGTGCCGAAACAGCTCACCGAGCTCGTCCTGCCAGTCGGAGCACCACGGATAGGTCACGTCCAGCGTTTCGGCCAACGGCTTCTGCGTGTTAACGCAGCGTGAGTAGATTGCAAGACAGGTGTCTTTCTTGGGAAAGCGGCGCGACGTTCGAGTCAGCTTCAGTTCGTGCCGCACAACATCCATCATGTCCGCCGCATCGCCACGGTCCAGCACCGAAAATCCCGGATCGAGCGCCAGGTTGTGCGCGAAACGGCGCAGCAGGCGATTGGCTATCGAATGATACGTGCCAGACCAGGGCAAACCACCGGAGGGCAACGGCGTCGAATCACGCGATGAGGCGCGAACAATATTCTCAACCCGCCTGGTCATTTCCTGCGCCGCACGTCGTGTGAAGGTAAGCAGCAGCAGCCGCTCCGGGCTCACGCCTTCAATCAGCAAGTGAGCCACGCGATGCGCCAGCGTCATGGTTTTGCCTGTGCCGGCGCCCGCGATCACCAGCAAGGGCCCCGCCCTGAAGCCACCCGCTCCACGTCGCTCGCCAAATTCTGCGGCAAGCCGCTGCGCCGGGTTCAGAGTCCCCAGATGGTCAAATTCCTGTTCCGCCGCCTGCATTTACACTCCAGGAAGATCGTCCCGAGCCAATCTGTATTTTTATACAGTACTGGATGTATTTACAAGTGTTTGCTCAGGAATGACTCTATCGCTACTGCCAGCTCGGTCGGCGTCTCGAAATGCAGCATGTGCCCTGCTCCGGCAATCTCGACGCTTTCCGCGTCCGGCCAAACGTTGCCCTGATGCTGCCCCGCGCTGCGTGCAAATTGGCTGGCGCCACCTGACACCAGCAGAATATCGGCTGTGATTGCACGCCAGCAGGCCTCAGCTTCAGCCCGCCGGTACAGAACCGGGTTAGGCAGCTTGTGGCGCGCATCGGCACGTAACGTGAATTGACCGTCCGCCTGCGCGGTACCCCATTCCCCGGCAACGAAATCCGCTTGTGCTGCGCTCATCTGCGGGTTGCGTGCCAAAATTTTTGCCGCGAGCGCTCGTCTGTCCGCGTACTTCGTAAATGTCGGCAAGTCCTGTGACTGCTCGAGCCACTGTCGGTAACGCTGTGGCGCGGCATCCGGCTCTGAATCGTTAAGCCCAAAGCCTTCTACATTGACAAATGCTCTCACGCGTTCCGGCATGGTGCCTGCATAAAGACCCCCGATATTCGCCCCCATGCTGTGGCCGACAAGACGTGCCGGCTCATCGGGTGAATAGACGTCGAGCAAGGCGTGCAGGTCTGCCAGGTAGTCAGGAAACCAGTAGGACGAACACTCGACAACAGATCGCCCGAAGCCGCGCCAGTCCGGCGCAACAACATGCCAGTCGTCTTGCAACTCATCGACAACGAATTGAAATGTCGTCCCCGAATCCCCCCAGCCGTGCAGGTAAAAGAAGGTCGGCGCATTCGGGTCGCCCCATTGGGTCACGTTGTAACGGACCCGCCGAATGTCGAACGAGCGGCGTTTGCCCTGATGGATACGTTCGTAGATAGAATTGTCTGCCATGGTCATGAATTCTGCCCAAGCCGGAGCCAGGATGCATGCGCACTGCGCTTTTGCACCTCAGGTCGTGTATAAAAGTGATGAATCCCAACCATGACGTTGCTGCAGATCCAAAGAATCACTGAATGACTTTCGAAATCGCACTGGTACTCGGCATCCTGGCAATTTCGCTTGTCCTTTTTATCAGCGAAGTCATTCGCATGGATGTTGTAGCGCTACTCGTGCTCGGCGCACTTGCGGTCACAGGGCTCGTCGACTCCAATCAGGCCTTTGCCGGCTTTAGCAACAGCGCGGTTATTACTGTCTGGGCGATGTTCATCCTTAGCGAGGGCCTCACCCGAACTGGCATCGCCGACATCATCGGCCGACAGGTCATGCGGCTCGCCGGCCGCCGCGAAGTCGCGATGATCACAGTCATCATGATTACGGGCGCGGTGTTGTCGGCATTCATGAATAACATCGGTGTCGCGGCCCTCATGTTGCCGGTTGTCGTCGAGGTCGCGCGGCGCACCCGTATTGCTCCGTCCCGGCTCCTCATGCCGCTGGCTTACTCGACTTTGCTCGGCGGCCTGATGACATTGATCGGTACGCCTCCGAACCTTCTCATCAGTGAGTCGATGGTCCTGAATGGCTACGAACCATTCGAACTGTTCGATTTCACACCGCTCGGCGGCATTGTCATGGTAATCGGTGTCGCATTCGTCGCCTTGTTCGGACGCTTTATGCTGCCGAAAACGCGCGTGGCGCGAGACAAGCACGTCAGTCAGCGCAGCCTGCGCTCGCGCTACAAGCTGCAGGAACGCACGTTCATGTTACGCGTTCCGACCGACTCGGTATTGGTTGGCAAGACGCTCGCCGAAAGTCGCATCGGGGCATCGACAGGCCTCATCATTCTCTCGTTGTTTCGCAACGGACGCAGCGAGACCCTGCCCGGTCGACAGATCGTCCTGCGGGCTGGCGACGGCTTGCTCGTGCAGGGTCGTGTTGACCAGTTTCGCGAACTGCGCCGTTGGTCCGATCTCGTCATCGAGCGCGAAGCACCTGTCCTCAAGTCGATGGTGGCATCCAAGGTGATGTACGCCACCGTCACGATTAGCGACAGTTCCCCGGTGGTTTCGGAACTGGTGCGGCATGCTGCGTTTCGTACACGCTTCGATGTCGCGGTTGTTGGCATCATGCGCCGCGGTGCCTATCGCCTGACGAATCTCACCTATGTGCCCATTAAGGCGGGCGACCAGGTGCTCGTTCAGGGCGAAGTCGACGCTATCGCACAGCTCGAAAAGTTCTCGGACTTTTCTGCGGTGGAGATCCGCACAGAAGAAGAGCTTGCTGAGTACCATCCCAGCGAACGCATGTTCGTGGTACGCCTCCCTAAACACAGTGATCTCGCAGAAGAGACGCTGGCCAAGAGCCGGCTTGCCGACGTGTTCGACTTCAGGGTGCTGGCCATATTCCGGGACGGCGAGCTAAGGGTCATGCCGCGCGGCGATGAAGTTCTGCTGGGCGGCGACCTGTTGCTTATCGAAGGCCAGCACAGCGATCTCGACGTACTTCGCGGCTTGCAGGAACTCGAAATCGATACCAAGGTCCCTGCTAACGTCACGCCATTTGAGTCAGAGCGCCTGACCCTTATGGATGCTACGCTCGACCCGCGCTCGTCGCTTGCGGGCCGCACCGTCGGTGAACTCAATTTTCGCGAACGCTACGGCATCGAACTTGCTGGCATCTGGCGGGAGGGCGAAACCGTGGGCACGGAGCTCGCTGACGAGCGCCTGCAGATTGGTGATGCGCTGCTGTTGCTGGGTCCGCGAGATCGCCTGCAATTATTGTCAACCGACTCCGACTTTCTGATCCTGACTCCGCTGGGCCAGAAACCACCGGACACACGCAGAGCGCCGCTGGCTGCCGCCATCATGATGGGTGTGGTGCTGACCGTCATGGCCGGCTATGCACCCATTTCGATTGCCGCTGTCATTGGCGGCACGATTATGGTGCTGACCGGCTGCCTCAACATGGAACAGGCCTACCGCGCAATTGACTGGCGAGCCATATTCCTGATAGCGGGCATGTTGCCACTGGGCACCGCGATGCAGGAAACCGGTGCAGCGGAGTATCTCGCCAGTCAGGTTATGGACCTGCTTGGCGACGCCGGGCCGTGGCCGGTGATAATGGGCCTCTATATTCTCACCGCGATGGCGACGATGATCATTCCGACCGCGGCACTGGTGGTTCTCATGTCGCCAATCGTTCTGTCAGCCATGGGTGATCTGAACGTCGCTCCGGAGACGGCGATGATGGCCGTCGCGATGGCGGCCTCGGCTAGCTTTACGAGCCCGATTTCTCATCCTGCGAACATTCTGGTTATGGGCCCGGGTGGCTATCGATTTATCGACTACCTCAAGGTCGGCGTGCCACTGACTATCGTGGTGTTCATCACCGTCATGGTGCTACTGCCGATTTTGTGGCCCCTGGTACCGGTCTAGGAGACCGACGTGAACGAGAAGATTGTAATTGCCGGAGGCGGCCACGCCGCCGGCCAGGTTGTCGCAAGCCTTCGCCAGAACAAATTTGCGGGCGAGATCGTGCTTGTTGGTGACGAACCCCATCTGCCGTATCAGCGACCGCCACTCTCGAAAAAGTTCCTGGCCGGCGAGTTGCCAGCCGAACGCTTGTACGTCAAGCCCGCCAGTTTTTACGACGACGCCGGGGTCGAGCTACATCTAGAAACCAGCATCGTGGCTCTCGACCGCAAAGCGAAATGCCTCACCCTCGATAACGGCGGGACCATTGGGTACAACCGACTGGTACTCGCGCTTGGGTCACGAGCACGTAAGCTCCATATCGACGGTTCGGAATTAGCAGGTGTGCACTACCTGCGCAATATCGCGGATGTAGACGGAATTCGAAAGAAGATGGAGTCGGGTCGGCGTATGGTTATCGTGGGCGCCGGTTATATCGGACTTGAAGTAGCCGCAGTCGCACAACAGGCCGGACTGGATGTCACCGTTATTGAACTGGCAGACCGTGTCATGAGCCGCGTCGTGTCGGCAGAAATTTCTGATTTCTATCAGATCGAACACACCAACCACGGCGTCAAGTTTCGCCTGTCTACCGGTGTAACGGCACTGAATGGCAAAAAGCGGGTTAAGTCGGTAACGACCTCTGAGGGTGAGGAGGTACCCGCAGACATCGTTGTCATTGGTATAGGGATCCTGCCGAACACCGAGCTCGCTACCGATGCAGGGCTGGAAGTCGACAATGGGATTGTTGTCGATGACCATTGCCAGACATCGGACCCGGATATTTATGCCGTGGGCGACTGTACGGTGCACCCCAACGCAATCTACGGACGACAACTACGGCTCGAATCCGTGCATAACGCGCTGGAACAAGCGAAGACAGCTGCCGCCAACCTGTGTGGCAAGGACACCGTGTATGCGCAGGTACCCTGGTTTTGGTCGGATCAGTACGATCTTAAATTACAGATAGCCGGCCTGTCTGAGGGTTACGACGATGTCGTCATACGCGGCGAGCCAGTCGAACGATCATTTTCGTGCCTCTATCTTCGGGAGGGACGACTGCTCGCGGTCGACGCCATTAACGCGCCGCGCGACTTTGTGCAATCGAAACAACTAATCGCCAATCGGGTAGAAATCGCGACCGACAGGCTGGCTGATTCAGCAGTTGCGCTAAAGGATCTGATGAGCTGAAGCCGGGACCCGGGTACTTAGTCTTCAATCCCGTCCAACGTTTCTGGCAGCTCAACAAGAATACGGCCCTCAGACGACACAAGGCCTGTATCGGCCGAGAAAGCGCGTACGCTGATCGATTCAATACCCTCCATCCTCAGTCCTTTGACCCGTCCCGAGCCGCCGGTTACGGCGGCCGTGCCGAGCGCGCCAGGACCCGCTGTCAAGTCACCAAGCCAGCTTCCGCGCCAGCTGTTTGCCGAACTACGCCATGCCGGGAACGCGACCTCGCGGACAAATGGAAAGTAATTTTCTGTTTGCTCGATGAACAGGCTGCCATGCTTTGGCAAATAGATATACCAGACGCTGTCTACAATCGCTCTACCTGTTAACAGCCTGGTGCTTTCGGAATCCGATGCGAACTTTACGCCGATTCCTGCGACCCGATTGCGCGCGTCACGCATGACGGTCGCCATGGCGGTCGTCGAACGAATAGGTGGTTCCCAGAGTTGTAGTATTTTCTCAGGATATGGATCATGCAGCGACTCACCATCGTTGGTATAGGCAATGCTTTCTGCCGGCACATTGGCGAAACGAAGGGTGATCACTTCCGCATTGCTCACAGACAGTGGCGACAGTCCACGGTCGGCGATAAACGGATTGTAGAGGAGGCCCGCAACGAACAGTATGCCGCCGACCGTCAATCCCAGTAAGAAAGAGACCGCATACTTCATTCGACTGTCTCCGCTGTTGCCAGTGAGTCCAGCTGGCCGACGTAGGTTGCTGACAGTTCGATGCGACCCGCTGGCGCACCTTCCTCGCTGGAGTCGTTCGAAATCCAGCGCTCCGTCATGAACCCACTCAATGCTCGGAACTCGCGCGAGCCCGAAGCAATCTCACCGATGCGGAAACCACCTTGGAGTGGTGCGACATCCATGTTAGCGAATAACGACCCACGGGCCGGCAAATGCAGAACCCAGTCGATCACGTTGCTCTCTTGTGATGTCGCCGCCGTGCGCACGGCTACACCAACCACTGCGTCCCGTGCATTACGAATCTTGAAGAGCTCGGCGCGAACATCGGCAAGGACCTCGTCCGCCGGCCACTTCAGCCCCGGAGGTACTACTCCGGCCTGGCCGGCATCGCCAAGCATGATTCGATCGATCGGTATGTTGATGTGGAACGTCTCGGAGTTACCGCCGTTCGGCGCGACCTTGACGATTGACGCCTCACGAACCTGGTCAACGGCCGGGATCGCATACAGCGCACCTGCAGCGGCAGCCAGTCCAAGCACTATCCCAAGGAAAAAAGTCTTCAGCAAAACAGTTTCACCGCGAATCAATTCGCCTGCCAGATCAGGCACATGCACAAAGTTTAGTTAAATTGGCGGCGGCGGCCTACCTGATAGACTTTTTTTGTGACGGAACGCACATGAATGGGGCTGGCAAACGCGAACCCGGTCTGATCTGCCGTGAGTTCCGCCCTAGCAGGCCGTGAAATACTTCTGCAGGTATTCGTCCAGTGTGATCTCGTCGGCCGCCTCGATCGCGGCTTGACGCCCCACGGAATCAGCGGCCTCGTCAGTCAGATTCTTTTCCTGAACGGCGCGCAACGGCGCAATGGACGCAAAGTAGTCCCGATGGCACTTCGCCATGCCGTGAGCAAACTCAAAGTAGCTGGTGCCGCCTTGTTCCAGTTCCGCGACAATACGCGCCGAGAGCGTGCTATCGGGGTTTTCGACCATCGCCCGGAGAATACCGACGGAGGCTCTGTAGCTCCCGTCGCTCCCGTTCCGATCAATCATCTCCGCGACCGTCATGACATTCTCCAGGATCTCCCTTGCCCAGGATTGCAAAGTGACGGCTTTGCCGCGGCGTTGCAGGCGAAAATCAGGATCGCGCCCTCGTTTGGCGGTGCCGGAGTGGTTATGCCGAATTTCCTCCAGTTCGTCACCGTTCAGTTTCGGGCTGTCTTCAAGCAGGCAATAGATCAGGAACGCCTCCATAAAGCGCATCGTGTTCTGATTAATGCCCGACGGGTCGAACATGTTGATGTCCAGCGAACGGATCTCGACGTATTCGATGCCGTCACGCCGCAAGGCGGCGGTAGGCTGCTCGCCCGACCGGGCGACGCGTTTCGGGCGAACTGACGAGTAGTATTCATTTTCGATTTGCAGCAGGTTGGTGTTCAGCTGCTCGTAGCGATCGCCGACTTTTACGCCGATTGCCTCATAAGATGGCTCGGGCGTGCGGATTGCCCTGCTCAGGTCGCGTACATATTCATCCAGACTGTTCAGTGAGATATTGATACGCGACTGGTTCTGGTTGCTATAGCCCAGATCACTCATGCGCAACGAAGTCGCAAATTGTTCAAACCACGTGTCGGCGTTGAGCGAAGGTAGTTTTGCCGCTGCACCAGCGAAGGACTTACAAACTGCCGGCGAGGCGCCGAAGAGATACAGTACGATCCAGCCCAGACGGCGGAAATTTCGGATCATGCCGAGATAGTGGTCGGACCGAAACGTCACGTCGTCCCGGGCGTCATTGAGAACGGCGCGATAGGCAGGCCAGAATGCCCTGGGCAAAGAGTAATTGAAGTGCACTCCCGCAATAACCTGCATTTGCCGTCCGTATCGATGCCCGAGACCACGCCGGTATATGGTCTTCATGCGTCCCACATTGGAATCACCGTAACGGGCCAGCGGTATTTCGCGATCACCCGGAATTCGGCAGGGCATGCTGGCCGTCCATAACAGCTCGTCCCCGAGATGCGCGTACGTAAACTGGTGGATATCACAAATACAACGCAGTGCTTCCCAGGTCGTTGGAAAGGCAGGCGTGACGAACTCCAGCAGCGCCTCCGAGAAGTCGGTGGTGATGTAGCGATTGGTCAGGGCTGAGCCAAGACCTGCCGGATGTGGACTCTGCGAGAGAAACCCGTCCGGGGTAATGCGCAGCGATTCCTTCTCGACGCCCTTCAACCCACCATTGAGCACATCGCCGCCAGCAGCAGCAAGAGCCTCCAGGCGCTGTTCAAACCCCTGCTTCAAATCATTTCCTTTGGATTTGCTCACACATTCCGAGCTGACATGCAGTTTTACCATATTAACAGGGCGTGCCTCAGCGGGTACTATGCGTTCCTGCTATTCCTTTAACCCAACCCGGAGCCGACACGGCATGAATGAATCGAAGCGCAGGCGCTTTCGCGACCGCAACTCAGGTGCACCGACACTGATCAATGAGGGCTGCAAGATCACTGGTGTAATGACCGGTCGCGGCGACTTCCAGATCAGTGGCGAAATCGACGGCGATTGCGATATTGACGGCAACATCATCCTCGCACGCAACGGCTTCTGGGGCGGCACCATCAAGGCCGACAATGTCGTGATTTCAGGGCATGTAGAAGGCGACATTATTGCCTCCGGCAAAGTAGAGATAGCGGAGTCCGCAAAAATCACGGGTACCGTGACTGGCGAGGCCATTGCTGTTGCGGAGGGCGCCGTGGTTGAAGGCGTTATGAGAACCACCGTGCAGCCTGAGCCCGTGGGCTTTGTGGAAAAACGCAACAAGAACGACGCCTGACGGCAGTTTGCGTTAAAGAGGGCAGTTCAGCCTTTTTTATTATCCAGTGTGGAAACAATGCTTTTCCGGCCCGATCGGAGTGCTACACTCGGGGGTGTAATTTGGCCGAATAATAACTATGACATGATCGGCAGCAGGATTCCGAGACTTTTTCTTTACGCGACGGTGCTTGGCACGGTCGGCGCGGTGATCATGTTGTCTATGTTTTTCGGCCAATATCGCTGGCTTGCCGGGCAGATGATGGCAACGAGCTACGAGGAACACCGCTCGCTCCTGCAAATGAACTTTGACAGGCATTCGCTGGAAGAACTGCGTGCAATCTCCGATGCACTGCCAGCCGAGCTGGCAGCGGCAGACGAGAATGCCATCGTCCCCGCACTTGAGCGTGTGCTCATTTCCAATCCGAACTTGGCCGGCATGCAAGTTGCGTTGTCGACGGGCGCGACCTTTACTGTCGGAGCGTATCCTCAGGGCGAAGGCGGCCCGGATTCCGTATGGCTAAATGACTACCTGCTGCGCTCGGGCCCAATAGTTCGAAATGAGCTGGAGATCGGGCGTATTTCCGGGGCATTTTTACTTGATTCGATGCACGCTGATTTGGCGAGTTTCAGCGAGGTAATAAACACCAAGGAAGGAGAAAATCGGCGGACCAGCTATCTGTGGATCGGTGGCGGTACCGCTACCGTGCTGCTTCTTTGCATTGCCGTGACCTGGTTGCTGGTGGAGAGTCAAACGCAACGGATTCGGCAATTAAAGGCACAGGCTGAAAAATTCAGGGACGCCGACTTTGGCGAACCGTTACCCGAATCTAGTGACGATGAACTTGGTGCGCTTGCCGCCGTTTTCAACGACATGCGGGACAAACTACGAGCCACGACCCATTCGCGTAACTACGTGGACAGCATTCTGTCGGGAATGAACGAGGCTATCGTCGTAACGACCGATAGCGGTCAAATCGAGCGAATCAATACGGCGACGACGCACCTGCTCGGCTACGAGGAGGACGAACTCAAGGGAACGTCGATCGACTTCGTGATCAACTCCAAGAGGAGCCGATCATTGGCGAGTGATTCACCGTCGGGGCTGCCGCGTGAGGCGATTTTCGAAAGCAAATTCGGCGAGTCAATTCCGGTGTCCTATACCTGCTCGGTAATTCGGGGAGATGACGACACAACCTGCCGAATCTATGCGGCGCAGAACATCACTGAACGACGCCGTGCCGAACAACGAATCCGCTACCTCGCGCGCACGGATGCCCTGACCAAGATCCCAAACCGCATGCAGTTCCAGCATCTGCTACAGCGTGGTATTGCGCGTGCCCGGCGTGCCGGCAAGCCCCTCTGCCTGTTCTATATCGACATTGATCACTTCAAGGAAATCAACGATACGTTTGGTCACCTTGCCGGTGACACCACGCTGGAGACGGTCGCAGAACGACTGTCAGGAGCACTTCCCAAGAAATCGATCATCGGCCGGCTGGCAGGTGATGAGTTTGCCGTCATTTTGGATGATCTGGGACCCGATAAGACGGGAACACGCGAGACCTCCGAACTGGCGCAGACGCTTCTGAACCGACTTGCTGACCCCTTCTTCGTGCAGGGTCATGAAGTATTCATGACCGCGAGCATGGGCATCGCCTACTACCCCCTGGATGCACCGAACGTTATCGACCTGATTCGGAATGCGGACGCCGCGCTTTACAGCGCAAAGAAGTCAGGTGGAAACGTATACTCGTTCTATGTGCCTGAAATGAACGAGGCCTCGGTTGAGCGGCTCATTACGAAGAGTAAGCTGAAACGAGCTTTTGAGCGCGACGAATTGTTGGTTCATTACCAGCCGAAGTACAACCTCGAAACCGGAGAGGTCTTTGGAGCAGAGGCGCTGGTCCGCTGGGAACTGCCCGAACGCGGCCTCATCCTGCCCTCCGACTTTATACCCATCGCGGAAGAAACCAGCCTGATCATCGAGATTGGCGAATGGGTGCTCGACAAGGTTTGTGAGGATTTTCGCGTATGGCAGCGCAGCGTGGGTTCTCCGGGTCGCGTTTCGGTCAACCTGTCTCTCAAGCAGCTGCGGCAGCTGAATTTTATCAACCGTATCGGCTCGATAATGCGCAGCCATGAGATATCTCCGACCTCGCTTGAACTGGAGATTACTGAGACTACGCTTATGGAAAACCCGGAACGTACCATTCGCTTGCTCGACGAGCTTTACGGACTCGGTCTGCATCTGGCGATTGATGAT
Source organism: Chromatiales bacterium (assembly GCA_024679535.1). Taxonomy (GTDB): domain Bacteria; phylum Pseudomonadota; class Gammaproteobacteria; order Steroidobacterales; family Woeseiaceae; genus UBA1847. Next base: position 18,643 of record JAIBDF010000023.1, read on the forward strand.
TTCGGAACCGGCTATTCCTCATTGAGTGCCCTGCAACAGTTCCCGATTAGCACACTCAAAATCGACAAGTCTTTTGTCCTGAATATTGCGACCAATCCCGACGACGCCACGATTGTCGATACGATTATTCAGATGGGCCGCAATCTGAACATGGACGTGGTAGCCGAAGGCGTCGAGGATGAGGATCAGCTGAACTTCCTTCAGAAGCTCGGCTGCTCTTACGTACAGGGACTTCTGTTTGGGGACCCCATGAGCGCCGATAACTATCTTGAACTCCTGCTCTCCCAGGCCGAGGGCACGGACACACATCGCGCACTGTTTGCATAATGTTGAGGTTCATTATTGGTTCAGCTTAGCCCGCTCATAATCGTATCTATACATCGTAAGAATATGATTTAAATAGTGCTTTCAACTGACTTCACTCGAACGCGGCAACATGCTTAAATTACCGATCCAAGACAACCTGCCTCGCCGCGAAAGATATTGCCGCAGGCTCGACAAAGTAGGACGCATGAACAAACTGACCAAAACGGCCATATTCGTAGCCATGATTTTCGCCGCGCAAGGCGCCCTTGCCTGTGACTACCCGCAACGCGTCAATGTGCCGAATGGCGCGTCCGCGACCAAGGATGACATGATCGCCGGACAGAAGGGTGTGAAAACGTACATGGCGTCGATGGAAGAGTACCTGACCTGCATTGAGGCCGATGAAGCAGCCGCTGTTTTGGGGCTCGGCGAGGTCGACGATGACACGAAGCGCCAGCGCGAGGAAATGTTCAACAAGAAATACAATGCGGCCGTTGAAGAAATGAACCTTGTTGCTGAAGAATTCAATGTGCAGGTTCGTGCTTATAAAGACCGCAATCGATAGTCAAATTCGTACATACAAAAAAAGCCCGTCCTGAACGGGCTTTTTTTTCATCTATATTGCTGCTACTTCAGCCTTTCGATTTCACGACCCAGATCAAATTTATTCTCGGTAACGATACGCTCAAGAACGCGAATTCGTTCTTCAAGCCGTTCGATGTGCGCAAGCGTCTCCTCGAGCTCAGGATCCGGATCCACGGTCTTCTTGTCGCCTTTTAATTTGAGATACCGCTGCACGGTGTCCGCCGTAAAAACGATCGCCACGATACAAACAATCCAAAACATCGTATTCATTGACAGCCCCTATGCTGTGATCACAGTCCGCGTAATTTCTGGTCGAGCTCATAGCGCGACGACGTGACGTATTTTTCTATTCTCGCAAGACGCTGGTCCATCGACTTGTAGCGCCTGCGTATCTCATCAATACCCGGTTTCGCACGCCTGATTTCCTCGCGTAGTTGTTCCTTGCGCAATTCCTCGTAGTCAGCTCTGGCCTTTGCCCTCGACGACGAAGGCGGTATCAGGAAGACAGCTGCGAGATAGCCGATGATTGCAAACGGCATCGCACAAAGAAACGTGATGAATGCCAGCAAGCGCGTTACCTTCAGGTTAAATCCGAGATAATCGGCGAGACCCGCGCAGACCCCGCCGAGGACAGCCTTATCCTTGTCACGGTAGAGTCTTCGTTCCGGCGTTCCGGCGAAGGTGCTCATACCCGCCTCCAGAATTCATATTCGCTCCGGCGTCCGGCATAGACCAGGGGTTTCTCCTTGATCAGCAACGTCAGGCCGATATAGATCGCGGCGGTCAGCCAGAAGAACAGCAACAGGCTGATGACTGCAATCACTCGAACCGTACCAAGTTTAAAATTAAACCGCTCCGCCACGCCCGCACAGACGCCGAATATCCAACCATTTTCACGATCACGGTAGAAGCCTCGTAAGGGGCCGTAGTCAATATTCCACGTGTCTCGACTCATTCTTTCCTCCGTATTTCTGTATCTTTTTCTGACGGAAGCCCTGCTGTTATTCAGCGCCCGCAGTTCGCTCTGCTGCAACACGCGCCTTCAAGGCGTCCAATTCCTTGTTCACCGATTCTTCGGCCTCCAGGCTCGCAAACTCGTGAGTCAAATCCTTCGGCAGGCCGAGATCATAGGCCTCAACCCGGCCCTCGACATCATCAATTCTCCGCGTATAGGCCTCGAAGCGCACCATGGCATCGTCGATCTTGTAGTCATGGATCTTCTTCCGGGCCGCCAGTCGACTACTCGCTGTCTTGTGCCGTGCCAACAAGGCCTTCTGCCTCGTCTTGGCATCTTCGAGCTTACTCTCAAGACGCGCGATATCTTCGTTGAGTTTCGCCAGTCCCTCGTCGACGGCGCCGTAGTCCTCTTTCAGGACCTCAACGGCGCCAGCGGCGCGAGATTTCTCAACCAACGCGGCCTTCGCCAGGTCTTCGCGACCTTTGCGCATCGCGAGTTCGGCCTTTTCGTCCCAATCACTCCGCTCACGATCGAGCGTTTCGATCTTACGATTCAGATCCTTCTTGTCGGCGATTGAACGTGCCGCCGCGGAACGAACCTCCACGAGCGTATCTTCCATTTCCTGAATCATCAGGCGGACGATCTTCTCGGGATCCTCGGCTTTGTCGAGAATCGCATTGATGTTCGAGTTCACGATGTCGCTGAATCTCGTGAAAATACCCATGATTTTTCCTCTCTTCGCGTGACTGTGCTAGTAATATTGCAGCAATCGTGCCAACTCCCCCGAATAGCCATAACCTATTGATTTTAATAATTTAAGTGAGCTTATAGCCTCATCGAAGGAAATTTTGTAGTGGCGCGTTTTACCAGTAATTAGTTTTTTTCACTATTATCTGGCTTAATTGACCAATGGCGATCTCCCCTGAATCCCAGCCGATCATTGGCGAAGCCCCGGCATTCCTGGAAATGCTGGAGCACGTCTCGCGAGCGGCCCCTCTTTCAAAACCGGTGCTGGTGGTCGGCGAGCGCGGTACCGGCAAGGAACTCGTCGCATCCCGGCTGCACTTTCTCTCAAATCGCTGGGAACAGCATGTGGTAAAGGTCAACTGCGCGGCGCTCACTGAGTCAATCCTTGAATCGGAGCTGTTCGGGCACGAAGCCGGCGCTTTCACGGGAGCCGCCAAAACACACATCGGCCATTTTGAGCGAGCTGACGGCGGCACGCTGATTCTTGATGAGCTGGCCACGATCTCGCTGCGTATGCAGGAGAAGATCCTGCGCACGATCGAGTACGGCGAGATTCAGCGCGTTGGCGGTAACGAGACGCTGCGTGTCGATGTCCGGATTGTCGGCTCGACGAATGCCGACCTGCAATCCCTGGCCGCGGAAGAACGATTTCGCAAGGATCTGCTTGATCGGCTCGCATTCGATGTAATAACCCTGCCGCCGCTGCGGGACCGCGTGGAAGACATCTTGCCGCTTGCAAATGCCTTCGCCATCAATATGGCAAGCGAACTTAAATGGAGCTTCTTTCCTGGCTTCAGCGCGAGGGCGACGTCGGCGATGCTGAGGAACAAGTGGCCGGGCAATGTAAGGGAGCTCAGGTTTGCGATCGAGCGGTCCGTCTATCGCTCCGCCGACCCCGAAAGACCCATTCGCGATATCTCCCTCGACCCGTTTGATTCACCTTTTAAGATTGCCGACGTCCCTGCCCGGGACAGGCCGGTAATGGCGCGGCGGAAGGCCCCACTACTGCCGGCCGACCTGAAGCAGCGGCTGATTGATACCGAAATCGATTTGCTTGAGGCGGCCCTTGAGAAGGCACGCTTTAACCAGCGACTTGCGGCAGATCTGCTTGGACTGAGTTATCACCAGTTCCGGGGCAGGCTGCGCAAACTGAACGTCAGCAGCCGGCCCGGAACCGCGTGACTAACTGTCATCGCGATAGCGGCGTACGTAGATAGCGGCGGTAACGAACAAACCGCACACGATGATACCGGCCCAGAGCGATGGGGTCGTCAGGAACTTCACGATATCAATGTGGTTAAGCAAACTGGCCACGTCCTCACTGACTCGCCACTGTTCTTCCTCGAACATCGCGTCGAAATCCATCGATCGGAACAGTGGCAAGCCACCGCGGTCCAGCACTGTTTCCGCAAAGACTGATGATCGAAGGAAGATGCCTTCGAGCATGGGAATGACAAAGATGGGCATGAAGGCCAGCAACAACGGCATGCGTTTCGCGTAGGCCGATATGAACAGGAACCAGCCGATAAACGGCGACATCCATACCGCACCAGCCAGGGTCACTATGAAAGCTGCAGCCCAGTTATCAAGGAGCGGCACCGACCCCCAGATCAGGGTACCCGCATTGCCACCCTTTGAAGCAACCCAGATGCTTGTGACGATCAGATTTATGATGTGGGTTGCGATAATGCCAAGGACAGCAACTATCGGGATAACCACGAGCGCCGTCATCAGCTTGGAGATCACCGTTTCCGCATCGGTGACCGGCAAGGATCGCCAGAACAGGATGCTCTTGTCTTTGCGCTCGGCATACAGTGAGTCAAGACAATAGAACACCGTGAGAAAGCCGAGGGCAAGCAGGAAGACCCAGGACGTGCCGAGGAAAAAACCAGTCAGCGCAGCCTGTCTCTCGTTGTCACTGGCAATGTTCTGTGCGCCGAAGATCGCGAGATCCAGTTCCTTGGCGAATCCCGATACGAACATCAACATGGTGAGCACGCCGAGCGTAACGATCGTTGAGATAGCAACCGGCGTAATCCAGATCGAACGATGTTCCCAGAATTCGCGTTTTATCAGGGCGGCGTAGTGATTAATCATTTGCGCGCCTCCTTGATTTTCGCCACGAACAAGTCGGTCACTGACGGAATGCGAATCTCGCCCAGACCCTCGAAATGTTCGCGACTCACGCCTTCGAACAACATGACCGATTTGCCGAACATCTCAGTTTCGGCGATCGGCCCAAGGCCACGCGCCTTTTGCGCGCCCTCACCCGAAGCCATAACCTCGACGTAAGTGTCGCTCAATGCGTCCATCGACGAATCGAGCAGAATCTTGCCGTCGTTGATAAACATGACGTCGGTCAACAGGTTTTCGATTTCTTCGACCTGATGCGTCGTGATCAGGATAGTGCGCTCTTCGTCGAAATAGTCGTTAAGAAGATTGGCGTAGAACTCCTTGCGGAACAGGATATCGAGACCCAGGGTCGGTTCGTCAAGAACGAGCAATTTTGCGTCGATCGCCATGATGATCGACAGGTGCAATTGCGTAACCATGCCTTTGGACAGTTCCTTAACTTTGGCGTCGGACCGAACACTTGTCTGGAGCAGTAGCTCTTCGGCCCGGGAGCGGGAAAAATTCGGATGAATCGCCTCAACGTAGTCGAGGATCTGCGACACCTTGATCCAGCGTGGCAGTACCGCGACATCGGCGATAAAGCAGATGTTCTGCATCAACTGTTTGCGTTGCCTGAACGGGTCGAAACCAAGTACGGACAAGTCACCTTCGCATTCGGTCAATCCGAGCACGGCTTTGAGCAGCGTTGTCTTGCCGGCCCCGTTCGGCCCAATCAGCCCGAGAATTTTGCCCTTCTCGATTTCAAAACTGACGTTGTCAACGGCGCGCACCGCGCCAAAGTTCTTGGAAACGCTACGGGCGTTGACCAGGCTAGTCATTGTCCACTCCTGAGTCCTTTTCTAATTGTTGTAACAGGTCGGTCGGCTCGAGACCGAGGCGCTCAATGGTAGCCAGCACCTTCGGCCACTCCTTGTCGAGGAATCGACCTCGCTCGGCCTTGAGCAGCTTTTTTTGGGCCCCTTCATTAACGAACATGCCGCGACCGCGCTTCTTCTCGACCAGCCCCTCATCGACAAGCTCCTGGTACCCCTTGAGCACTGTTAACGGGTTGAGCCGGTATTCTGCCGCCACGTTCCTGACCGACGGCAGCGCATCACCATCTCCGAGTACGCCTTCCAGAATCATTGCTACGACGCGGTCGCGCAATTGCCGATAGATCGGCTGGTCTTCATTCCATTTAGGATCCATAAATACGTCGGTTCCTGTTCTTGTCTCGCGCCCTGGCGCTTAAAAAGGCGCCGGTCTTCAAGGCCGGCGCAACTGTTCCGTCGCTACTTTACTCGTCTTCGAGACGGAAATAACTGGCTCTTTCAACCTCATCGCTCGCCGCATCAAGCGCCGCAAGCTGGTATGCCCCGGCATTCGCCTGGCTAGCAACCAGTGCGACCAGCATCAGCAACATAACGATAAAGCTAATGATTTCATGAATATACGGTGATAGCTTGTTCATATCTCATCTCCCGGACCTTCCGGGCACCCTGTGTCGGGAGCTTGGTGAATTAGTGTTATAGTTGACTATAACACTAAGAGATCAGTTTGCAAGCCCTCCGGTCAATATTTTTTTAACCCGTAGTACCCGCCATAGCCGTTAGTAAAAGAAATGTTGACAGGAAACCCGATGGCCACCAACGCACAATCCCTGGCCGCACCCCGAGTCCGGAGCACTACCGCCCTTTGCAGCAAGGCGGCGCTCGCCTATGCTCAGGCCATGGCCCATACACCGGATGACAGCGCCCTGATGTTGCGATATGGCGATGGCGACGTGCAGGCTTTTGAGATCCTGTACGGACGTCACAAAGACGCCATTTATCGTTATCTCCTGCGGCTGAGCGGCCATCGTGACAATGCTGACGACATTTTCCAGGACGTGTGGGGAAAGATAATAAAGGCGCGTGAGTCCTATCGGCCGACCGCGAAATTCACAACCTTCCTTTATCGCGTCGCCCATAACTGTTTTATCGACTACGTGCGCCGCAACAAGCGTCACTCGACAAACACGGTGCTGGAACCCGAATCGCATAGCGACCCGGGAGAGTCACTCGAGATGGCAGCAGAACGCAGCCTGGCCAGGGAACGCCTCGAAATCGCGTTGCGCACCTTGCCGGACGAGCAGCGCGATGCGTTCCTGCTTCATGAAGAAGGGGGCCTGAGTGTTGACCAGATCGCGACGGTAACCGGCTGCAACCGGGAAACGGCAAAGAGCCGAATTCGCTATGCTGTCGGCAAGCTGCGGATCGCGATCGACGAACCGGCAGAACGATCATGACGACAGAATCGAACCACAACGACCCGCGCGTTTCCGAGGCCTATCAGGGCCTGGCAACGGAAACGACCTCGCCAGAGCTGGACCACAAGATTCTGGCGATGGCGGCAACCAAGCCGCGCCCGCGTTATGGGCTGGCCAGGGTCTGGATCAGACCGGTCGCCTGGGCCGCAACCATTGGCTTGAGCCTCGCAATCGTGCTCGAGATTTCGCAGCTCCAACACGAGACTTCGCCGCTCATCGATGCCGATGAGCCGGCCGCGCTGCAGCTCAGCGTACCGGCAGCAAAACAGGCAAGTTCGCCACCTGCCGCGGCCGAGGCGGCGCCGGCCAGGGATGTCGAGCTCGCTACCGACAACGTCTCGGTGTCCAGCGACTCTGTGACAGAGGATATGAGCCTGCTTCGAGAGGCGGAGGAACAGGCACGCTCGCGGTCTGGACCTGAACCGACTGCCGCGGCAGCCGCTGACGCACTCAGTTTCCACGCGGCAGCGAGACTTGATAAGAAAGAGCAGGTGAGAGATTGCGATCCGGATATGCGGTCGTCTGCCCAAACCTGGTACGCCTGTATCGAGGATCTGCGTGCCGAGGGCCGCACCGCTGCCGCCGACCGCGAGCTTTTGCTGCTCGTGACCGAATTCCCGGACTTCGAGGAATAGGACTAAAGGTGGTAGTTCCCGAAAGTGCCTGACGGACCAGCCGATGCTAAAATCGCGGTCCTGAAATCCACTGATTACCATGCCAGGATAACCACAATGAAAGCACCCGTTCGTGTCACGATTACCGGCGCTGCCGGCCAGATCGGCTACCAGCTTGCCTTCCGGATCGCCTCCGGCCAGATGCTGGGCAATGACCAGCCCGTCATTCTCCAGCTACTTGAGATTCCTCCCGCCTTGCCAGCACTGCAGGGTGTTGTGATGGAACTTGATGACTGCGCCTTCGGCACCCTCGCCGGTATAGTCGCGACGGATGATCCAGATGCCGCGTTCAAGGACGCTGATTACGCGTTGCTCGTAGGCGCGCGTCCCCGCGGTCCGGGCATGGAGCGCAAGGACCTGCTCGAAGCCAATGCCGCGATTTTCTCAGTGCAGGGCAAGGCCATGAATGATCACGCCAGCCGCGATATCAAGGTGCTTGTCGTAGGCAACCCGGCCAACACGAATTCCCTGATAGCGCAGGCGAATGCACCGGACCTGAAGCCACGCAACTTCACCGCCATGACACGCCTCGACCACAACCGCGCGATGGCGCAGCTCGCCGCGAAGACCGGTAGCCATGTCAATGACATCAAGTGCATGAGCATTTGGGGCAACCACTCGGCGACGCAATACCCGGACGTGAATCACGCAAGCGTCGGTGGCAAGAACGCCAAAGAGCTTGTGGACCAGGAATGGCTCGCTGATGAGTTCATTCCGGTTGTGCAGCAGCGCGGCGCGGCCATCATCAAGGCGCGTGGAGCATCATCTGCTGCGTCAGCCGCCTCGGCCGCGATCGATCATATGCACGACTGGGTCCTCGGCACCCCGGATGGCGACTGGGTCAGCATGGGTATCCCTGCCGACGGCAGCTACGGCATCGCGCCAGGAATCATCTACTCCTACCCGGTGCGTTGCAGCGGTGGCGACTACGAAATCGTGCAGGGCCTGGATATCGATGATTTTAGTCGCGAGCGCATGACCCAGACTGAAGCTGAACTGCGTGAGGAACGTGCCGCGATTGAAGAACTCCTATAAAGTATGAGGCAGCAGCTGTGCTGCCTTTTACTCTGTACTAAGGAATCTTCGTCGTGTCCGGTTTCACCGTTAGTTTGCTTTGGGCGCTGCTGTTTATCGGCGGCGGTATTTTTCTTGCCTACCAGCGCATAGACCTGCGCACATCGACGATTGCGACAGGCCTTGCCGTTGCCGCATACACTGTATTCGGTGATGGCGCCTGGTGGTGGCTCATTCTCCTCTGGGTAGCGTTCGGCCTGATGGTCGTGCCCAATCTCATCGAGGTACGACGCGAGAAGATCACCAAACCCCTGCTGGCGGTTTACCGCAAGATGCTGCCGTCGATGTCCGATACGGAACGCGAGGCGCTTGAGGCAGGCAACGTCGGGTGGGACGGCGAGCTGTTCTCCGGCATGCCGGAGTGGGACAAGTTGATGTCATTCCCGCCGCCGAAGCTGTCGGACGAGGAGCGGGCGTTCATCGATGGTCCGTGCGAAGAACTGTGCCGCATGGTCGACGACTGGGAAATCTGTCACGAGCTGGCCGATATGCCCCGGCCCGTCTGGGACTACATCATCGAGCACCGTTTCTTCGCGATGATCATTCCCAAGCAATACGGTGGCCTGGAGTTCTCGGCCTATGCCACGGCCATGGTCCTGAGCAAGATCGGCGGTCGCAGTGCGACGGTCGGCTCGACGATCGGCGTGCCGAACTCGCTCGGCCCTGCGGAACTGCTGCTGCACTACGGCACGGATGAGCAAAAGAATCGATACCTGCCGGGCCTCGCCTCCGGCAAGGAAATACCCTGCTTTGCCCTGACCTCGCAACAGGCCGGCTCGGATGCGGCATCGCTGATCGACAGCGGTGTCGTCTGCAAAGGAAAGTGGAACGGCAAGACGATCACCGGCATCAAGCTCAACTGGAACAAGCGTTACATTACGCTGGCGCCCGTAGCCACCGTACTCGGGCTCGCATTCAAACTGTATGACCCCGATCACCTGATGGGTGATAAGGAAGAATGCGGGATTACAGCCGCGCTAATTCCGACCGACACCAAGGGTGTCGAGGTCGGCCGCCGGCACTACCCTCTGACGATTGCGTTCCAGAATGGCCCGACCTCGGGCACGGATGTCTTCGTACCCCTCGATTACATCATCGGTGGCCCCGAGATGGCGGGCAAAGGCTGGAAGATGCTGGTCGAGTTACTTTCGGTTGGTCGCGCGATTTCGCTGCCAGCCGCATCGTGTGGTGGCGGTCAGGCTGCCAGTTATGCCACAGGCGCGTACGCCACCATTCGCAAACAGTTCAATACCTCGATCGCAAATTTCGAAGGCGTCGGCGAGGCGCTGACGCGGATCGCAGGCAACACCTATATCATCAATTCTGCCTTGTCGGTCACGGCGGGGGCGATCGATCAGGGCGAGAAGCCGGCGGTGCCGTCAGCCATTCTCAAGTACCACTGCACGGAGCTGAGCCGCAAGATATCCGACGACACCATGGACGTGCATGGTGGCAAGGCCATCATGATGGGCCCGAACAACTACCTTGGCCGCGCGTACATGGCAACGCCGATCGCAATCACCGTAGAAGGTGCGAATATTCTTACGCGCAGCCTGATCATCTACGGCCAGGGCGCGATACGCTGCCATCCGTTCGTGCTGCGCGAATTACAGGCCGCCAGTGACGAAGATCATGACCGCGGGTTGATCGAGTTCGACGACGCATTGTTCGGTCATATCGGCTATGCCATCAGTAACATGGCGCGCTCACTGTTTCTGGCACTGACGCATGCGAAATTCAGCAGGGTTCCACTGAATACGCCGACCCGTCGCTATTACCAGAACATCAATCGCTACACCGCAGCGTTCGCTCTGGCGTCTGATTTTGCCATGCTGACACTCGGTGGCGCACTCAAGAAACGTGAGTTGCTGTCAGCGCGACTGGGTGACGTCCTGAGTTCCATGTACCTCGCATCCTGCGTTCTCAAGCACTTCGAAAATCAGGGCCGGAGAGCGACCGACCTGCCGCTCGTCGAATGGTCGGTGCGAACACTTATGTACCAGGCACAGGAGGCGTTACACGCGTTCCTGCTGAACTTCCCGAATCGACCGGTAGCGTGGTTCCTGCGCTTCTTCATCTTCCCGCGCGGCCGCACGTATAAGACGCCGTCTGACGAGATCGGACGCAAGGTCGTCGATCTGATTACGTCTCCGGGCGAGGCACGTGAGCGACTGAGCGAGTTTGCCTACACAACGCTGGAGCCGGGTAACCCGCTCGGCAAGCTGCAGGAAGCACTCGAACTCGCGAAAGAGCATGCGCCGCTCGAAAAACGCCTGCGGCAGGCGAGAAAGGAAGGCCTGATCGCATCTGATTACATCGGTCTGCAAATCGAAGAGGCGGAGAAAGGCCAGGTCATCAGCAAGGCAGAAGCTAACAGCCTGCGTGACTACCATGAGAAGGTCGCCGCTCTGCTCGACGTCGACGACTTCGCGTCGGACGAACTGCAGCGCGTAGTGCCGGCCGCAAAACCGGCAGCCACGAAGCCTGTCGCCAGGAAACCGCCCGCAAAGAAACCGGCTGCCAGAAAAAAAGCGTCGCGCAAGAAATCCAGCAAGAAGAAGATCGCAAAAACCTGACGCATGGCCAAGACGCGCTCGCCATTACCAGATCATCCAAACTGCCTTAACTGCGGTACGGAACTTAGCGGACAATATTGCGGAACCTGTGGTCAGCGTGCTCGCGGCCGGCTCATCAGCCTGTGGGAACTGCTGCAGGATGCGTTCGGCGACCTTTTCGAAGTTGACTCGAGGCTGTGGCGCACGCTGATTCCATTGTTGATCCGGCCCGGCAAGTTGACGCTCGACTACCTTGAGGGTCGTCGCGCACGCTACATGCCACCGTTCCGCATGTACCTCGTGCTCAGCGTTATTTTCTTTGTGGTTGCGTTTTTCGACCCTGAAGACGATCTCAGCCTGCTATTCGAGCCCCCGCCGCAGCCATCGCCGGAAGAGGTGGTCGCGCAGCAGGAGGAGACAGCTGCGAAGCAGGAGGCTACAGAGACCGCGGTCAACGAGGTCCTGACAGAACTCAGGGACGAAGGCCTTATTGACGCGGAAGATGTCGATGAAGCAAATCAGGTCGGCGACGTTGTGTTCGGTATCACCGCTGAAGACCCTGATGATGGGGACGGGCTCAATTTCAACGTCAATCCTGCAACCGGTGAATGCACCTTCAGCGGTACTGACGACATGCCGGACTGGCTGCAGCGGCGATTAACACGAGACCGGCTGGAAACAATCTGCGAACGCATCGGTGCCGATGATGGCAAGACGCTCGGTAACCTGGTTCTGGACAATATCCCCATCGCGTTGATTGTGCTTATGCCGATAATGGCGCTGGTGTTGAAGGGCCTGTATCCGCTGTCACGCCGCTACTTCGTCGAACACCTGCTGTTTTTCGTGCATTTTCACTCCTTCTTTTTCCTGATCTTGACGCTCCAGGTGCTGTTTGCCCGCTTCGCGGAACTCGTGCATCTACCCGAGCCCCTCAAGATCCTGACGATTGTTGCGGCCGCGTTCTACGTTCCCGTGTACCTTTACAAGGCGATGCGGCGAGTCTATGCCCAGGGGCACTTCATCACCTTTCTTAAATACGTCATCCTGTCGGGCACCTACACGGCTGGCGCTGGGATGACAATGCTGGGCGCGCTGCTGTTCGCGCTCATTTCCGTTTGATCATCACTGAGGCACATTGATGCGAAGGAGAATTATTCCCATCTGTTTCCTGCCACCGCTTATTAGCGCGTGCGGCTGGGAGATCACCTGCATATCCGGCTGGAGCCACCGCTGGTATCCGGTCCGATTTCGATATTGGTTGAATAAAGTGTTGAGTGACAAGGCCCGCCGCACTAAAATCGCCGGGCTATAGCGAACTTATTAAATGAATCAGCCCCTAAACACACGACCCATCGGAATCAGCGGCCTCGCCGCCTATATCCCGCCGTACCGCGTATGGCTGGAAGACTGGTGTGACTGGACGGAAAACCAGTGGCCAAAGATTCGGGAAGTCGTGGGGCGCAGCTTTCGGGTGCGCGGACCCAATCATAGCGTCTATACGATGGCGGCCAATGCCGTCCTCCGACTGATCGACCAGTACGATGTCGATCCAACCCGGGTCAAGTTTCTCGGGCTGGGCACCGAGTCGAGCACCGACAACTCGGCCGGCGCTATCATCATCAAAGGCATGGTCGACGAGGCGCTGATGGCTCGCGGCAAGCCCCCCATTTCGCGCAGTTGCGAAGTCCCGGAGTTCAAACACGCCTGCCTCGGCGGCGTCTACGGCATGAAGGGCGCAATTCGCCATCTCGCACTTGATGGCGCCGGTAGCCAGGCAATCGTTGTCTGCGCCGATATCGCCGAATACGCGCGCGGCAGCTCGGGTGAGCCCACTCAGGGTGCTGGTGCTGTGGCCATGCTGCTCGAGGAGAATCCGCAGCTATGCGTTGTGGACCTGATCGGATCCGGGTCAGCTTCTGACTACCGGGTCATGGACTTCCGTAAACCAATGGCACGCTTCTGCGGACAGGATCGCTCGGAATCGCACCAGGTGCAGGACTTTCCGGTGTTCAACGGCAAGTACTCCACGACCTGCTACATCGACGAGACGCTGCATGCTTTGAATGACATGTACGAGAAGCGCAAACTGGACCCAAGCGAGTACCTGCGCTCGTTGCGCACCGTGTTCATGCATCGCCCTTATCGCCGCATGCCCGAAACGGGCTGGGCGGTGTCTTATCTATTTGCGCTGGGTCACGGCAACAGCGAGGACAGGGCGGAACTTGCGTCCTACTGTTACGAAGCCGGCGTCGATGTGACGTTGATGCTTGAGGAAATGGCGTCCAAGCCTGAGATCACGCGCCTCGCGCAGCCCGACACCCTCAATTACGAGGCGTATCCGCTGACCATGGCCGCGCTGCGCGCATTCCGCGCGTCACGCCACTTCCGCCGCGAGATTCTGGACAAGATGAAACTCGGCAGCGACACGATGCTCGACCTCGGCAACCTCTACACGGCGGCATTGCCGGCCTGGATGGCCGCCGGTTTCGAGCAGGCACTTGATGAGAATTCCCTCGGGGCGGGCCAGGAAGTACTGACCCTCGGATACGGCAGCGGTGACGCAGCTGAGGTAATCCCGTTCTTCATGGCCGAAGGCTGGAAGGATGCGACTCGCAAGATCCGCTTTGCTGATGCAATGCAGTTTGCGGTTGATCTGACGTTTGAGCAGTACAAGGCACTGCATGACGGGCGACGCGCCAGCGGTCTCGACTATGTGCCCCATAATGAGTTTGTAATTGATCGTGTTGGCGGCTCGAATGAGCGCCATTTTGCCGATCTCGGCATCGAGTACTACAAGTACATTGCCTAAACGGCGCAGTAGCTCGCCAGCTGCTCCGTATGATTCCTGTTTAACTCCTGCCATTCCTGTTTAAACCAGGGCGTGAAGCTGTCGGGATGCTGCTCCAGCTCTTTTTCGAGGTCGGTGGGAGTTATATAGCGAATACTCGAGATTTCACTTTCGTTCGGCTGAATGTTTGCCGGCGCCCAGCCCAGGAATACGTGGCAAAGCTCGTTCTCAGAGCCAGCACTACCGAACCCCGCTTCGTAGCAAAACTGGTAAACATACTCCAGCTCAGCATCAAAATTGAGTTCATCCAGCAACCGACGCGAGGTCGCCACCGCGAGCGATTCGCCGCGTCGTGGATGGCTGCAACAACTGTTCGACCAGTAACCGCCCCACAGCCGTTTCCATGGTGCGCGCTGCTGCAGCAGCAATTCGCCAGCCTCATTAAAAAGAAAAAGAGAAAAAGCCCGGTGCAGGATACCGCTGCCATCGTGGGCATCCGCTTTAGACGCGTAGCCGATTTGGTTATCGTCGCGATCGACCAGGATGAGTTCTTCGCTTTCCGACGAGACGATTCTGTTTTGCTTGTTCACGACGAGTCACCCATGGCGAGCAACAGCGTACTATAGCCCGCCTGTTGCAGCGCGTCCCGCACTTCGTCAAGGCAACCAGGACACAGCGCGACAATCGATCCGCCGCCGCCCGCGCCGGTCAACTTGGCGCCAGCCGCACCGCTTTGCCGGGCCAACATGACCATGCGTTCGAGGTTGGGCGTCGAAACACCAATGGCGTTGAGCAGGCCGTGACAGATGTTCATCGCGGTGCCCAGCTCTGTCCAGGCACCAGCGCGCAGGTAGTCCGCACTCCGCCGGCTTAAACTGTCCATCTGATCGAACACGGCATCGAAGTGCTCCGGCGCTAGTTTCCGGCGGCCACGAACGCCTGCCACCATCTCGTTGGTCCTGCCGGTTTCGTCTCCCCAGGCGATGAGCAGCGGCGGCGGTATATCGAGGTCAAGG
>JAIBDF010000019.1 GCA_024679535.1 Chromatiales bacterium
AACGGCGGGGACATCCCCGCTGGCGAAGCTCTGATAAAGCCCCGCAATAATTTCCTTGTTGGTCACCTCGGCATCCTTCTGGTTAGTTATCGTCGGAATGTGAATCTTGTTTTAGTCGTGCTCGGTCGCTCGGGCCAGGTCCGCATCGATCGATCTGCCGGCACGGATATAGTGATAAGCCGCCCACGGCAGCATGACGCTGGTGACGATCAACAGCGAGTACCGAATCGCCTCTTCGCCGAACTGGGGTTCCAGCAGCGTACTGATAATTCCTGTCACCTGCGGTCCCAGCAACAAACCGATGATATTGATGATCAACAGTGCAAGCGCCGAGGTCACCGCGCGCATGCGCAACGATACCAGACTCTGTGCCTGGGCGAGGACCGGTGCCAGGTAAACGTTCGCCGTGCAGGCCGGGATAATGAACAGCAAAATTGCGGTCCGCCACGAATCCGCGCTGAACATCAATGCGTACATCACGGCCGTCAACAGCCCCGTCAGGCCAATAAATACTAGCGCTTTCCTGTGACTCGTCTGGCCCAGATGGTCGGCGATGTAGCCGCCCAGGAAGAAACCGGAACCACCGGCAATGCCGAGAATCGGGCCGAGCCACAGGCCAAGCGTTGCGACGTCCATGCCGAAGCTCCGCACGAGAAAGCTCGGCAGAAAGTTGATCACTGAGTAGCCAACAAACGACGACATACCGGCAGCGACGGTCATGTGTACAAACGATGGACGCGTCCATAGTGCGCGGAGCGTCTCTGTCCACGGTGGCCGGGAACCTGTTGCCTCCCGCCCCTCGGAGTGACCCCGTTTCGGCTCCTTAATCGTGAAGCGCACGATAAGCGCCAGCACGAGGCCTGGCGCGCCAACCACGAAAAAAGCCTCGCGCCAGCCGATGTTTTGAGCAACCCAGCCACCTGCCAGGTAGGCGAGCATGATACCGGCAGAGATCCCTATCGTATAGACACCCATTGCCGTGGAGCGCTGCGCCGGTGGATAGTAGTCGGCGATCATCGAGTGTGCCGGCGGGCTGCACCCCGCTTCACCGATACCGACGCCAACGCGGGCCAGCGCCAGCTGCACGAAATTGGCTGCCAGTCCCGACAACGCGGTCATGCCGCTCCAGACCGCAACAGCGAGGGCAATCAGATTGCGACGGTTATGCCGATCAGCGTAGCGCGCGATGGGAATTCCCAGCGCTATGTAGAACATCGCGAACGCTGGCCCCGTCAGGAACCCAAGCCATGCATCGCTGACCTGGAATTCGTCCCGCAGGGCCGGCAGCAAAATCGCAAGAATCTGCCGATCGACGAAATTGAACATGTACACGATGGCCAGCATGAACAGCGCATAGCGGCGCGCGCCTGCTGAGATTGACGGTGCGACGCCCGTCACTGGTCGTGTTTTTCGGCCGGCGCTGTGCTTGCTGCGTTGGGACGACGTGAATCGGACGACCCTCGGTAGACCCCGTCCTTGAAACCGACACTTTGAATGCTGCCCATGGTGTAGCGCGTGCGCCGCACATCATGCCCTTTCTCCTGCAGGAGTCGAACGGTATCGGGGCTGAAACCCGGCTCAAGCTGCAGAACGTCCGGATACCACTGGTGATGCATGCGCGGGGCGATCGCCGCCTCGGCCAGATTCATGCCGTGGTCAATGACATTAACCAGAACCTGCAGGACGGTCGTGATGATCCTGCTACCGCCCGGACTGCCCGTCGCAAACGACGGCTCACCGTCGACCAATACAATAGTTGGCGTCATGGAACTCAACGGGCGCTTCCCTTCGGCAATCGAGTTCGCGTCGCCACCCAGCAGACCGTACGCATTCGGCACGCCCGTTTTCGCAACAAAATCATCCATCTCATTGTTCAACAGGAAACCGGCGCCCTCAACAGCAATGGCCGACCCGAAGGAGAAATTCAAGGTATAGGTATTCGCGACGATGTTGCCTTCATCATCGATTACAGAAAAATGCGTTGTGTCAGGGCTTTCCGGAACCGGCTCGACACCTGGCGCCACATCCTCGGATTTGCGTGCGGCTTTCATGTCGATGGTCGCCGCAAGTTCTTTCGCATAGGCCTTGCTGGTCAACCATTCGACAGGCACCTCAACGAAATCGGGATCACCCAGGTACTCAGAGCGGTCCGCATAGGCAAAGCGCGCCGCTTCGGTCAGCAGGTGCACATTATCTGCACCGCCGGCGCCCAACTCGGCAACCGGGAAATTTTCGAGGATGTTGAGCATCTGAATGACGTGAATGCCACCCGAGCTTGGCGGCGGCATAGTGATGATCTCGTAATCTCGATACGTACCGCGTGCTGGTTCCCGAATGACCGTCTTGTAGGCGGCCAGCGACGCCTGATCAACGAGCCCACCCCCGCGGGCCATTTCCGCAGCGATCAGCCTGGCCGTTTCGCCAGAGTAAAAGCCGGCCATGCCATCCTCGGCGATACGCTCCAGCGAGGCGGCAAGATCTTCCTGCACCCACAATTCGCCAGGTTCGTACGGAACACCGTCTGCCTTATAGAAATAGCCACAAGCGGCTTCGTCGCGGCACAGCCTGTCCCGCCGCGCCCGGAGCAATCCGGCCAGGTCATAGGTCATGATGACGCCTTCGCGGGCCTGCTGAATGGCTGGCTGGAGGAGGCGCTTCCAGGGGAGGCGGCCAAACTCGCTGTGTGCCTTGTAAAGACCTGCCACCGTTCCCGGGACACCTGCAGAGAGGTGCGAAAACCGTGCCTTGCTGTTGTCGACGTCGCCGTTCTCGTCAAGGTACATATCACGCGTTGCGCCGATCGGCGCCATTTCCCGATAATCGACGGCGATATCGGTCCCGGATTCAGCGTGGTGAATCAGCATGAAGCCCCCACCACCGAGGTTCCCCGCCCGGGGCAACGTCACAGCCAGTGAAAATCCTACGGCAACTGCAGCATCAACGGCGTTACCACCGGCCTCGAGGATTTCCGCACCGACAGCCGACGACAAGTAGTTTTGGGAGGCCACCATGCCTGCCGGCCCCAATGTAGGATGTATCCGGGAGTCATACCGAACAATCGGGACTTCGGAAACCTGGGCCACTCCCTGGATTGAGATAAGCGTAGCGGAAATCGCGACCAGCAGTGAGCGCATAGTGATTCCTCTAAGGCAGTACAGCGCGGAATAAGAAGAAGAACAGAATCGCAAGGAAAGCGCCAGCCGGAATCGTGACAACCCAGGAGACCAGTATCCGCGCAACCACGCGCAGGTCGATGGCCTCAATTCCGCGCGCCATGCCAACACCCAAGACCGCGCCAACAAGTGTATGCGTCGTTGAGATCGGTATGCCGGTGCCTGAAGCAATCACGATAGTCGTTGCCGCCGCCAGTTCCGCAGCAAAGCCGCGGCTCGGCGTGAGCTGCGTTATTTTCTTGCCCACCGTCGCGATGACGTGACGGCCGAACGTTGCGAGGCCGACAACGATTCCGCCACCGCCGAGTGCCAGTACCCAGATCGGCAATGCGGACTTGGCACCGATTTCGCCCGTAGTCGCAATGCTCACTACAGCGGCCAACGGGCCGATCGCATTGGCAACATCATTTGAGCCATGCGCGAAAGCCATGCCACAGGCCGTAACGACCATCAGGATGCCAAAAACACGTTCAACGGTAACAAAGTGCTGTTTCTTCTCGGCCTTTGGATCGGCTTCGATTCGACTGATAAACAATGCACCCAACATCGCAATACCAACCGCTATCGCTATCGCAAGAATGTAACTGTCACGAAGGCTGATCGTCAGACCAACGTGTTTGAGTCCTTTGAGAATCGTGACCAGGGTAATCGTGAATGCCGCCAGGAAAATATAGACAGGCACATATCGCTTGGCTTTCGCAAGCGGGTCCTCCTGGCTGAGGATCAGCTTCTGGACACTACGGTAAATAAGGTACGCAATAAAACCAGCGGTAAGCGGGGACACCACCCAGCTCATGACGATGGTGCCAACTTTGCCCCATTGCACAGCCTCAACACCAATGCCGACAGCGGCAAAACCGACGATGGCACCGACGATCGAGTGCGTCGTCGAAACCGGCCAACCATTCCTGGATGCAATTAGCAGCCAGGTGCCTGCCGCCAGCAGCGCGGCCAGCATGCCGTAAATCAGGAGCTGCGGCTCGCCTGCAATGGGACCCGTATCAACGATGCCTTTACGAATCGTGGACGTAACCTCACCGCCGGCAAGGACGGCGCCGGCAAACTCGAAAATTGCGGCAACGAGAATTGCCTGTTTGATCGTCAGCGCTTTCGAACCAACCGACGTAGCCATCGCATTCGCGACGTCATTCGCGCCGATTCCCCAGGCCATAAACAGGCCGAAAGCCGCGGCTAAGCCGATATAGACGAGCTGTGCATCCATAGTGAGTCCCCCGGGAATACAGGTAATCCCGATTTATAATTTCTTGTTAGTGAGACAGCAGCAGTTCGAGACGGCGCCCGACCCGTTCGGCCATATCCGCAATTTCACCAGTCAACGCGATTACTTCGTACAGAAATATCGCATCGATCGGATCCAGAGTCTTTTCGATGTCGAACAACGCAGAGCGAAGTTTGGTCTGCTGCTCGTCGGTCTTGGTTTCGATTTGATCAAGTTCTTCAATCAAATCCGTGACGAGATCAACCTCCGCGCCTCTGAAACCCGCCGTGAACAGCTCATCCAGCTCGCGCACACTCTTACGCGCCTGCTTTGCTGCGTCGATGTTGCTGTCCACAAACTCAAGGAACTTGTCGGCGATCGGCTCGGGAATCGACATCTTGCGTCCCATGATGACGCCGGACACATCCTTGGTGCGATTCGCAATCTTGTCCTGAACGAGCAGCAGCTCGAGAAGATCTTCGCGCGGCACCGGCATGAACAGGCTCTTCGGCATGTGCAGCCGAATTTCCTTTTTCATGTTATCCGCCTCATGCTCCAGCGTCTCTATCTGGCCGCGAACTTCGGCCATGCGTTCGTGATCTTTGTCGATTACCGCCGCCACAAACGGCCGTAATTTCTTCGCACAACGAAAAGCCAGGTCGATGTGTTTTTCGAGGGGCCGTACCGGCGATGAGCCAAAAATATTGGCCAGCATATTTGCCATTTGTTGTTATCCTCCCAGGGTCGCGTCCGGTTGCGCGAGGCGCAATCCTACCACGCAAAACGGCTTAAATCGCGCTTGTCGAGCGTGCTAAAATGCGCGTCATTCCCCCTCCAGAACAATCCGTAGATTACGAAATGGCATATTGGTTAATGAAATCTGAGCCCGACGTTTACAGCATCGACGACCTGCAGCGCGATGGCCGTGACATGTGGGATAGCATTCGCAACTATCAGGCCCGCAACATGATGCGTGACGACATGGTGATCGGAGATGAAATCTTCTTCTACCATTCGAACTGCAAGGAACCTGGCGTCGTGGGCATCATGAAGGTTGCGAGCGAGCCCTACCCCGACCCGCTCCAGTTCGATCAGAAATCCAACTACTACGATCCCAAGAGCACGAAGGAGGAACCGCGCTGGATCCTGGTGGATGTCGAGTTCGTGCGCAAGCTGAAGCGCAATATCACATTGACCGAAATCAAGGCAGAGAAAAGCCTGGTGGACATGATCCTGACGCGCCGCGGCAACCGCCTGTCAATCATGCCAATCGAGAAGAAGCACTGGAAGAAAATCCTGAGCATGGAGTAAGGCCCGGGACCACCGCCGCTATCGAGCGCCCAGTTCCTTGAGACGCGCCTGCGCGGGTGCGGCGCCACCGAGTGCAAGCATAATGACGAGATCCCCCGGTCGCGCCCAGTCGATTGCATCCTGCAGTGATTCCATTTCCAGTTCGTTGTGCACGATCTGCGAATCGTCCGTACCCAGTTTCAGCAATTCGTCGCGAATAATGCCAAATACATCGCCGTGCTCGCGGCCGCGATGGTACGCCGCCAGCTCGGATACCTCGACACGGTCCAGACCGATTTCCCAGGCATCCCTTGCCAGTTCGCGTATGAGTTCGTCCGTGCGATCACCGGCCTGTCCGAAACACAGCACACGACGCTTGGCTGGGATGGCGCTTGCCATATCGAACAGCGCCGCCATAGCCGCCGGATTGTGTGCAAAGTCGATGAGGATCTTGATGCCGTTGAGATCATAAATATTGCAGCGCCCGGGATTGTCATCCTGAACCATGGTCGTAAGCCCTGTGGCAATTTCCGCCAGCGTGGCACCAAGGCTTGACGTCAATGCAGCCGCCGCCAGCGCATTGGCAACGTTGTGCCGTGCGGCGCCGCCGAGTGCGATAGGAATCTCGTTGCTGCGGCAGATCAATTCGCGCTGGCCATTCTCAAGCTTCAACAGTTCATCACCGTCCAGCACAAATGCCCGACCACCCGCTTCGATGTGCCCGCGAACGACACTGTTGTCCGGATCCAGACTGAACCAGACCAGTTCGCCGCCGTGATCTTTCGCTTGCGCGACCAGGCGGTGATCCTCGGCATTGAGAATCAGGTCGCCTTGCGAACGAACTACCCGGCTCACGACCCACTTGATCGCCAGCAATTCGTCCAGGTTTTGCGAACCGAAATCACCCAGATGGTCCTCGCTAATATTCGTGATCAACGCCGCGTCCGCACGTTCGACGCCCATGCCTCTTCGCAGCAGACCACCGCGCGCCGTTTCCAGGATGGCTACATCCACATCCTGCTCACGCAGCACGCTGCGTGCACCACCGGGACCCGACCAGTCGCCATGATCGATCACGCGCTCATTAACGGATATCCAGTCCGTGGAACTCAGACCAACATCACGCTTGGACTGGCGGAGAATGTGGGTGGCAAATCGGACTGTCGTCGTCTTGCCATTGGTACCTGTCACAACACCAACGGGCACGTCGTGATAACGATCCCAATCGAGCGCATCGGGTATCTCCCGAACCTTCCAGGTCTCTGATCCCTTCCCGAGTCCAAGGGATACGAAATCGTCATCCCACAAGAGTGTCTTGCCGTGCGCCGCAGCCTCATCGATTAGCCACATCAGCTCTGGATTGGCCTCCTCATCGGACGACTGACGCAACGCCTCGAGCGATGCGTCGAAGTCCGGCTGCTCGTTGGTGACACCCAGTTCGAACGCGCTTGCAGCCCACGCCCATTCGTTAATTTCCGAGCCGGCATAGAGCTGGTCGATCGGGGCGGTGAACGCCATGCTGATGCCGCCCTGCAATTTCACGAACGCGAACTCGGCGGACGGCCAGTCGAGTGCCTCGAGCATGCGCCCGACATTGTTGGCCCACACAGGCACCAGCGCATCCGCTTCATCCGGTGTGCATGCAATATCAAGAATGCAGGCGGGGCCGTCGAAGATCAGGCTCGGCCCGGTGAGTCTGCGCGCGTCGAGATATTCCATAGCCGCCGGCTAGTCGCCCTCCTCGCGCGCAATGCGCACGCCGCGTTCGTCGCTGATGATCTCGAATTCATCGGCGAGTTTGAAACCGTCAAACTCGGGCAGGTCAATCGAAACCGCCGCCTTTTTGCCACCGTTGTCGACGCGTGACCCGGAGTTGAAGTAGATGATCTGCTTCCAGGTGCGTTTGATGTGATCGCCCAGCACCAGAATCAGGTCACCGGGTTCGGCCATCTCAAGAGCGCGGGTATTGGCCTCCTGCTCGTCCGGAACAACCTCGATCCGGTCCGGCGAAATATCCTCCTCAAGCAGGCGATTCTTAAGCATCACGGCAACTTCGTCATCAGTACGACCGCGCGTGTTGTCATCGCGACGGCAGATGAAGTAATCGAAGTGCCCGGACGCAATTGCCGCGATCTCGCGGATGTCTTCATCACGTCGATCACCCGGCGCCGACAGCACGACGATGCGCCTGCCTTCGGTTTCAAAGCGATCGACAAGGTCGCACATCGCCTTCACTGCCGCAGGATTATGTGCGTAATCGAGGATGACGCGGAACGGGTGCTCGTCGTAGATATTCATACGTCCCGGCGCCTGGAAGAACGACGAATCGAAGGTCCGCAGGCCCTGGCGAATATCCTCAAGGCTGATATTCATGTTGTAGGCCAGCGCCGCCGCAAACATCGCATTTTGCACGTTATGCAGCGCACGTCCCTCGATCGTTGCCGGAATCAGGTGCGTCCATACGAGCGGCGTATGCGTCTCGTTGTCGTAGATCGAGATCAGGTGCCCGTTCATGCCCTGCTCGAGCACAAATGCCTGGCCGCCTGCCTGGATATGACGCTTCACAAGCGGGTGGGCCGGATTCATAGTCACATAGCTGAGCTTCTCGGCGTCCGTGTAGTCGGCCATCTGCAGGCACAGTGGATCATCGGCGTTGAGCACCGCCGCGTCTGTCGCGATCTCGATCGGCACGCGCTTCACTTCGGCAAGCTGCTCCAGCGTATCGATTCCTCGCAGGCCAAGGTGATCAGCCGTCACGTTAATACAGCAAGCCACATTACATTCCTGGAAGCCGAGGCCGCTGCGCAGCATGCCGCCACGAGCAGTTTCCATCACCGCAGCGTCAACCGACGGATCGCGCAGGATCATCTGTGCGGACACAGGTCCGGTCATATCGCCCGGCACCGACAGCTTGCCGTCGATGTACACACCGTCGGTCGACGTCAGGCCGACCGTGCGACCGGACATCTTGAGTATGTGCGCCAGCATGCGAGAGGTTGTTGTCTTGCCGTTCGTGCCGGTCACCGCTGCGATCGGAATACGACTTGGCGTATCGGGCGGAAACAGCATGTCGACAACGGGTCCGGCAACGTCACGCGGCGTGCCTTCACTCGGCGCCACGTGCATCCGGAAACCGGGGCCGGCGTTCACTTCGCAAATACCGCCGCCCGCGTCGCGATACGACTCGGTAATATCCTTCGTCAGGAAATCGACGCCGCCAATATCGAGGTCGATCGCCTTGATGGCACGAATAGCCATTTCGCGATTGTCAGGATGAATAACATCGGTTACGTCGATTGCAGTGCCGCCCGTTGACAGGTTCGCCGTGGAGCGGAGGTACACGACCTCACCTTTCGGCGGCACGGTGGTCCGGTCATAACCGAGCTTTTCAAGCAGGCGTTCAGCCTGGTGATCGAACTCGAGACGTGTGAGAACTTTCTCATGCCCGACACCTCGACGCGGATCCTCGTTAACGACATTCACGAGTTCTTCTATCGTATGTTTGCCGTCGCCGACCACGTGCCCGGGCACGCGTTTTGCTGCAGCGACAAGCTCTCCATTAACGACGAGCAGGCGATGATCATAGCCTTCGATGTAGCTCTCAACGACGATCGTGGATCCGTGTTCGCTCGCTTTCTCGAAACCGACCTCAACCTCTTCCGGTGTACGCAGGTTGATAGCGACACCGCGTCCGTGATTGCCCGCCAGCGGCTTGAGAACGACCGGGTAGCCGATGCGTTCCGCTGCGCGCACTGCGTCGGGTGAAGTCCGGACCAGTAACTGCTTGGGCACAGGCAGACCCAGATCCCGCAAAATTTCGTTCGTTTCTTCCTTATCGGAGGCCAGCTCTACCGCAATATTGCTGGTGCGGCTGGTCGTCGTTGCCTGAATGCGCTGCTGGTAGCGACCGTGCCCGAACTGGACCAGGCTGTAGCGGTTCAACCGGAGCCACGGGATGTTGCGGTCTTCGGCGGCTCGCACAAGGGATGCAGTACTCGGTCCGAATTCCTTACGCTGCGCATAACGAATGAAACGATCACGTTCGTAAGCGAAGTCCCATTCAGCATCGGGTGAGCCATTGAATTTGAGGTTGTCGGGCAGCAGGCTGCCAATATATTCCAGCGCCAGCTTGCTGGCCTGTCTTCCAACATCAGCATCCTTGAACTGGAACACCATGTTGTAGAAACCGGGGCGTCCATCGATAGAGCGCGTGCGGCCGAACGTCACGTCGGAACCGGCAACGACCTGCAGCTCAATGGCGATGTGCTCCATAACGTGTCCCAGCCAGGTGCCCTCGTCTTCGCGCAGGCGGCGCACAAAGCCGCCTGGTTCCTTGTAGGAACAGCCATGCTCATACAGGCCCGGCAATTGCTCAAGCATTGGACCGATAAAATCTTCGCCCAGCCTTACTGTCGGCCAGTGTTCCAACTCACCAAGATCCAGCACATGGCGAATAACCGGAAATCGAGCGAATACATTGGGCCCGACAAATACGTTGGTACTCTCAATTCTCATAGCGCTTGCCCGTTCTTGTTTAGGTTATTCGGCAAATGCGTCACGCGACGCAATGTCAAAGCGCCCACCTGAAACCAGGATGTGCAGCTTAATGCCGATCAGGCTCACAGGCTCGCCACGGCGGGCCTTATCCATCGAAGAATACTTCAGATCGCTGGGATCTATCAGCGTAATGCCGCCACTACCCACCACTTCCAGCTCATCGCCTGGCTTGATAAAGGCCGCAGTGTCTTCATCGAGACCCAGGCCGACGGCGAACGGATTGTAGGCCAGCGCCGTTAACAGGCGTCCAAGACGGTCACGTTGGCGGAAGTGCTGGTCGATGATAAACGAGTTGGTCAGACCAAGACCGGGCGCCATGTTGACCATGTCAGGACTCGGTGTGCTGCCTTCCTTGCCACCCGCTATCATGTGCTCCGGCATGAATGCAGCACCTGCGGAGGTACCGGCCACATGCATACCTTCGGCGTTTCGACGGCGAATCGCCTGCGCAATGGCTGTACCACCGAGCGTCGTCGAGAGGCGCAGCTGATTGCCGCCCGTCATGAAGACGCCGTCGCACTTGTCAATGTAGCTGAGATCCTCATCGGACTGGCAGTCCTCACGCGTCACAAAATGCAGCACCTTGACGTGCGTGACGCCGAGTATGCGGAACAGCTTCTCGTAATTGCGTCCCGTATCCTCCAGCTCAGAGGCAGTGGGAATAATGCCGATACGAGAACCCTTTCCGCCACATATGTCCACGAAACGATCCAGGATCTCAGGGTTATTCAGTTTTTCTTCGGCGCCGCCGATCGGAATGATGTAGCCGCGTCGGGCGCCATGGATATCGTTTGCAGGACTCATGAAATACTCTGGGAAGGGATAGAGCCGAAAAGGGCGAGTATTTTACACAAGAAACGGGCAATCACTGCCACTTATGCTGCAAAATACCGCCCGTGAATGAAACGAACTTACCGCTGGGTCGTGAAACCGACTATCCGCAGACGTACGCACCGGAGGTACTGTGCCCGATTCCCCGAGCCGACAGCCGAGCCGTCCTCGGCCTCGGCGAGCCGCTGCCGTTCTCGGGGGTCGATATCTGGAACGCCTGGGATCTCACCTGGCTGAGTCCAAACGGACAGCCCAGGGTCGCCACCGCGGAGTTTCGGGTGCCGGCCGAATCTCCCAATATCATCGAGTCCAAGTCACTGAAGCTCTACCTCGGCTCGTTTGCGATGAGTTCATTCGCGAGTGAAAATGCGATTGCCGAGTGCATTGAGCGCGATCTGGCTGCCTGTGCCGGTGCGCCGGTAAAGGTCACCGTCGAGCCTGTAGCGGACAACGAGTCCCGCAGCGCGGCACGCCTCGCGGGGGCCTGTATCGATGAACTGGACGCGAGCTGTTCCGACTGGGACGTTGATGCCCGACTGCTGCGCGCGGAGACATCAGAAATAGTGCATGAGGACCTGCATACCCATCTATTGCGTAGCCTGTGTCCAGTCACGGCGCAGCCGGATATCGGCAGCCTGCAGATCAGCTATCGGGGGCCAAGAATCGACCGTAAAGGTTTGTTGCGATACGTCGTGTCATTTCGAGAGCACAACGATTTCCATGAGGCCTGTATCGAACGCATGTTTGTCGATCTCATGCGTCGCTGCGGCTGCGACGAGTTAACCGTGCAGGCACGCTATCAGCGCCGGGGGGGCATCGATATCAACCCGATCCGCAGCAACGCCGGGGAGAAGCCTCTCAATCTCAGACTGTGGCGACAGTAGATCAGCCGCTATTTGCCGAGGTCTTCTTTCGAAATCTCATGGCCCCAATCCTGCTTGGCGCTGAGATAACGGCGATTGCTCGCGGTGACGCCAGACACATGCTTGACGCGCGTAATGCCGCTTACACCGAAAGCACCGAGATCATTCACCTTCTTCGGGTTATTGGTTAGCAGGCGAAATGGCTTGCCGCCGACGAAGTACTTCAGCAGTGATGCCGCATCGCTAAAATCGCGCGAGTCATCTGGCAGGCCAAGGGTCCGATTCGCTTCGTAGGTATCTTCTCCGGCATCCTGCAATAGATAGGTGGCTGCCTTGGCCCAGAGTCCGATGCCCCGCCCTTCGTGGCCCGCCATGTAGACCAGGATGCCACCTTCATCATCATTCTTGATGCGCTCCAGGGCGGTCTGCATCTGGGGACCGCACTCGCAGCGCTGTGATCCGAAGACATCGCCGGTAAGGCAGCTCGAGTGCACGCGGACCAGCGGGTTTTTCCAGGTCGACGGATCGCCGACCACCATGACACTGTTCACGGCCATATAGGATGCCAGCGCGGCGAATGACTGCTGTCCTTGCTGGGCCCGCAGGTCATCCGCCAGTTCCTCGATCTTGCCGAGTTCGGTATTGCGCACACAGGCAAACCACTGCACGTCAACCTGCAGCTCACCCAGTTCAAGCGGCAGCGGAATTGGGCCAAGCACACTGATCGTGGAGCCATGCAGCGATGCCTTGCCCGGCTCGATAAGGGCCCCGTCCCGGTCGATCTGGAACAGGGTGCCCTGCGCGGTGAGTCGCTCGCGGACTGATGGGTCGATATAGGTGAACATGCCGCGGATTATGCCGATTTCGGCAGAATTTGCGATGCCTGTCACTTGCTGACCTGCTGGTCATTAAGTATACTTACTGACCGTTGAGTCATTAAATGCGCGATCCATGCCCAATCAACCCAAGTACCAGCGTAGAAAAGAGGACCGGCCACAGGAAATTGCCGACGCGGCGTTCAAGACATTTGCCGAGAAAGGCTACGCCGCCACGCGTATTGATGACGTCGCCAAACGAGCCGGCGTCAGCAAGGGCCTGACCTATCTCTATTACAAGACGAAAGAAGACCTGTTCAAGGCCGTCGTCAAGAACGTTGTTATTCGGCGCGTCGATTCCCTGATCGGAAATGTCGAGTCAACCGAGCTGTCCTCTGAGGAGTTCCTGCGGGGTCCCCTGCTCGAGTTCATGAAAAAAGTGCCGGGTTCGCCCATCGCCATTGTTATCCGCCTGCTGATCTCCGAAGGGCCGCGACACCCGGACCTGGTCAATTACTACTATGAGAATGTCGTCGCGCGCGGATTGGAAGCGATTCGGCAATTTGTCGCGCGGGGCGTCGAACGGGGGGAATTTCGACGCGAAGCGCTCGATCACCAGCCGCACCTGTTTCTTGCGCCAATGATGCTATCGATGATCTGGCGCCTGGTTTTTGCGGACAAGCCACTTGATACCGACCAGCTCATGGAGTCCCAGGTTGAACTACTGCTTGCCGAGATGAAAGCGTGAGCGGAGCAAACAGAATGAAAGCCATACTGACCACACTTGTTGCCCTGACCCTGCTGGCAAGCTGCACCGCCGAACACAACCCAAACCTTGTCGTCGGCGAACTCGCCTCGGACCGCCACGAACTCACGGCCGAAGTCAGCGAACCCATCCTTTCGATTGCGGTATCGGAGGGCGAGGTCGTGGTGGCCGGGCAGGAATTGATCGGCCAGGACAGTGCCCGGGCGACGGCCCGTCTCGCAGAAGCCGAAGCCGCCCTGGCGCAGCATCGGGCGCGCCTCGACGAACTTGTGCGCGGCCCACGTTCAGAACAGATTACAGCGGCGCGGGCCAACGTCGAGGGCGCAACGCAGGAATTCGAATTCCGGCAAAGCGAACTCACGCGTATCAAGGAAATCCATGCGCGTGGTCTTGCCTCTCCCGAACTGCTCGATCGTGCCCGTGCGGCACTCGATGCGGCCGAAGCCAACCTGAAGCTCAGACAGGCACAACTCGAGGAACGCCTCGCCGGCACAACGCTCGAGGAGCTGGCGCAGGCGGAACAGGCTGTAAAACAGGCAGCCGCCCGTCGTGACAACGCAATTATAGATATTGAACGGCACACCTTGCGGGCACCCGTCGACGGCATCGTCGATTCACGCCTGTTCGAACTGGGCGAGCGACCTGCGCCCGGGCAGCCCATGGTCGTCATGCTGAGCGGTGCACAACCCTATGCCCGGGTGTATGTGCCGGAGCCTCTGCGGGTCCGAATCGCTCCCGGTACCAGGGCCTTGATCTATATCGACGGGCTTGATCAGGCAGTCGACGGGCAGGTGCGGTGGGTATCCAGCGAGGCGGCGTTTACCCCCTACTACGCGCTCACGGAACGGGATCGCGGACGCTTGAGCTATGTCGCAAAAATTGATATCGGCGAAACCCGCCAGCGCCTGCCCGATGGCGTGCCCGTTAACGTGGAATTCCTGATCGACTGAATGCGATGACCAGCGAATATGCAATTGTGTCGCGCGGCCTGTCGAAACACTTCGGCAATCTTAAAGCCGTCAGCGAGCTGGATCTGAAGGTCCCGCGCGGGCAAATCTATGGCTTCCTGGGGCCGAATGGCTCGGGTAAATCCACGACGATTCGCATGCTGTGCGGACTGCTGACGCCGACCGAGGGATCGGCCACGGTTCTCGATACCGAGATTCCGGGCAGCGCGCGCTTGCTGAAACCGAGAATCGGCTACATGACCCAGAAGTTCTCGCTGTTCGGCGACATGACCGTAATGGAAAATCTGCAGTTCATAGGGGAGATTTACTCCTTTCCCAAATCCGGTCGTAAAGAGCGCATCAGGGAACTTCTCGCGAAATACGATCTTTTCGATCAACGCAAACAGTTGGCCGGCACCATGAGCGGCGGCCAGAAACAGCGTCTCGCCCTCGCCTGCGCTGTGCTGCATCGCCCCGAGCTGCTGCTGCTCGACGAACCAACCAGTGCCGTCGACCCTCAAAGCCGCCGCGACTTCTGGGCCAACCTGTTTCGCCTGGCCGAAGGTGGCACAACGATTATGGTTTCGACGCACTATATGGACGAAGCCGAGCGCTGCCACCGCCTCGCTATTCTCGACCGCGGCGTCAAGGTTGCGGACGGCACGCCGCAGGAGCTGCAGGCCGGTACGGGAATGCACATTATCGAAGTGACGGCCGATGATCCGTACCATGCCCAGGAGGCCCTCGACGAGGGCGATGTCGTTGCCAGCGTCACACAACTCGGAATGCGCCTGCGTGTACTCATTCCGCAACAGGTCGAAGACCCGGTAGGTGTGGTCACTCGGCTGCTTGACGGGCACGGTGTGCAGGCAGATGTCCGGGAGACGACTGCATCGCTCGAAGATGTGTTTGTTGCGGTAACCATGGGGACCGTGGGGCACGCCAAATGAAGTCGCTGTCACGCCTGCTCGCTATCACCAAGAAGGAAGTGCGGCAATTGCTTCGCGACCGGCTGACGTTCGGCATGATCGTTGGCATTCCGGTCATCCAGATGCTCCTGTTTGGCTACGCGATCAACACCGACGTGCGCAATCTCCGGACGGCGGTCTCCGACCAGGCGAACACGCACCTGTCGCAGCAGTTCATCGCCGAACTCAGGGAGACGCAGGTCGTCGACATCGTGGAGTTCGTCAGTACGCCGGCAGCACTCGAGGAGCACCTGCGTATCGGCGAAATCTCTGTTGGGGTCGTAATCCCGGCGGACTTTGATCGGCGCGTAATCGATCCCGAGCGGCCGGCAGTACACCTGCTCGTTGACGGCAGCGACCCAACGATATCGAATGTCGCCATCCAGCTGCGCAATATGCCGATCGCGTTCGATACGCGCGCAGCCAAGCGCCGCAGCAATAATATCGAGGTGCGACCCAGCTACAACCCGGAGCGCCGCACGCCGGTCAACATAATCCCTGGCCTGATGGGCGTCATTCTGACCCTGACGATGATGCTGTTTACAGCCGTTGCCATCGTACGCGAGCGAGAACGTGGCAATCTCGAGTTGTTAATTAATACGCCGGTCAGCTCGGCCGAGCTCATGATCGGCAAGGTCATTCCTTATGTCGTGATCGGCATGATTCAGCTCGCACTGATCCTGATTGTGGGTGACGTGTTGTTCCAGGTGCCAATGCGGGGCAGCGTGCTGGATTTGTACCTCGCATCGGGTGCGTTCATCGCGGCCAACCTGTCTCTCGGCCTGGTGATATCGACAGTGGCAAAGACGCAGTTTCAGGCCATGCAGATGACGTTTTTCGTACTGATGCCGTCGATCCTGCTGTCCGGCTTCGTGTTCCCGTTTGACGGCATGCCCCCTGTGGCCCAATACCTGGGCGAGATTCTGCCGGTCACCCACTATATTCGCCTGACGCGCGGCATCATGCTACGCGACGCGGCGCTTATCGAGCTTTATCCAGAGCTGATCGCGCTGGGCATCTTTACGCTCCTCGCGATGACCGGCGCCGCATTGCGCTTCACGAAACGGCTGGACTAGCCAAATGGCTCCCAATCTGGTCCAATCACCGCCCATGACAGCTCAATCCACACAAAAACCCACGGTTTTCATTGTCGACGACGATGCGGCGATTCGTTTCGCCATGCAGGCGCTCATGGATTCCGTCAATCTGGATCACGAGATTTTTGCCTCAGGCGATGAGTTTCTTGAAAAAATATCGGAGCAGCGACCCGGTTGCCTGGTACTCGACATCCGCATGCCGGGTCTCGGCGGACTCGAGTTACAGGAAGAGTTGATCAAGCGTGGCAATACGCTGCCGATCATCTTCATTACGGGTCATGGCGACGTACCGATGGCAGTCGAAGCTATGCAAAAAGGCGCCGTTGATTTTATCCAGAAGCCATTCCGCGATCAGGAACTGCTCGATCGCATTCGCGAAGCACTCGAAACCGATGAAGAGCGTCGTGAGGAACAGCAGCATCATGCGGAAGTGGTCGAACGGCTCCATCGGCTCACCAACCGCGAGCGCGAAGTTTTCGACCTCGTTGTCACGGGCAAGCCCAACAAGGTCATCGCCTATGAACTAGGCGTCAGCCAACGCACGGTCGAAATTCATCGTGCACGCGTTATGGAGAAGATGCAGGCAAGGTCCCTTGCGGACCTCGTCAAGATGCATATGACCGCCTGACCGCGGCCCGTTATGAATGTCGACGCCGGTGTTCACCAAACTCCGCGCAATCAATGCACTCATCTGCGTAAGGGTAGACTTCCAGTCGGCCCGGCTTGATCGGCGTACCGCACTCGACACAGATTCCGTAATCACCGGCGTCCAGTCGCAGCAATGCCGTCGAAATTTTTGCGAGCTCGTGTCGAGCCTCGTTACCCAGCGCGTCGACAACTTCATGGTCTTCGAGCTGCTTTGCACGCTCTTTAGAGTCGGCTTCATAACCACGCCGCAAATTCGCACAAATGCGATCAAGGCGTGTTGCAAGTTCAGTCTTTTTGGTTTCGAGAACCCGTCTGAGCTCCTCGTTTCGGCCGCCCGACATCCTGTTCTCCCGCACAGAGTTCATGCCTGACTGTAAGCGGTTAGGGGGCTTCAGCGTAATCAGTAAAAGTGCTTACCGCCTCATAAGTACTAACCGCTAGATCCTAAGCAACAGGGCGTATGGAAAGCTCCTCGTCGGCGCGTATTCTCAAGGTGAGCCTTTGAACAGGTCCTTTTTCTGCGTCTGGTGCGACAATGAATAAAATTAAAAGAATTCTCGCCGTGGTCGACCCCACTGTGGCAGACCAACCTGCAGTGCGCCGTGCTGCCTGGTTGGCTAAGAAAAGCGGTGCCGAACTCGAGATGCTCGTGTGCTACTACAATGAGTACCTGAGTGGGGATCGGCTGTTCGATTCGCCGTCGCTGGAGAAAGCACGCGACGAAGTAATTGAAAATTACGAAAAACACCTTGAGTTACTGGCCGAACCGCTGCGCAACAGCGGCATCATGGTCAAAACAAGTGCCCTGTGGGATCACCCCCTTTTCGAAGGCATTGTGCGCCGGGCTATCGAGTCGGGAAGCGACCTTGTCGTCAAGGATACGCATCACCACTCCGTGGTCACGCGTGCGCTCCTGACCAATACGGACTGGAACCTTATTCGCACGTGCCCGGTACCGCTGTGGCTGGTGAAACCCCAGGAGGTCGCGGAGCCGCCGGTGTTTGTTGCTGCCATCGACCCAATGCACCAGAACGACAAGCCAGCGGCCCTGGACGACGAGATCATGCACGTCGCCAAAGATATTTCCGCCATAGTGCAAGGCGATGTGCATGCATTTCATGCCTATGACCCGCGTATCGCCGTCGCTACGGCGACGGCCAATGCTTACATCCCCGTATCGCTGCCGTTCGACGAAATCGAACAGCAAATGCACGAGGACCACGCGAAACGCTTTAAGGAAATCACGACATTCCACAAAGTCGCCGATGACAATGCGCATCTGGTCGCCGGCCTGACCCATGAAGAACTGCCATTGATCTCTGAAAAACTCAAAGCCGACGTCGTCGTAATGGGCGCCGTGGCGCGCAACCGCTGGAAACGCCTGTTTATTGGCGCAACCGCTGAGCGCACGCTTGAAGACCTGCCCTGTGATCTTCTGATCATTAAACCAGACTGGTTCCAGACACCGGTCGGCCTTGAGAACCACGAAGCCGCTTGATTCCTACCAGGATCTGAAACGGCCGAAGGGGACAGTCACCTCGTAAAAAGGTGACTGTCCCCTTTTTTTTGCGGGGTGACGGCTTCTGTTTGGCGGGACACAAAAAAATCGGGGCCCGATTCAGAGAACCGGGCCCCGCTGTTACAGCGTCCTACTGCGCTCTAGTAGTTGGCTGCGAACCTGGGTCCAAAGGTCGTTGGGATCGACCAGCGCCGACTTTGACGAAATTTTCCGCATTCGGAAATAAGTAATAAGGCCTACCCAGGACAGGCTAGATCGTGGAAGTAGTGCCGACCGGGTCGCTCCTCAGCTGGCTCAGTTTCTAATCCTGCGGAACCCTGCCAGTTGCAACTGCACGGCGAGCCGCCGACAGCAGCCGATTCGTATCGATTGGTTTTGACATCAGCGTGCAGTTATCGAGCAGGCGCGCATCCTTCACGACCTTCGAGGTGTCGCCGCTAACGATAAACGCCGGAATCATCTCACCATAGTACTTACGAATAAGGCTGACTGCCTCAACACCCGTGGAACCATCGAGCAAATGGAAGTCCGATATGAGCAGCGCGGGTGTCTCTGCGACGTGCTGCATGAGTGCGCGCGCCTCGGGCGCAGATGCCGCGGTGGCAACCTGGTAGCCCTCAGCCTCAAGCAACAAGCCCCAGGCATTCGCAACATTCACGTCGTCTTCGATCAGGACGACCATTCCGGATGCCGTTGCATGGACACCTGTGTCACTGATCTTGTCCAAATCTACCGTCGCGTCTGATTCGTCTACGGACGGCATGGACACACTGAAACAGGAGCCCCGGCCTACATCAGACTCAACATTAATGGTCAGCTTAAGAAGCTCGGAAAGACGTTTGACAATCGCAAGCCCGAGACCAAAGCCCTCCTTGCTGGCGCCTCGCGTTTTCACCTGGTGGAATTCGCGGAAAATCTCGTCGAGTTCCTCTTCGGCGATACCAATTCCTGTGTCAGTCACCTTAATCACGCAGTTTCCGCCCTGCTCGACGCACTCGAGTCGCACACTGCCCTTGTCGGTGTAGCGAATCGCGTTCGAGACCAGATTCTGGATAACCTCGGCGAGCAGGTTGGGGTCGCTGTTGATAACAGACGTACTCGCGGCGGACGAAAATTCGAGGCCCGTGTGTTGCGCCTGCCGGGCGAATTCATCGGACAGACGATCGATCAACCGTTTGATCGGGAACACCTCAAGTTCCGGTATCACCGCACCGGCATCCAGGCGACTGATATCAAGCAATGAATTGAGCAGGTTGGTCATCGCTGTTAGCGAATGCTCCTGACTCTCGATCATCTGCAGCGCGCGCTCGTCGGTCACGGTGCGCCGCAATGCCCCATTCAGCAGGCTTAGTGCCTGCACCGGCTGACGCAGATCGTGGCTTGCGGCCGCCAGAAATGCACTGTTCGCCTTGTTCGCGCGCTCTGCCACCTGCCGCGCAGCGATGATCTCATCCTCCATGCGCTTGCGCTCAGTCACG
Organism: Chromatiales bacterium; assembly: GCA_024679535.1. GTDB lineage: Bacteria > Pseudomonadota > Gammaproteobacteria > Steroidobacterales > Woeseiaceae > UBA1847. Next base: position 20,172 of record JAIBDF010000019.1, read on the forward strand.
TCGCGAATAACGCTGGAAACAAAACGGCCAGCACGCGATTGCACGGGGCTGAGACTGATTTCTACGGGGAATTCGCTGCCGTCCTGTCGTCGTGCAAGAAGCGCGGCACCGGTGCCCATCGGTCGGAGGCGCGGACTGGACTGAAAACTCCGCCGATGCGCCTTGTGTTGCATATGCAGGCGATCCGGCAACAGCATTTCAATAGTACGCCCCAGCATCTCCTCCCGTTCGTAACCAAACATCTCCTCTGCCTGGGCATTTACGATCGCAATCTTGCCGTGCTCGTCGATGATGACCATGGCATCCGGCGCCGAGTCCAGCAGATGCCGGAAATACGCTTCGGAGTCGTCCACGATATTGATTTGCCGGATCGTACTGGTGACCAGGAGACCATCGTCAGTCTCGATCGGGTTGAGTCCGATCTCGCACCGGAAGGTTCTGCCGTCCTTGCGGCAACCATAGAGTTCCAGACCCGAGACCATGGGCCTCCCACGGGGTGATTCGTGATAGCTGTCGCGCAGCGCGCGATGCCGGTCTCGGTGTTTCATTGGAATCAGATCTTCAATCGACTTCCCGATCATTTCGCCGGCGTCATATCTGAACAGCGCCTCGGCATGATCGTTCGCCAGCCGAATAATTCCTTCGCGATCCGTGATGATCGTGGCATCAGCCGACGAATGCAGAATCTGGCCGACAATATCGGCCGGCAGTGGAACTTTGTTCATCAGGTCTTCTAACAAGATTATTCGATTCCCGGATTATAAACGCACAAAGCCGCAAATCTCCTCATTTTTCAGTCGCTCTTGTCCATACGTATCCCTACCTATACGTATATTAGAATTTGCTTGATAGCTTGCCGAAGTTATACTCCGTAACTTCATCACAAAGAGCCGCATATCGGGCCGTTCGGTCGAAACGTTATAGCTCGAAGATAATCCAATACAAAACAGGGGTCCTACGTTGGACACAGCAGCTTCCTATAATGACAAGGTAGTCCGCCAGTTCTCGATCATGGTCGTGATCTGGGGAATTGTCGGAATGCTCGTCGGTGTGCTTATCGCCGCGCAGCTCATCTGGCCGCAACTAAACTTTGATCTGCCCTTCCTGACCTACAGCCGCCTGCGGCCACTGCATACCAACGCGGTAATTTTCGCGTTCGGCGGATCAGCGCTCTTCGCGACGTCATACTACGTCGTACAGCGCACCTGCCATGTGCGACTCGCGTTCGACAAGCTGGCTGCATTCACATTCTGGGGTTGGCAGCTCATCATCGTACTGGCCGCTGTAACCCTGCCCCTGGGCATTACGCAGAGCAAGGAATACGCGGAACTCGAATGGCCGATTGATCTGCTGATCACCGTCGTCTGGGTTGCGTATGCCATCGTGTTCTTCGCAACGATCGCCAAGCGCCGGATCAAGCACATCTACGTGGCCAACTGGTTTTACGGGGCATTCATCATCACCGTCGCCGTACTTCACATCTTCAACAACCTGGCGATACCTGTCACGCTGACCAAGTCGTACAGCATCTACACGGGCGTCGTCGATGCCATGATGCAATGGTGGTACGGCCATAATGCCGTGGGCTTCTTCCTCACCGCAGGCTTCCTCGGCATGATGTACTACTTCGTGCCAAAGCAGGCCGGACGTCCCGTGTACTCCTACCGCTTGTCGGTTGTCCATTTCTGGTCGCTGATCGCGGTCTACATGTGGGCCGGCCCGCATCACCTGCATTACACGTCTCTGCCGGACTGGGCACAGACGCTCGGCATGGTGTTCTCGATCATCCTGCTGGCACCCAGCTGGGGCGGCATGATCAACGGCATGATGACGCTCTCCGGCGCCTGGCATAAGCTGCGCTCGGACCCGATTCTGAAATTTATGATCGTCGCCCTGTCCTTCTACGGCATGTCGACGTTCGAAGGCCCGATGATGTCGATCAAGACCGTGAATGCGCTGTCGCATTACACGAACTGGACGATCGGTCACGTGCACTCGGGCGCGCTTGGCTGGGTTGCAATGATGACGATCGGCTCGATCTACTCACTGCTGCCACGCCTCTATAATCGTGAGGGCATGTACTCAACCAAGCTCATCGACGTGCATTTCTGGACGTCGACTATCGGTGTGGTTTTGTACGCGGTATCCATGTGGATCGCCGGTGTTACGGAAGGCCTGATGTGGCGTGCGGTGAACAGTGACGGCACGCTGACCTACTCGTTCGTCGAGTCACTAAAAGCCGTTGAGCCCTACCACTACTTACGACTGCTCGGTGGCCTCATATTCTTCTCGGGCATGATCATCATGGCTTACAACGTCTGGAAGACGGTCATCGCGCAGAAACCAGCAGACGTAGCCGTCATGAATCCGGACGACATGTCGACTGACTCGAAAGACGGGGGAGACGACTAATGCGCCATGACACAATTGAAAAAAGTCTGAACCTGATGGTGGTATTGATCGTCCTTGCGATCAGTATCGGAGGATTGATTGAGATCGTCCCGCTCATGATGAGCTCAGATGTGACTGAACCGGATGAAGGCATCAGCATCTACAGTCCGCTGCGCCTCGCGGGCCGCGACGTCTATGTCCGCGAGGGTTGCTACAACTGCCATTCGCAGATGATCCGCCCATTCCGCTCGGAAACAGAACGCTACGGCCCGTTTACGACGGCCGGCGAGACGGTCTACGACCGCCCGTTCCAGTTTGGTTCCAAGCGTACCGGCCCGGACCTTGCACGTGTCGGCGGTCGCTACTCGGATGACTGGCAACGCCTGCACCTGATGGATCCGCGCGCGCTGGTCCCTGAATCCAACATGCCCGGTTATCCCTGGCTGGCGGACAACGCAGTAGATCCGGAGCTGGTAACAGCGAAGCTCAGGGCACTGCGACTGCTCGGCGACCCGTACACCGACGAGCAGATTGCCGGCGCCGCTGCTGCAGTTGAAGGCCGCAGCGAACTCGATGCCCTGGTTGCCTACCTGCAAGAACTCGGCACCAACCGTAAGAACCGCAGGTAAGTCGCATGGATATTAACGACGTACGCGGCATCCTGACGGCGGTCATCTTTTTTGCCTTCATCGGTATTTGGGTGTGGGCCTGGAGCAGTCGCCGTAAGAAAGACTTCGAGGCTTCCGCGGCGCTTCCATTGGAAGAAGACACTTACATCACTACTATCACTACTAATAAGCGGGAGAACATCTGATGCCTGCATTCTGGCACTGGTTCGTTGCTGCTGGCACGATCGTTTTCACAATTTGGTGTATCTGGCTGATCACTTGGTCGGCCAAGCAGGGACCGCAAAATGTGGCCGACGATGACCTCGTTGGCCACAAGTGGGACGGTGACATCGAGGAGTGGAATAACCCTGCTCCGAAGTGGTGGCTCTACCTGTACTTCATCACCATCGCCTGGGCCATTGGCTACATGGTGGCCTACCCGAGCCTTGGCAACTACAAAGGCATGCTGGGCTGGTCGCAGGAAGGTCAGTACGAAGCAGAAATCAAGGCCGCTACCGAAACCTATGAGCCGATCTACGAAAAGTTCGCGGCCATGGATTTCATCGAGCTGTCGCAGAACGCCGAAGCTCAGGCGCTTGGCAAGAGCCTGTTTGCGAGCTACTGCACGACTTGTCACGGCTCGGATGCACGGGGTGCGCCTGGCTATCCAAACCTGACGGACGGCGATTGGCAGTGGGGCAATACAGAAGCTGAGTTGCTCACATCAATCGGCAAAGGCCGCCGGGCGGCCATGCCGGTACTCACCCCGGCGCTCGGCGGTGACGCAGGCATCGACAACATGGTCAAGTACGTTAAGAGCCTCTCAGGCGGCGAAGCTGACGCCGGAGCGATGAGCGCACAGCCAATGTTTGTGGCTCTCTGTAGCGCCTGCCATGGTCCTGACGGTAAGGGCAACAAGATCTTTGGCGCACCCAACCTTACCGACGAAATCTGGTTGTATGGTGGCTCGACAGAATCGATTCGCGAAACGCTCGTAAACGGTCGTAACGGCCAGATGCCGGCTCATGGGGACCTGTTCGGCGAGAATCGCACGAAGATTCTTGCAGCGTACGTCTACAGCCTGCCACAAGAGCGGACCGTAGAGAGTGATTAGCGAAGAATACCGAGGTGCCAAACAATGGAGCCGCGACAAGCAAGCGGTTTTCACCGTCGTCTGGATTTCATTCCTGTCCGCCGCCATCGGCACCATGGTGTTCTTCGCCCTGTTCGACCCGGTCGACCTGTCCGGAATTTTTGACGATGACCTCGACATAGGCCGGGACGCTGGCTACGCCGCAGGCTTCTTCTTCTTTTGGGTACTGTGCGCTCTCTGCTCCGGCGTGACGGCATACCTCGTCAGGACCGCGCCCAAGCGGGACGCCAAGCACCGCGACCAATGAACAAACCGCAAAGCGCCTCGATGTACGAGAGCGAGAAGAAGATCTATCCGCGTGAGATCGGCGGGCGCTTTGCCAACCTGAGCAAACTCGCTACCATCATTCTCCTCGGTCTTTTCTATGCCGTCCCCTGGTTCAATTGGGACGAGCGCCAGGCTGTTCTGTTCGATCTGCCGGCGCGTAAATTTCACCTGATTGGCCTGACACTCTGGCCGCAGGATTTTCCTTACCTGGCCATGCTGCTGATTATTCTCGCGTTGTCGCTATTCTTCTTCACAGCACTCGCCGGACGCCTTTGGTGTGGTTTCGCCTGCCCACAGACTGTCTGGACCGAGGTCTTCATCTGGATGGAGCAGTGGACCGAGGGAACACGATCGCAGCGCATGAAACTCGACAAGGCACCGTGGTCCTGGAACAAGCTGCGCCGCAAAGGCTCGAAGCAGTTCCTGTGGATTACCTTCTCGATGTGGACGGGCTTTACGTTCGTCGGGTACTTCACCCCGGTCCGCGAACTCGGCGCTGAATTGCTCGCCCTCAACGTGGGCGGCTGGACCCTCTTCTGGGGTCTGTTCTACGGCTTTGCAACGTACGGCAATGCTGGGTACATGCGCGAACAGGTGTGCAAGTACATGTGTCCCTATGCACGCTTCCAAAGCGCGATGTTTGACAAGGACACTTTGATCATCTCCTACGACGAAGAACGTGGAGAGCCGCGCGGTAGTCGGAAACGTTCTGTGGATCACAAGGAAGCCGGGCTCGGCGACTGCATCGACTGTCAGCTGTGCGTACAGGTTTGTCCGACCGGCATCGACATTCGTAAGGGCCTGCAATACGAATGCATCGCCTGCGCCGCGTGTATCGATGCCTGCGATTCAATCATGGACAAGATGGATTATCCGCGTGGACTGGTTCGATATACGACTGAACACGCCTTAAACAATGAAGGCACGCGCGTACTGCGCCCCCGTATGTTCGTTTACGCCACGTTGCTACTCATCCTGATTGCCGGCCTCGCGACGTCCATGGCGACGCGTACGCCGATCATTCTCGACGTGATTCGTGATCGCAACGCGCTTTTTCGCGAGCTGCCCGGCGACATCATAGAAAACACGTATACGCTAAAGGTCATCAACCAGAGCAACGAGGCACGCAAGTTTGCTCTATCTGTAGCGGGTGTCGACGGTATTACGCTCGATGGCGTCAGCGACGCGGTAACCGTTGACGGTGGCGGCGTTCTCTCGGTTCCGGTCCGTGCACGCGCCCACCGCGACAACGCCTATGGCATCATGACGATCCAGTTTACTGTGAAGGCAATCGATGACGAGGATGTAATGGTGGCAGAAGACAGCCGCTTCCTCGGCCCGACATCCTAGATACACACCATGGAACGTGAAGACACCAAGCCCTGGTACCGGCAGTTCTGGCCGTGGTTCATCATCGCGCTGCCCGCCTCAGCGGTGGTGGCTGGCCTTACGACCGTCTGGATTGCGATGCAGACGACCGATTCACTGGTCGTGGCTTCCGGGGATGGCGTCAGGAACGCCACCGACCGCCACCTGCTGGCCGAGCGACTGGCCACAGAGCTCGGCGTCGCCGCACTCGTGGAGATCGACCCGGAGACAGGTGTTGTCTCAGCTGCCGTTCAGTCTCGCGATCTGGATGCGCTGCCGGCAACCCTCGAATTCGAACTGTCCCATCCGGCATTTGCGAATCGCGATCAGCACATCACGCTCAGCAGGGCAATGGACGACGGTGATGGCAACTCAATCTGGGTCGGCCACTTCGTCTCCATGCCGTCCGGCCGCTTCTATGCCGTCCTGAAAGCCGGTGATGACTGGCGGGTCTCGGCCGAGTGGCAGGGTGAGACCAGCCTGATGCTCCGAGCTGGCGGCACCGGCGATGACGACGGGCGCTGACACCTGCTTCCACTGCGCGCTGCCCGTCCCTGCCGCCTGCAAACTGACGGTAGAGATCGGGGGCTCGCCGCAACCCGTTTGTTGTCCCGGATGTAAGGCCGTCGCTGAACTTATTCGCGACACCGGAATGTCCCGGTACTACGATCTGCGAGACGCACCCGACCCAGGTGTCGGCCGGCCGCCCGAAGAAGCCACTGAATGGAGCGTGTTCGATAGCACCGACATGCTCGAGGCTTTCACTGAGCGCGATGGAAATTTGCGCGAAGCAACGATCTATGTCGGCGGTATGTATTGCTCGGCGTGTAGCTGGCTGATTGAAACCACGCTAGCCAGGCAGCCGGGTATCTCGTCTGCAGAAGTCAATCCGATCACGCACCGCCTGCGCCTGCGTTTTCCGGGCGAAGACGCGAAGCTCTCGGCCTTCCTGGCGACACTCGCGAACCTCGGCTACCAGCCGCAGCCCTTGTCGCCCGAAAGCAGCACGCGCCCCGAAGTGACCGAGCAACGTACCGCGCTAAAACGTCTGCTGGTAGCGTCCCTCGGCATGATGCAGGTCATGATGTTCGCGGTCGGCCTGTATGCGATGGACTTCCAGGGCATCGATGCGGATATGCAGCATTTCCTGCGCCTCGTCAGTTTTTTTGTCACGACGCCCGTGGTGTTCTACGCAGCGAGACCGTTCTTTACCAGCGCCTGGCGCGGCCTTGTCGGTCGCAAGCCGGGCATGGACCTGCCTGTCTCGATTGCCGTCGGCTCGGCGTACGTCGCATCCATCTTCGCGACGTTCACACGGGGCGAGGCCGTCTGGTTTGACTCGGTAACCATGTTCGTGTTCTTCCTGACGCTCGGACGTTTTCTGGAGATGCGTGCCCGGCATCGCTCGATCGATCGTAGTGCTGCGCTGTCATCCCTGCTCCCGAATACGGCAACACGCATTGATGCTGATGGCCACGTGGTCGTACCGGTGAACCAGCTCACTGCAGGTGACCGGGTATTGATTCGTGCTGGCGACCCGATCCCCGCGGACGGCGCGCTTCAGGCAGGAACAACCAGTGTCGATGAATCGCTGCTTACTGGCGAAGCACGACCACAGCTCAAGGCGACTGGCGATGAGCTTTCGGCCGGCAGCGTTAACCTGGATGGTCTGATCGAAATGACAGTGACCCAGACCGGCAGCGACACAACGCTGGGCACCATCAGCCGCCTGAGCGAGCGGGCGCGCTACGCAAGACCGGCGTTCGTCACACTTGCAGACAGAATCGCCAGCTACATCGTGATTGCGCTCCTGATCATTGCCGCAGCCGTCGCCGCGTTCTGGTATTTCGCCGACCCGGACCGCGCATTCGTCATTACCCTGTCCGTACTGGTCGTCACCTGTCCGTGTGCGCTGGCTCTGGCCACGCCCGCCGCGTTCGCAGCGGCCGGCAGCCGCCTGTCCCAACTGCGTTTGCTGGTAACAAACGGCAACGCAATCGAGTCGTTGTCGCGAGCGACGCTCGCCATGTTCGACAAGACCGGCACGCTGACGATCGGCGAACCGCGCATTGCAGCTGTGTTCGTGATCGACAATGCGTATACCGAAAGAGATTGCAGGCTGATCGCCGCGGCGCTTGAACACGCGTCAACGCATCCGTTAGCACGCGCGTTTGCGATGCAGGAAACATTGCCAGCAGTGTCAGAGCCGAACATCGTCGTGGGCCAGGGTGTCAGTGGAAGGATAGACGGGCGCGAGTGGCGCATCGGCAATGCGGAGTTTGTCGGGGGTGGCGTAGCCGCTGACGATAGCATCACGACCCACGTATTCCTCGGTGTCGAGGACCATGCCATTGCCTGGTTCGATATCGAGGACGCACTGCGCCCCGATGCGAAACAAACACTGAACGCCCTGCGCCGGCTTGGCCTCAAAACGGCCCTGGTGAGTGGTGATAACGAAGCCGCGGTCGAGAACGTCGCACAATCACTGGACATTCACGACACGCACTTTGAATGCACGCCCGAGGACAAGCTCACCATTATCGAAGCGGCGCAACAGGCCGGAGAACGTGTCGTCATGATCGGCGACGGCATAAACGACGCGCCCGTACTGGCCGGCGCCAACACATCCATCGCTCCCGCGCATGGCGCCCTGCTCGCCCAGACCAGTGCCGACGTCATCATGCTCGGTGATTCTCTGACACCGCTAACGACGGCAATAGAAATGTCACGCAAGACCATTCGGATTGTGCGCCAGAACCTGGCGTGGGCAATCGTTTACAATACGCTGGCGCTGCCACTGGCCGCTGCAGGATTTGTACCACCCTGGCTGGCAGCCATCGGCATGAGCGCGAGCTCGCTCGTCGTCGTGCTGAATGCCCTGCGCCTTACCCGGTTCGAATAAGCCATGTCCATACTCTACATTCTGATCCCCCTGGCACTGCTCCTGCTGGGCGGCGCCGTCTGGGCTTTCTTCTGGGCGGTTGGCAGCGGCCAGTTCGATGATCTCGATACACCGGCCGTCCGCGTCGTGATGGACGACGACACGAAACCGGAGCAGGACGAACCGTCGTGACTGAATTACTACCGGTCGTGGCGGCAGCATTCGTCACCGGCCTGCTGGGAAGCGCGCATTGCTTCGGCATGTGTGCCGGCATCTCGGGATTGTTTGCAGTCGGTGCCAACGTCGCATCAATGAGGAATCAGGTACCGAGGGCCGTCGCATACAATGTCGGGCGCGTGCTGAGCTATGCCTTCCTTGGCGTTATCGTGGCGGTGCTCGGCAAGACCGTCGTTGCGGGTATTCCAGACATCGCGGCACCCGTTCGTTTCGCGAGCGGCATGTTGATCATCCTCGTGGGACTGCAGCTCGCATTTGGCTGGCGCATTCTCGCGCCACTGGAAAGCGCCGGAGCGAAAATCTGGAATCGCATAGCCCCGGCGGCTAAAGGCCTTGTGCCGGTCGAATCACTCGCCCAGGCGCTGGGCCTCGGCCTGATTTGGGGATGGCTGCCCTGCGGCCTGGTCTACAGCGTGCTGCTGCTGGCCGCGACAACGGCGGAACCGACGAGCGGCGGACTCGTGATGATCGCCTTTGGTCTGGGAACCCTGCCGGCCATGATTGCCACCGGCATCAGCGCATCAAAACTCGCCCGGTTCATGAGCGGCAAGCGGCTTGGCGCGGGCCTGTTGATCATCGTCCTCGGTCTGGCGACGATCGCCATGCCGGTGCTGAAGTTCACGCGTGCCGACCGACAGATGGACCACGGCCAACACGGGCGCATGATGCAGGACGAATAGCGCTGGGGGCCGCTAAGGGCCCGGCACCGGCCGCGCAGGCTGCGATTTTTCGGCAATTACGTATTCATAATACGAATGAGTATCATTTACAATTCGCATTGGTATGTTGGTCACTACGCCGAATTTTCACGCAGGTATTCAGGCTGGGAGAAACTCCGGTTATCTCCCACGGCGGTCCAGTGCAGGTGACAATTACCGGCACGCTCTAATTGCCGGTTTCACCGTGTTGTGCCTGTGTTCGACGAGCTTCGCGGACGATTATGAATTCGAGGCAGTGTATACCGGTGACGTGTTGAGCAATGTCTCAGGTGGCATAGCATCGGGCACACGTTACCTTGATAACCTCGATCTGAATATCAAGGTCGACGTTGCCGAAGCCTGGGGGCTAGGGTCGGGAACACTTTTCATTCATGGGCTATACAATAACCGTGTCACGCTGTCCGACGAGCTGGTCGGCGATCTGCAGGTCGTCAGCAACATCGATACGGACGAAGACTGGCGAATTTTTGAGTTGTGGTATGAGTTTGGCGGAGATACCTGGTCCGTCAGAACCGGGTATTACGATCTCAATAGCGAATTCGATGTGCATGATGCCGGATCGATTTTCCTGAATAGCTCGCATGGCATCGGTCCCGAATTTAGCCAGACCGGGGAGAGCGGGCCGAGTATCTTTCCTGTCGCAGCGGTCGCCCTGCGAACCGCTCTGCAATTTGACTCATTTAACGTTCGTTTCGCCCTCGTGGATGCGGCAGCTGGCAGCGAAATGGACGTCAATGGTGATGACGGTTATCTGACCGTTGCCGAACTTGACGTGCCGGTAGCCGAGTCGGCGCGGATATGGGCCGGTTATTGGAGCTACTCTGCCGAATTCGAGCGACCGTTTGGCACGGGTTCCATTTCCGGCAATGCTGGCTGGTATATCGGTGGTGAGCATACGTTCCAGATCGGATCTCGTTCTGCCGCGTGGTTTGTCCGATACGGCCAGGCTGACGAACGGCTAAACAAGCTGAAATATTATCTGGGCCTGGGCTTCGTGATCGACAGGCCATTTGCCGCACGACCGGCTGATCAATTCGGAATTGCCATCGCATCGGCTCACGCCGGGGACCCCTATCGGAATTATCTCGAGCAAGCCGGTGTTGGCGCTGCGCGCCGTGAAACTGCATGGGAGATGACGTATCGCGCCCAGATCAATGAACACCTGGTATTACAGCCAGATATCCAGTACGTGCAGAACCCTTCAGTTTCAATAGCGCTCGACGACGCATTGGTTATTGGATTTCGGTTCGAGATCGCCTATTGACCGGATGAATCAGGCCGGAAGCAGCCACTTCGCGTCACCGCTCGGACTTCAGCCGCTGCTCCAGCCAGTCCAATGCGGACTCCGCGTAAAATGTACACGCCAGGCTGTTGACGAAGGGATTCCCTTCCTCCCTGCGCTCCAATTTGTCGTACATGCCAAAGAAAAATGGATGCGGCGACAGCAGAATATCGCAGGGGAGATCGGCTATCTTGCCGGCACTTTCGATCATGCGATCAGCCGCGCCGCTGTTGCCGAACGAGAAGCCCGCCGCGGACACCGCAGTCAGGCTGTCCGCGTAGACGACGTCCAGGCAGGTATTCAGCGCGCAGGACTCCCAGGTCCAGGTAACGCTGCCCTGTGTATGGCCCGGCGTGTAGTTGGCCTTTACATTCACAGAACCCACGGACACGAACTCACCGTCGCCAATCGCGGTAACGTTCTCGACCGGCGGAAAACTCCCCTCGTCCGTGTCGGCAACGTACTGTGGATCATCGGCTCCAAGCCGACCACTGCTTAACGTGAGCGCACCTGTCTCGCTCGAAAATACGTTTGCCCGGCTCATCCTCTGCATAGCGGCGACACCGCCCGCGTGGTCGTAGTGCGGATGCGAAACGAGAATCGCCCTGATGTTCAGCGGATTGAAACCCAGTGCACGAATGCTGGCATCAATGCGTGTTGCCGACTGAGGCAGCCCACCATCAATAAGAATCAAGCCGTCATCGGTCTCGATCAGAATCGCCGACAAGCCGTCCGTCCCTACATACCAGGTGTTTCCGTGTACGCGGAATGGCTCCTGGGGCTCGTTCCATTCGTCACAACGTTCGCACTCGTAACGGGCATCGGGTTCCAGTTCGCGCGGCCCGCAGGCAGCCAGGAGGGCGGTACACAGCAGGAAGACAGTCTTTCGATTCACAGGAATGCCCGAAACGAGAGACGAAGTGACGCAATGACAAGAAAGGCGCCAAACAGCATGTTCAGGCGCTTGGCAGAGAACGCATGAGCGAGCTTTACGCCCAGCGGTGCGGCAACTATGGTCGCCGGAGCGATGCAGGCAAAGCCGATCAGGCTGACGTAGCCGAGGCTTGCGGCGGGGATGCGCGGGTCTCCCCAGCCTGCGACGGCGAAACCCAGCATGCCGGGTATGCTGATGACCAGCCCGAACAGGGCCGCCGTGCCGACGGCGCGATGGATTGGCTGGTTGAACAACGTCAGGGTCATCACGGAGAATGTGCCTCCGCCGATGCCCATCATGCTGGAGAAACAGCCGATCGCCGTCGGAATGACAGGAACCAGCGGGCCCCGAGGCACCTCGTCTGTAAGGTTGCGACTTTCAGGGAAGAACAGCATCTTGATCGCGACCATGAACGCCAGGCTCGCGAACACCATCGCAAGTACGCTGCTGTGCACCAGCGACGCGATCCAGGCGCCCAGCAATGCACCGACCAGCACGAATATCGCCCAGCGCTTTACTATCTCGACGTCAACGGACTGCCGCCGGTGATGTGCGCGCGCCGACGCGATCGAGGTAGGAATGATTGTGGCAAGGGAGGTACCAACCGCGACGTGCATGCGAATCGCCGGATCAACGCCCGCGAAACCGAGCGCCGTTTCAAGCACCGGCACGATAACGATGCCCCCGCCAATGCCGAACAGGCCTGCGAGTACGCCGGCGACCAGCCCGGTCGCAAGCATCGCAACGCCAAGAATGAGCCATTGCTCCATGATCAGGTGTCAGCCGGTCAGGCGCCGAGTCGTTCGGCGTGAAACCTCAGATGCTCCTCGATAAACGTCGCGATGAAATAGTAGCCGTGGTCATAACCTTCGTGAATGCGAAGTTCGAGCGGCAGGCCACTTTCCTTGCAGGCGGCCTCCAGCAGTTCGGGTTTGAGCTGCTCTATCAGGAAGGGATCATCTGCTCCCTGGTCTACCAGTATCCGATCGTAAGCCGTGACATCGCCGGAGCGCCGAGCAACTTCGCAGGCATCGTAGTCCTGCCAGATCGATTTATCCCCACCCAGGTAATACCCCAGTGCCTTCTGACCCCAGGGGCTGTGCAGCGTGGTGCAAATAGGCGCGAATGCAGAAAGTGACTTGAACATCTCCGGGTTGCGCAGGCCGATCGTCAGCGCCCCGTGTCCGCCCATCGAGTGGCCGGTCAGGCCATGGCGGTCGGCATCGCCCGGGAAGTTGTCGAACACTGCCTGCTGCAACTCCTGCGTGATGTAGTCGTACATGTGGTAATTCCCAGACCATGGCTTCTGCGTTGCGTTGAGGTAGAAACCGGCAGCCAGGCCGAAATCATAGTCGTCATCCGGATCGTCAGGCACACCCTCACCGCGCGGGCTGGTGTCCGGCGACACGAGCATCACGCCAAGCTGCGCCGCAACACGTTGCGCGCCGCTTTTTACCATGAAATTTTCTTCGGTACAGGTCAGTCCCGACAGAAATGTCACGACGGGCACTTTGCCATGCGCAGCTTGCGGCGGTACGAATATCGAGAAGCGCATGTCGCAGTTGTTGACGGCAGAGGCGTGTCGGTAGAAGCCGATGCGGCCCCCGAAACAGTTTGTTTCGCTTAGCGTTTCTATAGTCATAACGGCCGATTATGGCCGAGAACTAGCGCTTCTGAAAGATCAGCGTCCCGTTTGTGCCCCCAAAGCCAAAACTGTTACTCATGGCCGTTTTGATGTTGGCGTTCTCGACACACTCGGTTACCAAAGGAGTCCCGGCTGCAGCCTCATCAGGAACCTCGACATTGATCGACGGCGCAATAAAGTTGTGTTCCAGCATCAGCAGGCAATGAATGGCCTCCTGTACACCCGTTGCGCCGAGGGAATGACCGCACATGGATTTCGTCGAGCCATACTTCGGCATGTCGTCACCGAACAGGGTACGCATGGCATCGATTTCCTGCACATCACCGACCGGCGTACTCGTGCCGTGCGTATTGATGTAGTCGATCGGGCCTTCAACCGTCGACCGCGCCAGTTCCATGCATCGAACGGCACCTTCGCCCGACGGCGCAACCATATCGTGGCCATCGGAGTTCGCACCGTAGCCAACAAGTTCGGCATAGATCTTCGCGCCGCGCGCCCTGGCGTGCTCGAGTTCCTCGACCACAACCATGCCGCCGCCCGACGAGCTGACAAAACCATCGCGACCCGCATCGTAGGGGCGCGACGCCTTGCTCGGGTCATCGTTGTATTGGGTAGAAAGAGCGCCCATCGCATCGAACAGGGCTGTGAGCGTCCAGTCTTCCTCTTCGCCGCCACCTGCGAACACGACATCCTGTTTGCCCAGAGCGATTTGCTCTGCAGCAGCGCCGATGCAATGCGCGCTGGTCGCGCAGGCGGATGTAATTGAGTAATTGACGCCTTTGATTTTAAATGGCGTCGCCAGGCATGCAGATACCGTGCTGCTCATCGTCTTGGTAACAGCATACGGGCCGATCTTGCGCACACCGCGCGCACGAGCCGCATCAGCAGCCTTTACGATGTTGGCACTGGAAGCACCGCCCGACCCGGCGATAAGTCCGGAGCGCACGTTGGATACCTCGCTATCTTCCAGACCCGCGTCCGTGATCGCCTGCTGCATGGAGATGTAGGCGTACGCTGCGGCAGCACCCATGAATCGCAAAACCTTGCGATCGATATGTTCTTTGAGATCGATATGGCAGGTGCCGGAAATCTGGCTGCGAAGGCCCATTTCCCTGAATGTCTCGTTGGCAATAATGCCGGAGCGACCGTTGCGCAGTGCGTCGACGATCTCGTCTTTTGAATTACCAATGCACGAGACTGCACCCAGCCCCGTTATAACCGCACGTCGCATGCCTACCCCTAGAAATTGTCAGTCGATGTAAACAGGCCCACGCGCAGGTCTTCAGCCGTATAGATTTCGCGGCCGTCGACGGACATGGTCCCGTCGGCTATTGCCATGTTCAGTTTGCGCGCGATTACGCGTTTGATGTGGATCTGATAGGTCACCTTCTTAGCGGTCGGCAATACCTGCCCGGTGAACTTCACCTTGCCGACGCCCAGGGCACGCCCGCGCCCCTCGAGGCCCTGCCAGACGAGATGAAAACCAACGAGCTGCCACATGGCATCAAGACCGAGACAACCCGGCATGACCGGATCGCCTTCGAAGTGACACTCGAAGAACCAGAGGTCCGGATTGATATCGAGCTCGGCGATAATCTCACCCTTTCCGTACTTACCGCCTTCATCAGAAATGCGCGTAATGCGGTCCAGCATGAGCATGTTGGGTTTCGGCAACCGGCCGTTGGTCGGGCCGAACAATTTGCCATGACCACCGGCGATCAGGTCGTCGAAGTCGTATGAATTTTGCCGTGCCGGCAGCTCGGCTGCTGAGTCTATATCTGTCATCTGCTCAATTTTACTCCTGCCCCCGAGTCCGGGGTTTTGAAATCGCGCCAATCGGAGTCACAATTTGTCATAGTCCAGCACGATCTCATCGCTTTCCGGGGTGCTCTGACAGGCCAGCACGAAACCCTTTTCCACTTCCCAGGGCTCGAGTCCATAGTTCACCGCCATGGTCACGTCGCCGCTGCGAACATGGGTTCGGCAGGTCGCACAGACCCCACCCTTGCAGGAATAGGGCAACTCAATGCCCTGCTCGGCGGCCGCGTCGACGATGTTGCTGCCGGTGCGCGGCATGTCGAAGGACTTCTTGTGCCCATCCATAATGACAGTGACCTTCACAGCCTCTTCGCTTGCGGACATCGCAGATTCGGCAGGCTTCTTGCCGCCTTTGCGAGGCGCACCGAAACGCTCAGCGTGCACCGCATCAGCCTGCATGCCCAGCTCGACAAGAGCGTCGGTAACGTCGCCGATCATTGAGTCCGGGCCACACACCCAGGCTTCATCGACGCTCATGCCGCTGCAGAATCGTTTGTAGAGCTCGGCAACCTTGCTGCCGTCAATGCGTCCGCCCGAGATCTCGAACTCCTGCTCTTCCTGGCTGAACACAAAATGCACCTGCAGGCGCTCCGGAAAGCGATTCTTCAGCGCAAACAGATCTTCGATAAACATCGTCGTGTTCTGTTCGCGATTGCCGTAGAACAGCGCGACGCGGCTGTTGGGCTCCGACGTGAGGATCGAGGCAACAATCGACAGGATCGGCGTGATGCCACTGCCGGCGGCGAAAGCGATGTGCGTCTTGCCGTCCTCACGATCGGCATCCAGGTGAAAACGCCCGGTCGG
>JAIBDF010000045.1 GCA_024679535.1 Chromatiales bacterium
CACCCTCCTTCTGGCCACCGCACTGGCTGCGCCGCTCGCCTGGGCTGACGAAGCGCCAGAGATGCCCGAGCACGTGGTCGGCGACGCCGCTTACCCGTTCGACACGGTTGATCCGCGCGAGGAGAAAAAAGAAGCGATCGAGCTGCCCGACAGTGTCGCACCGAAACTCGGGTTGCTAACGGCCGGCGAGATCGAGTTCCTGAAGAGCGGCGATGCACGCCGCTTCGCCGGTTCGGCCAAAGACACCGTTGAGGCACTTGAAAAGCGTACGCCCGAGGAAGTCAAAGCGTGGGTCAATGCCATGCAGCACGTGCTATCGGAGCACCGCTACGATGAAGGTCTTGACCGGCCTAACATTCCGTTCAACACCGAGTCCACGGAGTTCAATGCCTGGCGCACAGAGCGACCGAGGTCGATGGACCCCGAGCGCGAAGATGGACCCATTGCGCTCGGCCGCTACAACGGCAGGGGCGGACCACCGACGTTTGGCGGTCACCCGCTGGCGCTAACGAAAGAAGACCTCATCGCGGGTGAGGTCGACGTTGCGATCCTGGGCGCGCCGCTGAACATGGGCTCGGGATGGCGGGACTCCGGCTCCCAGGCGACGACGGACCTGCGGCTATTTGGCCGGAGGATGGGCTCTCTTGACCAGTATGTGCAGGTCAATCCTCGCGACGTGCTGAATATTGTCGACTACGGCGACGTCGCCATCGACAACAACAGCACAGAACGCTCGATGCGCCATGTGCGTGAAAAGGTGCGTGAGATTGCACAAACCGGTGCCATACCCGTCATCATTGGTGGTGATCACTCGCTCGAGTATCCGAACGTTGCGGCGCTGGCCGATGTCTACGGCAAAGAGAAGGTGTCAGTGATTCATTTTGACTCGCACTACGATGCCTGGTGGGGTGGGCCGCATCTGATCGATCACGGCGTACCCGTCTATCGGCTGATCAATGAGGGGCATGTGCGTGCTGCCGACTACATTCAGGTCGGCCTGCGCTCGGCGGGGCCCGACGAGTCGGGTTTCAAGTGGATGCGTGAACAAGGCATGCGTTATCACACGATGGCCGAAGTCGAGAAGCGCGGTTGGGACGCCGTGCTGGACCGCGTCGTGGCCGAGGCCAGCGAGGAAGGCCGGAAGATTCATATCTCGTTCGATATTGATGTGCTGGACCCGGCATTCATGCCTGCGACCGGTACGCCGGTGCCGGGCGGTCTTGACATGCGGGAATCGATTACGATCGTGCGCCGCCTGTGCGCCGAGTCCAATGTCGTCAGCTTCGATCTTGTCGAGTTTCACCCGGCACTGGACCCCACCTATAAGACGGCGCTCAACAGCGCCTTCATCGTCAAGGCCTGCCTGACCGGCCTTGCTATGAATAAGGAAGGTAAGACGGCGGAACACTACCTGAGTCCGCTTGCCTCCGAGCACGCACTCGACGATCACTACGGTGATCAACAACAGCACCTTGATGCGACCAAGGCCGAAAAAGAAGCTGCGGAAAAGAAGAAGGAAAAAGATCGCGACGGCGATGATTGAAGTGGCCGGAATTTTGAAACGGATATTTCTCGCTATTCGGCGCCCTCTTTAGCAAGGAACAGCAACAGATAATGTCACTATTCACGGAGCTTAAACGACGCAACGTCATTCGCGTGGCAGCAGCCTACCTGATTATTGGCTGGTTGCTGGTCCAGGTGCTGGACCTTGCCGCCGAGTCCTTCGAAGCGCCCGTGTGGGTGATGAAAATGATCATCACGGTGATCGTCGTTGGATTTATTCCAACCCTGCTGTTCTCCTGGGCCTATGAGTTAACGCCGGACGGACTGAAAAAAGACAGCGAGGTTGATCCGTCCACTTCAGATACTTCGCACACCGCGAAGAAACTGAATGTGGTGACTGTCATCGCGGTGGCGGGTATTGCGGCTCTGATCGGCTGGCAACAAATGAACCCGCCCGTGAGTGCACCTGTTAGTGAGCAGCCTGCCGCAGAAACAGAAGCAGAAGCACTGACTCTGCCCGTCGAACCTGAACTGGATAAGCCGGTCAGTGACGGGTCAATCGCAGTTTTGCCTTTTGCGGATTTGTCGCCGGAAGGCGATCAGGGTTATTTCTCGGATGGCGTTTCCGAAGAAATTCTGAATGTCCTGGTCAGGATCAAGGACCTGCGCGTGGCGTCGCGAACATCCGCTTTTGCTTACAAAAACTCGCAACAGCGCATCCCTGAGATCGCGCGCGAACTTGGTGTCCGATACATCCTGGAAGGCAGCGTACGCCGCGCCGGAGACTCTATCCGGGTGACTGCACAGCTGATCGACGCCAAAACCGATGAGCACCTCTTATCCGAGACTTTCGACCGAACGCTGACGGCTGAAAATGTATTCGCGATCCAAGGTGATATTGCTCAACTAATTGTTACGGCGCTTTCCCAGCGCATCGAGATTGCGGACATCGGCGCCCCGGTTGCCGTCATTGCGGATACGGAAAACCTGGCAACGCTCGATCTATACTACGAAGCCAACAGTCTTTTCCTCGAACGTGGACGCGACAATCTGACACGAGCAATGAATTTGTTCGAGCGAATTACGACAGAGGAGCCGACGTTTGCTCGCGGCTGGGCCGGACTTGCCGGTGTTTATGTCGTGGCCAACGGTTGGGGACTGGAGCTGCGCGATTATGACCGCTTGACCCGCGTAGCGGCCGAGCGCGCCATTGCGCTTAACCCAAAGCTCTCGTCACCTCACGCCGTGCTGGGGAGCCTGGAGGGGACACCGCCGAATTCTGATTTTTCTGGGTCACTCGAGCATTTTTCTATTGCGCAGCAACTCAACCCGGATGATCCGAACCTGTATAACTGGCGCGGGCTTTTTTGGGTGCGTGCTGGTTTCGTTGAGCGTGCTCTTCAAGACTTCAAAGCGTGTCTCCGACTTGATCCATCGTATGTCAATTGCGGCTATAACCTGTATTCGCTGCTGATCGTATCCGGCAATGAAAAAGAGGCCGATGCGCTTCACCATTCGCTCTTGTTAAAGGGCGCGACCACACAAACCCAACTTATTCCTTTCATTCAGCGGTTAGTAACAAATCAAGATCATGAGAGCCTTCTGACGTCCCTGAATTTAGCGGTAGCCGAGAGCTACCCCGGACAACGCTGGATGATCAAAGAGCTGTACGGCGCCTGGACCGACCCTGCATTTGATCATGCAGCAAGACGTCAGCCCTTTATGCAACGACTGGAGACTGCAGGATTCAACCTGACCCACGGTGCCCGGACTGCAATGCTGGCGTTTGCATTCCGGGATTTCGACGGGGCATTGAAAAACGGCGGATTTCCGGTGGGCTGGTACGGCCATTTCGAGGGTATTTCGAAGGCGCAGAAACGACGTGCAATTATCGAGATGGGGTTGCCCGTCTTTTGGCGTGAGCAGGGTTTTCCGCCCCAGTGCCGTGCTGTGGGCGACGACGACTTTGCTTGTAATTAGCGGTCAGAAAAGCCGACGATGTCGATATCGTCAAACGAATACTTGGACGAAGGTCATAAAGCATGAGTAGTTTTTTCTCCGAGCTTCAACGCCGAAACGTATTCCGTGTTGGGGTCGCCTACGTGCTTGCCGCCTGGGTTGTAGCCCAGGTGGCCGACTTGGTGCTCGAAAACATCGGCGCCCCGTCATGGCTCATGCAGAGCCTGCTATTGCTGCTGGCAATAGGCTTCGTCGCCGCGCTGATCATTGCGTGGGCTTATGAAGTAACCCCCGATGGCATCAAGCGTGAACGCGATGTCGTGCGCGATGAATCCATCACCTATGAAACGGCAAAGCGCCTGAACGTCATCACGATTGGTCTCGTGCTGCTGGTTGCAGGTCTGTTCGTCGTTGATCGTTTCTTTTGGGACCACACGGTGCCTGAGAGCCAGCGTTCACCTGTGGAGCCTCGGACAGATATGGCCAAGGACGTAACCTCAAGCGCCGTTCCCGACAAATCCATCGCTGTATTGCCTTTCGTTAACATGAGTGCCGACAAGGATCAGGAATACTTTGCCGACGGTATTTCGGAAGAAATTTTGAATGCCCTGGTAAAAGCAGAGGGGCTGCACGTTTCCGGGCGAACATCCTCATTTTCATTCAAGGGAAAAGACACCAATATCCAGGAGATTGGCAGAATCCTTAATGTGGCCCATGTTCTTGAGGGCTCAGTTCGGAAACAGGCGAATCAAGTCAGGATTACCGCCCAACTTATCAAGGCCAATGACGGATATCACCTGTGGTCCGAGACGTATGATCGATCCCTTGAAAACATATTCGACGTTCAGGACGACATATCCAGGCACGTCACATTAGAACTACTGAAGTTGTTGAAGCCGGAAGATCAAAGCAGGTTGGCCAATGCGATGACCGCCGATATGGAAGCGTATGATCTGTTCTTGCGCGGTCGCAACTATGTTGCAAAGAGACTCAACGACAACCTTCCGACCGGCATGGCACTGCTTCGGAAGGCGGTCTCGCTGGACCCGAACTTTGCCGAGGCGTGGGCGGTCCTGGCCGAGGCAGAGGCCGTATCACCCTACTATACCGGTGCGGATCATACCGCGGCGACGGGGCGAGCGTTGAAGAGCGCACAAACCGCCATTGACCTTGATCCAACCCTTGCGCTACCGCACGCGGTAATCGGATTACTTGAGAAGAAAGATGGAAGCAGCATTCTCAAGGCACAGATTGCGTTAGAAAAAGCGCACGAGATGGAGCCTAATAATGTACTGGTGCTGCGCTGGCTAGGTACGGTCAGTCAGGCGCTGGGCCTCTTTGATAAGTCGCTGGAGCTGTTTGAGAGGGCGTCTGCGCTTGACCCGATGTCAAGAACCGATTCCTTCAACAACGCTGCAGTTCATTTCAGTCTACGCAACCTGGATGAGGCGGAACGCCTGTTCAACAAGACAAGCCTGCTTCAAAATGAGACTGTCATATTACTGGGCGACATACGGTATATGAGAGGAGACGTCGCCGGAGCTATCGACTTTTTTGTGGGTCTGAACGATGAATATATTCGAAAGTATGGTGCTGACGGCCGGTGGAGCAGGTCCGACGCAGAGATTTTTGCACGCGGCAGCTATAGCGGCCTCGAAAGCGATCGTCTGGCGGCGCTCGAACTAGACGAATTCTTTTTCGTTACAGACGATGATCTTAATTACTGGCAGGTATACGAACACATAAAGATCGGAAATTATGATCGTGCCTTTGAGATATTGGAGCAACGCCCAAGTTTTTTCGCCGGTTTCTCTTCGGACTTTATGTGGTTCCCGATGGAAAGATCGGTCGCGTTCCGACAGCATCCGGACTTCCCGGCACTTCTTGAGAGGCATGGTTTTGTAGAGGCGTGGCAATACCTCGGCTGGCCAGATCTGTGTCAACCTGACCCCGGCACGGACGGCCGTAACGGACAATTCAGCTGCAACTAGTGCAACTCGCGGCACGCTGAGAACAGAAGCAACAGGTTGTATTGGCGGCGGTTTTCCAAGCCTCATTTGGATCGGCTCGGCTGCGTGTAACAAGTTGTTTCCCGTACGTGTAACCATCCTGAAATTCCGTATATTGGTAGGCTTGATGCAGCTAAAACATTTCGAATCCAGCAACTGCGCCAGCGCCCTTAGCCGCTCAATGCACACGGCTCTGACGATGGGTGGTCAGGCCTCGATCAGTTGCCGGCAATGGCGCATGCTGCTTCCCCGAATGAGTCATGGCTTGCTGGCTTACGGAGGCTAGCAATGTCTGAGACCTCCAACGAAATCGAGCTCCGCGGCCTCTGTCGGCGTTTCCGCGAGGGGGAGCGCGAACAAGTCGTGCTCGACGGCATCGATCTCGATGTCCGCCGTGGCGAGACGGTTGCGCTCCGAGGACGGAGTGGCTCCGGCAAGTCAACGCTCCTAAACCTCATCGGTGGCATCGACGCCCCCGACGCCGGCTCGGTAACCGTCGCCAAAATGGAGCTTACCGGGCTCTCCGAACGTGAGCGTACGCTGTTTCGCCGCAAGCACATCGGCTTCGTCTATCAGTCCTTCAATCTCGTGCCGACGCTCAATGTTGCCGACAATGTACGGTTGGTTCTGGAGCTCAATAATGTGCCTGCCTTCCAGGGTTCGACACGTATCGACGAATTGCTTGACGCCGTCGGTCTTGCCGACCGTATGGAAAGCTACCCCGACGTTCTCTCGGGTGGCGAGCAGCAGCGCGTCGCGATCGCGCGTGCACTCGCCCATGAACCTGCCGTATTGCTGGCCGATGAACCCACGGGCAACCTCGATGACGCAACCGCCGAGGCCGTGCTTGGACTTCTCGACAAACTTGTGCGCGATAGCTCGCACACAATGCTAATCGCGACTCACAGCCAGCACATCGCCTTGCGCTGCGACCGCGTCCTCGAACTGCACAACGGTCGGCTCAGGGAAACGACAAGCCGGCCCCAATGATCCCGGCCACCTACCGAGCAAGCTTCTCATACCTGCTGCGACATCCCTGGCAGCTGGCATTGTCCGTTATTGGCATCGCCGTTGGCGTCGCTGTCATCGTGGCCGTTGACCTTGCGAACGCAAGCGCTCGCAAGGCCTTCCTGTTGTCGATGGACACCATCACGGGCGAGGCCACGCACCAGGTTATTGGTGGACCGAGTGGTGTGAGCGAGAACACGTACGCACGGCTGCGGGTCGAGTATGGCGTCCGTGCGATCGCGCCGGTGGTTGAGGGTATGATTTCGGTGGACGGCACATCGCTCACCTTGCTGGGCGTCGATCTTTTCGCCGAACAGGACATCCGCAGTTTTACGAGCCAGGCGCAGTCAGCCGACCCGGCAGCACCCAGCGATGAAACTCTCTTCTCGAGCTTCCTCATTACGCCCGGCGTTGTCACGACTTCTGCCAGGACGGCCGAGCAGTTGGGGCTGGCGGTGGGCGACACGTTCGACGTTGTCGCGGACGGGCGCTCACGTCAGGCCGAGTTGCTGGCGACCCTTGCAAGCGACGCTAGCAACAATCCCGATTTCCTGCTTGTCACTGACATCGCGACAGCACAGGAGTGGCTGGGTCAGGCCGGGTGGCTGAGCCGTATCGACGTGCGTGTCGATGACGGCAACGAGGCGGCGCTCGATCAGCTTCGTGCCGCGTTACCCGACGGCACGAAACTGCTGTCCGCGGCCGGGCGCACGCGATCGACCGTCGAAATGAGCAAGGCGTTCATGACCAACCTGACCGCCATGAGCCTGCTCGCGCTCCTGGTCGGATTATTCCTGATCTTCAACAGTGTCAATTTCTCGGTATTGCAGCGGCGCAACCTGATCGGCGTTCTACGCGCGCTCGGACTGACGCGTCGGCAGCTGTTAGCGATGATCCTCATCGAGGCCGGCGTTCTGGGCGCTCTTGCGGCCTTGCTCGGCGTTGGCCTCGGCATAGCGCTGGGCGAGCATCTTTTGGAGCTGGTGTCGCGCACGATCAATGACCTGTATTTCCGCGTCAGCGTAACCAGCATCAGCGTCGAGCCGTTTTCGGTTGTGAAAGGCATCGTTGCCGGGATCGGCGTGGCGCTCGTGGCGGCGGCAGTCCCGGCCATCGAGGCCACGTCTTACCAGCCAAGGCTGGCACTCACGCGTTCGTCTCTTGAGCACCGGGCGCGCCGCGCCTTGCCGACCGTGACAGGAATCGGCGTCGTGATCATGGCGGCCGCCGTGCTCTTAATCGTCGTATCGGGTGCGAACCTTGTTGCCGGGCTGGCGGCGGTCTTCCTGCTTATCCTCGGGTTTGCGCTTTGCGTGCCTCTTTGCGTGAGTTTTTCCTCGACTCTCACCGCACCCCTTGCTCAAAAACTCGGCGGCACCATCGCACGCATGGCTGTGGCGGGAATTGCCTCAGGACTGTCACGCACCGGCGTCGCAATTGTCGCACTGGCGGTGGCTGTCGCAGCGACGATAGGCGTAAGCGTTATGGTCGATAGCTTCCGTGGCTCGGTAAGCGCATGGCTGGACAAGACGCTGCAAGCCGACGTTTACACCGGCGCGTTGCGCGGCGCCATGGACCCGGACTTGATCGACGCCATTCGCAATCTCGAAGGTGTGGAAGACATCAGCACACGCAAGCGAGCCTGGGTCGAGGATGCGAGCGGGCGTACTCAGCTACGAGTCTTTGACATTCCGCCCGAGGATTTCGGCGGCGCCGAACTGCTGGATGCCGATCCGGCCGAGGCCTGGCCCGCGTGGCAAGCGCGTGATGCCGTATTTATCTCCGAGCCCTTTGCCTATCAGAAAAGCATCGGCGCGGGCGACTCGCTTACGCTACCTACCGATCACGGCCCTCGAGAGTTTGCAGTCGCAGCGACGTTCCAGAGCTACGACATCAATGCGAGCGGTGTCATGATGAGCCGTAAGACATATGCCCGGCATTATCTTGATGACACGATCGATTCGCTCGGTCTCTATCTCGCTAACGGTATCGAAGCCGATGACATCGTGGCTCAGGTTGAAAACCTGAGTGCTGGCCAGCAGCGTCTGTACGTCGGTTCGAATGCCAACCTGCAGCGGGAATCGATGCGGATCTTCGACCGCACGTTCGTAATCACTGACGTACTCTACTGGCTCACGCTCGGGGTGGCTTTCATCGGCATACTTTCGGCGATGCTCGCTTTGCAGCTCGAACGCGCCCGCGAGTTCGCCACGCTGCGTGCGCTTGGGATGACGCCCACGCAGGTCGGCGTCATGATCACGGCGCAAACCGGCATTATCGGCCTCCTGAGCGGACTCGCCTCGTTGCCCCTTGGCGTTGTCATGGCTTTTGTACTGATCAAGGTCATCAACCGCCGTGCTTTCGGCTGGCAAATCGACATGAGCATCGCGCCCAGTATCCTCGCGATGTCCGTTGCATTCGCAGTTGGCGCTGCGCTGCTTGCCGGCCTTTACCCTGCGTATCGTGCCGGCCAGAGCCAGCCCGCGATTGCGATGCGGGAGGAATGAATTGAGACACCTGCTGATCGGCCTCGCTGCGTTTGTAGGCACAACAATAAGCCTTGCCGACGAGGGTGAGGCGCCATCGCAGCTTGCCGACCTTCTTGGCGCTGCAGCCGACGCCGGTTTTGCGAGAGCGCTCGAGCCGCGCGAGTTCGTGTTCCCCGCCGATCACGGTCCGCACCCCGAGTTTCGCAATGAATGGTGGTACGTGACGGGTAACCTCGACGATGAAGACGGCAAACGCTTCGGCTTTGAGCTGACGATATTTCGCTTTGCGCTCGCGCCGTCTGTGGCCGAGTCGACGTCACGGTGGCGTACTGAAAACGTCTATATCTCGCACCTCGCGATCACGCATGTCGAGGACGAGCGATTCTACGTCGCACAGCGCTACTCCCGCGGTGCTCTGGGGCTGGCGGGGGCCCAGGCCGCGCCGTTTCGCGTCTGGATCGACGATTGGTCGATCGCCAAGCGCCCCGACTCTGATGCCTGGCAATTGACCGCCAGCGACGGCGACTTTGGCATCGACGTCGAATTGCGTGCGCTTCAGCCGCCCATCCTGAACGGCATTGACGGTCTCTCAAAGAAGTCAGCCGAGCCCGGCAATGCCTCGTACTATTATTCGATCACGCGGCTTGGCACCCGGGGGACCATCCGCATTGGCGAACGCGAGTACACCGTGTCTGGCTTGTCCTGGCTTGACCGCGAATGGAGCACGAGCGCACTCGCCGCCGAGCAGGTCGGCTGGGACTGGTTTGCACTGCAGCTTTCCGACGGTAGCGACCTGATGTTCTACAGCTTGCGCAAGAAAGACGGCACGCAGCACGCCGCGAGCGCAGGCACGTTTCTGGCCACGAACCCTAACAGCTCGCACCTCGATGCAGATGATGTAGAGATAACCGTGCTCGATACCTGGCGGAGCCCGGGGGGCGGCGCCTACCCGTCAAAATGGCGTCTTGCCGTGCCACGGTTTGGACTCGACCTGACCGTAGAACCAGTGATACCCGACCAAGAGCTCTTCACGACCGTGCGCTACTGGGAAGGCGCCGTCGACGTCGATGGCACGCACGACGGAGCGGCCATCTCGGGCCGAGGCTATGTGGAATTGGCCGGGTATGCCCAGTAGAGCCTGTCTTCACCCTGCGGGCGCACTGCGCTCACCTGAATCAGTCTACGGCCGGCCACACTCAAAGTCGTCATCGCCGATGGGCTTGCACTGCGGTGGAAATCCAAGCGACTTCCAGTATTCATAAACCCCCAACTGACGGACGAGTGCCTTGAACTGAGGCGTTGTACGAAACTCATCGCCGTCCGGGTGCCATAGCGCATACGAAGCCATCCTGGGGTCCTCAAGCAACTCATCGTAGGCTCGAAATGACAAGAACAAGTGCGAAGCGTGTGACAACTTTTCTCCGCTGCTCGTCTGACGCTCCCAAGCTTTAAGACGCGCAAGGCCGGCGCTGTTATCAGCGTCCGGGTTCTCAATCGCACGAATCCACTCGATCACCGGAGCGCTCGCAGAACCCAGCCTTCCATCTGCAATATACAAAGCCAGGTAGCGCTGCCCGTTGCGAACGTAAGCGGAAACAAAAGCATCGTTGGTCGAATTAAGCAGGTGCTCGATTGTCTCGTTGTTGAGCTTCAGTGCCGTCTCGACATCGCCCTTGATCATATGGGCGCGCGCCAGATGCTGGCGACAATTCTGATAACCGGAATCAATGGCCAGGCACTGCTGCAGTGACACGATCGCCTCGTCGATAAATCCGCCCACCAACTGACCCAGACCTTGCCACAACCACGCTGAGGTATTTTTCGGGTCCTTCTCAATTGCGGCGGTATAGTAGTCAAGGCCGCGCAAAAAGTCACCATCCGAATCAGCCATCACTAACCCCAGCACCGCCAGGGGCATCGATAAATCGGGGTTCAGAGACAGCGCTTTCTCTGCGGCCGCGATCGCGAGCGGTGCGTGATCAATGCCATCGTCGAAGATCCACTCCTCCGCAACGCCCTCAGCCGCGGCGAGACCTGCCCAGGCGCGAGCGAACTCCGGGTCCAGTTCAACGGCTCTGCGAAACAGGCGAATACTCTCTGGCAGCTGCTCACGGGCGATGAACAGTTCCCGCGCTTTAAGATACAGCTCGTAGGCGTCGAGGTTTTCAGTGGCCACCTCAACCGTAACGGCCTTCTCGCCAGCCATGCCCAACTCGCCGGTCAGTGCATTAACGATCGCATTGGCGATCTCGTCCTGGATGGCAAAAATATCGGTCAGCTCACGATCGAAATTCTCTGACCACAGATGCGTGTCCGTTCCGGCCTCGATGAGCTGCACCGTGATGCGTATACGATCACCGTCTTTGCGCACACTGCCTTCAAGGATGTGACCGACGTTCAGGGCCTTTGAAATTTCGGGGATATCCAGTGTTGAGTCTCGATACGAGAACGAAGAGGTGCGAGAGGCAACACGAAGGTCATCAACCCGAACCAGCAGGTTCAGGAGTTCCTCCGAGAGACCGTCGGTAAAATACTGCTGGTCGCGATTCTGGCTCAAATCTGCGAACGGCAGGACGGCAATAGATCGGTCGGCCGGCAATGCATCGGCAGGCGGCGAAACCTCAGGGGCCTCAACGACTGCCGCGTCCACAGTCTCGCTGTCGACCGACGTTTCCGGAATCAGCCGGTCTGCAATCATTCCGCCGATGGCAAGAACCAACAAGACGACTATCACCGTGTTGATCTTCTTGCCGGTTTCAGGCGTGACCGATTGCGAGCGATCGATGTCGACCTCTCGCTTCAGACCGTCCGGAGTCATCTCATAGACCCAGGCGAAAATCACGACGGGAAAGAAGCCGAGTATCAATAACAGAACGACGATAGAGCCCGCCGACTCAGGTACCGACAGCAATGACGACAACACGTCAGTTAGCTGTAACAGCAGCCACGCAGCCACTAGATAGAGAATGCCTACGCGGATAACGTTACGACGTTTAAGCTCTTTTATTAGCGACATAGGTACCCTGGGCCAGAACGTGCGGAGATCATCGCACATAACTGCGTCCGCTGAGAAAATTACGAATTCTTATCGGGCGTCAGTCACAATTCGGTTGGAAAGATCGTGTTGAGGATTACGTTCCCGTTCCAATTCCGTAGTTGCCGTCAGCTCCTGCGATTAACCGGCCTTTACTGGTGTCCGCTACCAGTGCCCGGTACCGGGTTCACCTTTGAAAGGGCCTACAACGTCTGACGTGATCCAGCCGCCGTAGAACCGGCCGGCCTGTGGCTCGACGCGCTCGCCATCAACATAACAGGCTATGCGACCCGGGTAGAACGCGAGAGCATCTTTGATAGCATCGAATCGCGGCCGTGGCCGCGGGTAGCTCCATGCAAGCGCTGCGGTCGGATTTTTCGCAAGCGCCCAATAGGCAGCGGCCCCTTTCCACTCGCAAACCGATCCGCCACGCGTTGCAACCAGCAGGTCCCAGTTTATATCGTCCGGCGGGATGTAGAATGTCGGCGGACTCGCTGTTTCCATTATCTTGTAACTGACATTCGTCCTGCCGATGACGTTGTCACCATCACGAACCTCGATCAGGCGATTGTCGCGTCGCCCGATGGGCGGTCGCGGGTAATCCCACACCGATTCCTGGCCGGGTCCGGGATCGACAGCAAACTCGGGTCGACTTTGCCCGGTTTTTTCCCATAGTGTATCTGTGATTTTTTCGTTCATAGCCCTGACCACTTACATTCACGTTCTGAATTTGTCGATCTGAATCGGTTCGACGCCTGTGTTCTGGCGCGTGTAGAATCATAACAATGAAAATGATTCGAGTACTCTTGCCGTTTGTCGCCTCGCTGCTTGTCGCCTGCGATGCTAACGAACCGCAAGAGGTGCACCCCGTCGCCAGTCTGCTGCTCATCAATGCCGACGTCGTCACGGTGGATACGGCACGCCCGCACGCGGAAGCCGTCGCGATCAAAGATGATCTCATTCTCGATGTGGGTACATCCGAAGAGATGCTCAAGCATCGCGGCGAGCACACTGAAGTCATCGACCTGCAGGGCCAGATGGTGGTCCCCGGCTTCATCGAAGGCCACGGGCACTACACGAGCTTTGGCGGATCGCTGCTAATCCTCGACTTCCGTTACGCACGGAGTTTTGCCGAGATCGTGTCGATGATTGCAGAGGCCGTCGCCGACACGCCGGCCGGTGAATGGATCGTCGGTCGTGGGTGGCACCAGGATAAATGGGAGACCAAAGAGAGCGTGCTCGTCGAGGGATTGCCCGTTCACGATTCACTGAGCGAAGTGACGCCCGATCATCCCGTGATGCTTATTCATACGAGCGGTCACGGGGTATTTGTTAACCAGCGTGCCATGACGCTCGTGGAGCTCGACGGCAACACCGAGCCGCCCGATGGTGGCGAAATCGTGCGCGACGCGAATGGCCGGGCCACGGGCATGATGCGCGAAGCCGCGCAGGACATCTTTCGCATCGCCTATTCCGGCCACCAGGGACGCCGCCCGGCGGGCGTTGCGGAGGAGGAGCTGCGCCGGATGGTGACGCTTGCCGGTGAAGAGTCACTGCGTCACGGCATAACCTCATTCCAGGATCTCGGGACGACGTTTGCCGAAGTCGATCTGCTGAAGACGATGGCCGAAGAAGGCAACCTGCCGGTGCGCCTCTACATGGCATTCGAGGAACAGGCCGCGGACATGGCCGGCCGCCTCGATGACTATCGCATGATCGGCTACGGCAACAATTTCCTAACGGTGCGCAGCATCGGTGAAAAAGTCCTGGACGGTGCGCTTGGTACACACGGTGGCTGGCTGTTGGAGCCATACTCCGATATGCCGCAGAGCCATGGGCTGAATGTCGTCCCGGTCGCGGAGATCGAAGCATCGGCAGAACTCGCGATGAAACACGACTACCAGATGGCGATCCAGGGCATTGGCGATCGGGCGTATCGTGAGCTTCTCGATATCTACACGGCGGAGTTTGCCAAGCACCCTGACAAGACCGACCTGCGCTGGCGCATAGAGCACGCTCAGGTGATTCACCCGGACGATGTCTCGCGAACCGTGGAGCTTGGCGTTATCCCGGCCGTGCAGGGAATATTTGCCTGTTCAGACGGGCCCTGGGTGAAGGAGCGTCTCGGTGAGGAGCGCACCCGCGAGCGGGGTTACATCTTTAACACGCTCGCCGAAGCCGGCCTGGTGCCGACCAACGGGACAGACCCACCCGTCGATGAGATCAGCCCGATCGGCAGCTTTCATTGCTCGGTGACG
Source organism: Chromatiales bacterium (assembly GCA_024679535.1). Classification (GTDB taxonomy): domain Bacteria; phylum Pseudomonadota; class Gammaproteobacteria; order Steroidobacterales; family Woeseiaceae; genus UBA1847. The sequence goes on from JAIBDF010000045.1 coordinate 14,261, forward strand.
CGCCAGCTGCCCGACGGCACGTTGTTCCAGCCACAGGAAGTGTATTCTCGCGATCGCGCACTGTATTCCTACACGATGGGGAACGCGATTGCAGCGTTTGAAGAGAACATCAAGGGCTCGATAACGCCCGGCAAACTGGCCGATATCACCGTGCTGTCACAAAACCTGTTAAGCGTTCCAGACGACGCATTGCTCGACACCGAAGTTGTCATGACCATCGTCGATGGTCGAATTCGCTACCGCGACGGCGAGATCGTGCGATAGAACCTCCTTTCAGAACCTGACCCCGACTTGCAACACGGGGAACATCTTCTATATTTATAGGTAGGAGCGTCCTGCGCTTGTGCGCAGACCCGATGCTCCAGACCCGGTGTTTATTCCGAATCCAGGAGGTAACTATGGGAATGTTCGACAAATTGTTCGGCGGTACGCAAGACTATCCTCCCCTCCCCGTCGATAACGAGGCTATGGCGAAAATCGACGAGGTGAAGGCGGAGCTGGAGGAGCTCGCCGCAAAAGTGAATGACCATCTCGAAGTCGTCCCAGCCGACCATGAGGCGTACGTGTATCTCGGTCGCCCCCCGAAACGTTTTGGTATCGCATGGATACACGACGGCAAGCTCAGTGGACTCAAGGAACTCGTGGACGATAGCCATTTATCGCAGGCAGAGGCGCAGAAACTGATCCGTGCCCTGGGTACTGCCTACGAGCACGCCAGTGACGCGCCGCGCTATTCGGCGGAACTGGCCGGCAAGAAGGTCGTGGTAATACCGTCCCGCGGGCTCGGGGAGGAAGTCCAGGAGATCTTAGAGGGCGCGATCCACTAGGATCGCGGACCGCGCCGCTAAACATGGCCTGCTAACAACTCATCAGAAATACCTGGCGATGTTGAGCTGCACGTAATCGTCAGCCCGCAGCCAGTAAGTCGCGTCGCCCTGCCCTGCACCTGAAAACGCCCGTACTCGCAATTCGGCAAACCAGTCATCGCCGAAACGCCGTTCCGCTTCGATGTTGACGAAGGTCTCACCTGTATCGACGTCGTAGGCGACGCCGGCCAGCACGGTGGTGTCCTGAATGTCATTAACCGCGAGTCGCGCTCCGACAAACACGTCGTTGTCGTTGATGCTTACAGGCTCGAATTCATTACGACCGTCGTACTGAACTTCGAGCAGCACTCCAACATCGGCTGATGTTTCGCTCACCTGATACAGCGTGTACTCGAATCCACCCACGGCCGCCGCAAAGGAATGCGAAACCCCATCTCGCGCAATGGCTTCGAGCTTCCAGAGCCAGGCATCCTTCGTGTACTGCAGGTCGATGCCGACCTGATCTATCTGATCATAGACTGGCAGCAGCATTTGTCCGTCCGCAGCCGGTACAAATCGCGGCTCGCGACTCGTTCCTGAAAACGCATGCAGGCCGATGTCGACATCACCGAAGTAGTGGCTGTAGCGCAGAGCGAGATCGACGCGATTTTCCGCACTCGACGACTCGTACAACGGTTTGTCAGTATCGACCGGAAGCGGCGGACGAAAACGTCCGTCAACGCTGGCAAAGGTGCGCTCGCGAAAATACGGCATGACGAAGGCACTGATCTCGCCCCAGTCACGCTGTAGCGCGAGGCTGATCATCGGCTGGCCCAGCTTGTCCTCGCCATCGATGTCGCCGGCGAAGTCGGTCTGATTAATAGTGTCGACGAGGTGCACCGACTCGGTCACGCCCCAGAACACGGTGTTGTTGCCCACGAGCACTTCGTAGTCGTCACCTTCAATTGCCCAGTAGGCTTCCTTGAGGTCCACGAGGTTGCGCTCCTCGTCGGTCGCGTCCCACCTGAGGTACGGAATGAACGAGGTGCGCTGGTTGCCGTCTTTATTACGCCAGCGAAACTCCGTCGTGGAGACCATCGCGCCCTGCAGGGACCGGCCGTCCTGGCCAACCCACGCAGGATCCTGCCAGAACGCCCGGACCTGCAGATCCAGGCTTCCGGAGATGTCCACCTCCTCACCGCGCGCGGGGGAGAGCGCGGCGAGGAGGATGACCAGCAATAGCGTACGCATGACAATTACCTCAGGCGGCTCAGCCGACCCTTGACGAAGTCGTTTTCGGCCAGGCCGGTATCGAACGTGTATTCGCTATAGAGAAGGTCAGTCTGTTTGTTGGTCTGGACATTGCTCATTGAGAGCTTGTGGGCGCGCCAGATTCCTTCGTAGTTACGGTAATCGCCCATGTCGAGCACCTTCAGCAGGTCACCACGGCGATCGTAGAACTCAACCTTGCGGATCTGGAAGTCTGTCTGGTCAACCCACGACACCTGCTTCGTGTAGCCCGAATTCTCGTAGCGCGGCGTGCGCTCGAGAACATCGCAGGTCAGGTCGCCACACGGGACTTCTCCAATGTAGGTGTAGTCAAACTTGTTGAGCTCGATGGCCGTAAAATCCTCAAACGCGAATTCGCTGCCTACGAACGGGCCGGACTTGTTCGACGATGAGATGCGCTTGACGCGCTTCAATGCTGGCAGGTACAGCCACTGGTCATCGGGATCGAGGATCTTGGCGTGGGACAGCAGTGCCGTGCCCTCGATGTCCCGCGGTGTATCGAATACAACCAGGCTCTTATCGCCCACGGTCTCATCAGGCTTTTCCAGCGTTACGATACGCAGCGCGCGAGTGGACTCCTGCCCGGCTGCATTTCGCAGCACCATTTGCAGTTCCACAACACTATCGCCGAAGCCGACGTCGGTGCGATCCGAGCGGGCCGCGATATCAAAGCCCTGGGTATCGTCGCTCGCCTGGGGGGCATGAGCGACGGACATCAGGAGCACACCAGCCAGCAGTGCGAATGTTTCTTTCTTTAAGTTCATTTGTCTATCTCCTAAGACGATCTGGTTAAGCGGTCGACGGCAACAGCTCGGTGTCGTCCGCGATTTCGGTTTGCTCCTTGTCGCGGCCAAACAGCAACAGCGCCGGCAGGAACAGGAAGTCGAGAATCAGCGCGCCAACGATCGACAGGATCGTCATAAGGCCAAGATCGACATTCATCTTGAACGCGGATGTCGTCATGACGAGGAAGCCGGCCGTCAGGATGATCGTGTTGACGACGATGGCGACGCCTACGTTGCGGAATGCATAGCGAATCGAGTCCTCGACACTGAGGTTGTTTTCATCTCTCGCTCGCACGTACTTCGACAGGAAGTGCACCGTGTCATCAACGATGATGCCCAGCGAGATCGAGGCAACGGTTGCGACCGAGAATCCCACCTCGCCCACAAGCAGGGCCCACGCGCCAAAGGTTGTCAGGATCGGCAAGCCATTGGGAACCAGGCTCAGCATGCCAAGACGTACACTGCGCAATGAGAACGTCATGATGAGCGCGATGGCGGCGATGGCGAGGATTGTGCCGATCACCATGTTTTGCATGTTGCGCTCACTGATGTAGGTAAACATCACGGCCGCGCTCGTCGGCTTGGCATGCATGTAAGACGGCAGATTGTCAGTCATAAAGGCATCGACCTTTTTAAATAGCGCCTTGGTCTCGGCCGAAGTCGTCTGTGCAATCGTTGCCGTTACTCGTGTCGCCGACCTGTCGATGTTGATGCGGTCATTGAGATCGAGGCCGTACGGTAGCGAGAGCTCATACAGCAACAGGTACTGTGCCGAGAGGTCGCGATCGCCCGGGATTCGGTAAAAACTGTCATCGTCGGCGTGCATGTTCCGATTGAGCCGCTTCATGATGTCCGAGAACGAGTACACGTGTGTTACGTGCTCTTGCTCGCGCAGGTAATTCGTGAGGCGCTCAAGGTTCTCAAGGTACTCAGGTTCCGATATGCCACCGGGGCCGTTCGCCGGAATCGAGTACTCAATTGGGTACAGACCGAAGTGAGTTAACGCCTCTTCGGAGTCCACCCGAAAGTCGATGCGCTCATCGAAGTACTCCACCCACTGGTCATTGAAGTCCAGCGTCGGGATGAACGAAATGAGTATCAGCGTCGGCAGGCCAACGCCTGCGAGCAAACCGCGGTAATGGCGAATGACGAACTCCGACAGTTTGTCCATAGCCCGTACCGACCACTCGCTGCCAGAAGCCGCTTTGACGCGATACGGCAAAAAGCTGATCGCAGCCGGAAGTATTGTCAGCGAGTAGATCCAGGCCGCGAAGATACCGACAGCCGTGATGTTGCCCAGATGCCAGTACGGAGGCGAGTCGGAGAAATTCAGGGACAGGAAGCCAACGATTGTCGTCAACGACGTAATTGTGACGGGCAGAAAGTTGATCCGTACCGCCTCGATGAGTGCGTCGTGCTTGCCCAGGCCCTCACGCATCAGGCTGCGTAGTGACATGAGGATGTGAATCGAGTCGGCAACAGCGAGTGTCAGGATGACGATCGGGGCCGACATCGCGATGGGAGTGAGTTTCACGCCAAAGAACCCGGCCGTGCCCATGGCCACCATGGTTGAGAGTCCAATGACGAGCAAGGTTGAGAAGGTCGCCGTCAACGAACGAATAATGATCCAGGTCAGTAGGAAGATGACCAGGAACATCAACGGCATCAGCGTCCCCGCATCGGACATGCCCGTTTCGGCAAACGCATTGTTGAGCATCGATACACCCGTCAGGTGAATCGTCAACTGCGGGTACTTCGCCTCGATATCACTCTGCAGATCGCGTGCGACCTTCACCGCCTCGGGCACTTCGGTGAACGCTTTCTCCGGGTACTGCAGGACGACGTTGATCGCCGTGACGTCACCGCCTGCTGTCAGAATCTGGTTGCGTAATAACGGTTCGGCCAGTGCGATGTCGCGGCGTTCCTCGAGGAACGCCGCGTCCTTCTCCTCGGCAAAACGCACGAGGTCTTCAACGATCAGGTCGTCCTCGGTCGCATAGGTATGCTGGAAGTTACTGACAGAATCCACACGAATTGTGTAAGGGATCTGCCATGCCGCCTCGGTCAGTTCTTCGACAGCGGCCAAAGTCTCGCGAGAAAAGGCCTCGCCCGAGGCCGATTCCACGACAAAGAAGAAGTTGTCATTCTTCGTGTAGGTGTTCTGCAGTTCCTCAAAGGCCTGCAGTTCCGGGTTTGCCTCCGAGAAAAAGACCCGGTAGTTGGTGGAAAACTCGAGTTTCGATGCCCCCGAACCGACCAATACCGCGATCAGCACCGCGCCGACCAGCACCAGGGCACGGTGACGGATCACCCGCCGTGTGAGTGCTGCCGCGAAGCGGTCTATCGCCTTGAAATAAGTACCCATTGTTCTTCTCCTGCTATTACCTGTTTATGACCAATTGGTCATAAATTAAACAAAAAAACGTCATTCCCAGCTATCGATCAAATCCTCAATATTCGCAAGCAGCGGCCCGCCTTCCATGAACCCCTTGACCATGGCAGCCGACCCGGCCAGCGTCACCATGAGCTGCAGCCCCAGCTTGTCCGGGTCAAGCTCCGGGCGGATCTCGCCGGCCTGCTGCGCCTTGGCAATCACGTCCACCAGGAAACGCATGCGTTTTGTCGCGATGGCCTTCAGGGCCTTGCGAATCTCCGGATCATGCGGGGCCAGCTCCACCATGGTGTTCACCATCATGCAGCCCTTCTCGCCCCCGGCATCCTGGCTGATCTTGTTCACCATGGCCCGGATGTTCTCGAGCGGCGAGTCGGAGTCAAAAGCGACCGCCGCCACCTCCCGAAATTCCATTTCCGCATAATGGCTTAGCGAATTCATGAACAGCTGGTGCTTGTCGCCAAACGCCTGGTAGAGACTGCCCTTGTGCAGTCCCGTGCACTTGCACAGATCCGCCATGGACGTGGCCTCGTAACCCTTGGCCCAGAACGCATCCATAGCCGCCTTAAGAGCAGCTTCCTCGTCAAACTCGCGAGGCCGGCCTACGGACCGTGATGTCATTTTCTGTACCATTCTTGGTGCCATTTATGAACGAACGGTCACGAATATAATACTGATCGGTCAAGAATGCAAGCGCCCTGCGCATGAATAGCGCTTAATCCCGAAGCACAGAAAGGAATCGGTCGCCGTAGCGATCCAGCTTGGTTTGCCCGATACCACTGATATCCAGCATCTCCGATGCTGTTTGTGGTCGAAAGGTCAGCATCTCCTGCAGTGTCTTGTCGTGGAAAATCACGTACGCAGGCACATTGTGCTCGTTTGCGAGCGTCTGCCGGCACGCGCGTAGCGCTTCCCATAGATCAACATCTTTGTCAGCAACCACTCGCACCCTGGCTGATTTTCTCGATGCCATAACGGGCCGCTTCGGGTCTTTGCGGAAAAGCAATGGCGTTTCGCCACGCAGAACACCTCGACTGGTTTCTGTCAGGACCAGCGCACCAAAACGTGCGGCATCCGCTCGCAGGTGGCCGGCTACGATTAGCTGGCGCGCGACCGAGCGCCAGGTGGTTGACGGCAGGTCCTTCCCTATGCCGAAAACACTAAGCTGATCGTGGCCATGCTGCAGCACCTTGTCGGTCTCTTTTCCCAGCAGTACATCCACAAGGTGTGCGGCACCGAAGCGCTGACCGGACCGATAAACAGCCGACAGTAGTTTCTGCGCCGCTTCCGCCCCGTCCCAGGTGTTGACCGGCATCAGGCAACCGTCACAGTTGCCACAGTCCTCGTCTTGCGAATCGCCAAAGTATGCGAGTAACGGCCGACGTCGGCAGCCGGTGACCTCGCACCAGCCCAGCAGCGCATCGAGCTTGAAGCCTTCATAGCGCTTGTACTCGTCGTTGGCCTCGGATTCATCGAGCATCTGCCGCAGGCGTACCACATCTTGCAGTCCATAGACCATCCAGGCGTCAGCGGGCTCGCCGTCGCGACCGGCGCGGCCGGTTTCCTGGTAATAGGACTCAATGCTTTTCGGCAGATCGAGATGGGCCACGAAGCGCACGTCCGGCTTATCGATCCCCATGCCGAAGGCGATGGTTGCGACGATCACCAGGCCATCTTCAGCAAGAAAGCGGCGCTGGTTTTCTGTGCGCACTTCGGCAGGGAGTCCGGCATGGTAGGGCAACGCCTCGAATCCCTGCCCGCACAACCAGCTGGCGATGCTCTCTGTTTTCTTGCGCGACAGGCAATAGACGATCCCTGCTTCGTCGCGATGCGCCTGCAGAAATTTGAGCAGCTGCCCTCGAGCATCGGTTTTGACCTGTACGGCGTAAGCGATATTGGGTCGGTCAAACGGCGCGACGTATCTGTCGGGCTCGTTAAGCTCGAGTCGATCGATTATTTCTTCCCGCGTTTTATCCGTTGCGGTGGCGGTTACCGCCATGCGCGGGACGCCGGGGAACAAACGACCCAGGTCGCCCAGCCCCAGGTAGTCACTGCGAAAATCGTGCCCCCACTGCGACACACAGTGGGCCTCGTCGATCGCGATGATCGACAAGGGGATGTCGCGCAACAATGACCTGGTGTGCTCGGTCACCAGGCGCTCCGGCGCGACATACAGGAGCTGCAGCCTGCCCTGCCGAAGCCTGGTCATCACCTCCCGCCTTTCATCAGGCGACTGGCTGGAGTTTAGAAACCCGGCTTCGATGCCGAACTCATGCAACGCCGTTACCTGGTCCTGCATCAGTGCGATCAACGGGGAAACGACCAGCCCGGTCCCTTGCCTAAGCATCGCCGGGATCTGGTAGCACAGCGATTTGCCGCCACCGGTCGGCATGATGACGAGCGAGTCGCGGCCCTCGAGCGTGGCCTCAATAATCGCTTCTTGTTGTCCCCTGAACTCCGGGTATCCGAAGACCTCGTTCAGAGTGTTCTTGGAGGATTGGTTCAATCTTGATAGCCCAAACTGTTTTTCAGCGATGATTGTATGCGATTCACCCGGCGAGTGGTCTGCGGCCGCATCAGGGACGGATTAATGTAGCACGCACTTCAAGTGCTAAGATTCACGAAACTCGCCAGGATGCCTATTATGATTTCACGTGCACTGCTTGCGCTCACGCTGCTACCAACATTCGCTTTTGCAGACGCCGTCGTCTTACCCATGCAGGACCGTGCCGTGGTGATCGACGAATGGCTGGATACTCGGGTGCAGACTGTGTTGCCGGATATTATGCGCCGCTCTGAAATTGACATGTGGATCATCATTTCGCGCGAGTACAACGAAGACCCGGTATTGAGAACCTTTCTGCCGGCAACCTGGCAGTCAGCCCGCCGCCGGACGATCCTCATGATATTCGATCCGGGCGATGGACAAGCACTGGAGACCCTGGCGGTTGCTCGCTACGGCGTGGGTAGCACCTTCGAAAAAGCCTGGGACAAGGAAGAGCATGGCGAACAGTGGCAACGCGTGGCCGATCTCGTTGCAGAGCGTGACCCGAAACGCATCGGCGTCAATTATTCGGATTCGTTCGCGCTGGCCGACGGCATCAGTCACACGGAGTACCAGCTCCTGAGCCAGGCGCTTTCGCCTGAGCTTCGCGGGCGTCTGACGTCAGCAGAAAACCTCGCCATCGGTTGGCTGGAAACTCGCTCGGCCGATGAGATGACCGTGTATCAGAATATCTGCCACATCGCGCACGAAATACTTGCCGAGGGTCTGTCGGAGGCTGTCATTCAGCCGGGCATTACGACGACCAGCGACGTCGCGTGGTGGTACCGGGAACGGGTGCGGGAACGCAAACTCAGCGTATGGTTTCATCCAACGGTCTCAGTCCAGCGTGCGGAAGATCCCGCACAGGACATGAAGGAGAGCATCGCAGCCCGGTTTGATGAAGTAGTGATCCAACCCGGAGACCTTATTCACGTCGATTTCGGTATTACCTATCTTCGACTCAACACGGACACCCAGCAACACGCTTACGTTCTGAGGCCCGGAGAAACTGACGTACCACAGGCGATGAAAGCAGCATTTGCACGCGGCAACCGCCTGCAGGATATTCTCACCAACAATTTTGCCGAAGGCCTGACGGGTAACGAGATACTGTCCCGCTCCCTGGAGCAGGCCGAGAAAGAGGGCATAACGGCCTCTATCTATACTCATCCCATCGGTTATCACGGACATGCCGCAGGACCGACGATCGGGATGTGGGATCAACAGGACGGCGTGCCCGGCGCTGGCGACTACCCGCTGTATTCGAACACTGCGTATTCGATCGAGCTGTACGCCGAGTCGCCTGTTGAGGGCTGGGATAAGCCGGTGCGCATCCGGCTGGAGGAGGACGCGTTCTTTGACGGGGACACGGTGCGCTATATCGACGGTCGCCAGGAGGCAATCTTCACGATACCGCGGCTCAGAAAATAATACGGCTTCCGGTAAGGCCGTCGAACAGCTTGCGTGGCGTCAGTTGCGGCAACAGGAGCTGCCGCGTGGCCATCACGGCACGGCCCACGATATCCGCCGAGTACCTGAGCGGTTCATGTGGCGACGCAAGGCGTGCCATGGTCGCCTGGTAAACGCCTTCTTTGGCGGCGGCCAGCAGCGGGCTCGCGACGGCGGTTTCGCCCGCAACCAGCCACGTCGTGATGTCGCCGAAAGAAATCAGCATCGGCATTGGCTTTGCCCGGAA
>JAIBDF010000141.1 GCA_024679535.1 Chromatiales bacterium
CTGACCGACCCGTCTCCGGCAACGACCTTTGCTCACCTTGACGCCACGCTCGTTCTGTCACGTAACATTGCCGAGCTGGGTATCTACCCGGCTGTCGACCCGCTCGACTCGAGCTCGCGAATTCTCGACCCGCTCGTTATCGGGCAGGAGCACTACGACTGTGCGCGTGGCGTGCAGGCCGTACTGCAGCGCTACAAGGAACTGCAGGACATCATCGCGATTCTCGGCATGGACGAGCTGTCGGAAGAAGACAAGCAAATCGTTAACCGCGCTCGCAAGCTGCAGAAGTTCCTGTCGCAGCCGTTCTTCGTCGCCGAAGTCTTCACGAACTCACCGGGCAAGTACGTCTCGCTCGCCGAGACCATTCGTGGCTTCAACGGCATCGTCAATGGCGACTACGATCACATTCCGGAGCAGGCGTTCTACATGGTCGGCACGATCGACGAAGCCGTCGAGAACGCACCGAACTTTCAGTAATTAGCTGAGTTTAGATAATGGCTACCATTCAGGTCGACATCGTATCCGCAGAAGGCGAAATCCACTCCGGCGAGGCCGCGATGGTATTTGCGCCCGCGTCCATGGGTGAGGTTGGTATCGCGCCGCGTCACGCGCCGATGCTGACGACCCTGAAGCCTGGCGAAGTCCGGGTGCAGGACGCTGACGGCAACGAGGAAAGCTTCTACATCACGGGCGGCATGCTCGAGGTGCAGCCACGCCAGGTCACCGTTTTGGCGGACACGGCCCTGCGCGGTGACCAGCTGGATGAGGCCGCTGCGCTTGCTGCCCAGCAGGAAGCAGAAAAAGCACTCGAAGGCGCGTCTGAAGAAACCGACGTGGCCCGTGCCCATGCCGAACTTGCCGAGGCCCGTGCCCGCTACCGCGCCGCCCAGAAACTCAAGGGCAAGCGCTAGGCCTCTTTACGCGTTCCCATCAGGTTATCAATCCAGAACTCGACGACAGCAAAGTTATAGCGGGCGTCTTCGTGGTGGATGAAATGCAGCGCACGCTTCTTGCGGAACCAGGCGAAGCGTTCGAGCGGCGTTTCGGTCAGGTGGTAGTGTTCGTGCAGATACATGTGCCAGCGGAAGGTAAAGAACACGCCGATCAGGTTTGCCGTCATAACCAGTAGGCCGCCTGCCCACCAGGTGAGGATCGCCACCACGACAATTGGAATCCCGTAATAGTTCAGGGCATGCGATTCGCAGTCTTCGAATGTTTCTGTCTGAAGATTGTCTTTGTTATAGAGACCGTGATGCCCGATCGCGTGCGCTGAAAATACGGCGCGAATTCGTCGCCGGTGCCCAAAGTCCTTGTGCAGTACCGTCTGGACGATCGACATCACGTAATACGATGCGACGGCGACCGCCAGAAAAATCAGAATATCCACTGCTATCTCCTGCTACTCAATGTGTAGCAGGGAGGTTCAGCTATGCGGGCGCGAACAGCCTGATCGACCCCTGATCTTTCACACTAATAATTCTGAGGGCAGCGTCTCTGCGCCTATCCGCGCAGTGTACCGAGGCGATTTTTCAGCTCGACAGGGTTGCCGTCGCCGTCGGTCAGCGGCTTTGGCGGGTTGGTTTTCTGTGTCGCCAGGGTGACTACAAGCATGCAGACCAGCGATACGCCGAAGCCGATGAGGTCCGGCGGGATCGCGTTGTCCATAGTGCTCGCGATCATCCAGCCCAGCAGCCCACCGGCCATCCCCGCTAACGCGCCATACTTGTTCGCCTTTTCCCACCAGAAACAAAGGACAAAGGGCACGATGATCCCGGCCAGAAGCGGCGCTGCGGCGTCGATGAGCACCTCGACAACCCGGCTCGCACTAAAAGCGACGTAGGTCGCCAGCAACCCGGCAATCGGAATTGCGATGCGGGCAACGCGCAGCCGCAGCGCGCTGTCCGGGTGCTTGCGAACCAGCGGTAACAGGTTGGTGCTAACGACGGAGGCAACCCCCAGGAGCACGCTGTCCGAGGTGCTCATAATCGATGACAGGATGGCGCCCACAAAGATGACCACGAGAACCGGGTGCAGGTGTTCGACGGCCAGCTTCGTCAGCACGGCATTGGGGTCGTCAAGATTCGGCATGGTGACGCTGGCAACAAGACCCAGGATGATGGGTATCACCCCGATGCCGAGGTACAGGACGGTTGCCACATAGAACGAATTCTGTGCGACCGCTTCCGTCCTGGCCGACAGCGCGCGCTGGATGATGGGCGTCGCTGCAATGGCTGCGATGCCCAGCGTCATCCACACATGAATCCAGTCAATCCAGTTTCCGGCCGTATGCACCAGCGGAATCAGGCGCATCGAGTGCTCGGGTAGCTGCGCGGCGATAGTGGACCAGCCACCCACATCATTCAGCACGACGTACAGCAGAATCAGCAGGCCGAGGATCAGCACTATGGTCTGCACGAAATCGGTGAGCGCAACGGCCCACATGCCACCGGCCACCGTATAGATAACGATGACCGTCAGGCCCCCGAACACCCCGACCGCCATCGGCAGCCCGGTCAGGGCCTCAAGCAGCACACCGAATGTAAACAGGATGCCGCCGAGCCAGATGATGCTGGCTGCAATATCGGCGACAGCACCAAAGACGCCGGCAAGCCGCCCATAGCGCGCTTCGAAGAACTCGATCCAGGTCAGGCGCCGCGAACGTCGATAGAGGCGCGCGAAGAACAGCCCACTCAGGAACAGTGCGAGTGCCGACCCAAAGGGCTCACCGACCATCAGCAGCATGTCGCGGTCGTAGCCGGAGGTGGCGGCGCCCATCATGATGCCGGTGCCGAACCAGGTGGCAAAAATAGAGGCTGAGCAGATCCACACGGGGAGATTGCGCCCCGCAACGATAAAGTCGGTTACCGAGTGCGCGCCGCGCGAGGCGTAAAAGCCGATCGCGAGCATGATGACGACATACATGCCGACACCGATGAGTATCAGGGATTCTGTTGACATTTTGTTCTTATTGTCATGTGCTCGGCCAAAGCCTAGCACCCTCAGCCAAGCATCAGTAAATGCTCAGGTGCCCGTAAGTTACTGGCTTCCCGATGTCGCGAAGATTGTCATGGGACGACACGACTTTGGAGGGCCCGGCATGACACAGTTATTCTTTCCACGCGGCGCGATAATTCTCTCGCTTGCGATTCTGCTACTTTCTTCACCAGCGCTTGGGCACGAGGAAGATCAACCGGTCCTTGGCGCGCGCTGGGACGTGTCGCTGGACATGCCCGTCTGGCCGGCCCTTGTCGACCTGCAGCCCGCGGCAGGAGGTTCCTTTGACGACCTTGGCGCTGGCATCGGTGCTTCGCTCCACTGGCCTGTCAGGCAGCTCACCAGCAGTGACCTTTTGCTTGGGTTCGATATCAACATCGCGGCCACGGACAGCAACGTACGCGGTGCGTACGCGACACTGCTGGCGCGGCAGTTATATCTTGGGACCTCTCTCAAGTGGATGTTTGGCGAGAAGCGCAACAGGTCGCTCGACGCAGGAATCGGGTACCACGAGATCGACATGGCACAGGTGGACAGTGAGTGGTACGGCACCTGGGAGTACGAGCACTGGAGCGCCTCGAAGCCCAGCGCTTTCATCGGCGCTACCTGGGATATCGGAGCGGGCAGGCCGCACGAGAAGAGCGGCCTGTTCATTGGGTTCCGGGCCCACTTTGTCGATTTCGGGCGCGTGTACGATGAAGACTTTGCACCGTCCCGACCAGCCCTGGGGACCCATGCCGGACCCCTCAATGGGCCCCTCTACGTTCTTCGCATCGGCTACAGCGCGCGGTAGTTCCAGGACCCGATGATGTGCGTCTGGGGGCGGTGGTGGCGCAGGTGTTCACGCTGCCATGCCTGAAAGTCTGCGGTCCGGACCTCCGCGGGAACCAGCCAGTGAGCACGTCCGAAATAACGGACCGTGTATTCATCCAGAAAACCGGCGTCGCGGACCCGCAGCAGGCTGTTCAGGTAATCGTCGCTTGCGTCCGCATGTTCGGCGCGCCGCGACTCCCAGGCCTCGAGCAGGTGTCGGCGTGCGGTGAATTCGCAGCCGTAATCGCTGTTTCGGGCCGGGTTGGCGCCGCCCAGCTCCAGCTGGCAGGCGCTCTTCATCAAACTGTATGCGACCCAGCTTTGCAGGACAGGGTCGTCGTCACTGTAAGCCCGGGGCGCCAGGTAGAACGTATCGCCATCTGTGACCCCGTCTTTGGCGTAGATCGAGGCATTACACCCGACGATGGCGAGACACGTCAGAATGATCATCAATCGCATGCCGCGAGGATACGTCACAGGGGTTAATGAGACCTGAATCAAGTTCGCAGTTATCGACTTCATGTATCATGCGCAGGCTATAAATCAAGGAGTTATGTGGCTTGGGCCTATCCACCATCATCCTCGCGGCCGGGCAGGGCACGCGTATGCGTTCGGACCTGCCTAAAGTGCTGCAGCTGCTTGCCGGACGTCCATTGCTGGGTCATGTTCTCGATTGTGCCGCCGCGCTTGCGGCCGATGATGTGTGCGTGGTTTACGGACACGGCGGCGAGGCGGTCAAGACAGCCTTCGCGGATGGCTCGTTACGCTGGGCGCTGCAGGCCGAGCAGCTTGGTACGGGCCATGCGTTGCAGCAAGCGATGCCGGCTACGCCCGAAAGCAACCGGGTCCTGGTGCTTTTTGGCGACGTCCCGCTGCTGACACCGGAAACCTGCCAGCGCTTGCTTGATGAAACGCCGGCCGGGGATGTTGCGGTTCTCTCTGTGGACATGGCCGACCCGACGGGGTACGGCCGCATCATCCGCGAGGGCAACAAGGTAAGCTGTATTGTCGAGGAAAAAGATGCCGGACCGGACGAAAAGGCCGTGCGCGAAATCAATACGGGCGTGTTGGTTGGCCCGGCCGACAAGATGCGCGCCTGGCTTGCCGGTCTTGGCAACGACAACGCGCAGGGCGAGTATTATCTGACCGACGTCATTGCAATGGCTGTCAATGACGGTGTGGTCGTACACGGTGTCAAAGCAGATAGCTGGACTGAGGTAATGGGCATTAACGACAAGAAACAACTGGCCGAGGCCGAACGCGCACTGCAGGCGCGACGGGTCGATGAACTCATGCACCAAGGTGTCGGTTTCGCCGACCCGGCGCGCGTGGACATTCGCGGTACGCTCAGGTGTGGCAAGGATGTCTTCATCGATGTGAACGCCGTGTTCGAAGGGGATGTGGAACTGGGCGATGGCGTGAAGATCGAGTCGAATAACCTGGTGCGCGACTGTCGGCTTGGCGCCGGCACGCTGGTACATTCGAATTGCCACATGGAGGGCGCACAGACGGGCAACGACTGCGAGATCGGGCCATTCGCGCGCTTGCGCCCCGGCGCCGAGCTGGCCAATAACGTGAAGGTCGGCAATTTCGTAGAGATCAAAAAGAGCACGGTCGCTGATGGCAGCAAGGTGAATCACCTGACTTATATCGGCGACACCGAAATCGGTACGGGCGTCAACGTCGGTGCGGGCACCATCACCTGTAACTATGACGGCGTTAACAAACATAAAACCACCATTGGTGACGGGGCGTTTATCGGTTCGGGCGTCGAGCTGGTTGCTCCGGTCAGGATTGGAGCCGGCGCAACAGTCGGCGCCGGCGCAACGATTAGCAAAGACGTCGACGATGATCAGCTGGTGATTGAGCGGTCACGACAAAAGGCTATTCCAGGATGGAAGAAACCAACCAAGAAGGAAGCCGAATAAATGTGTGGAATTGTCGGCGCGGTCGCCGCAAGAGATATTGTCCCCGTACTTATCGAAGGCCTGCGGCGCCTCGAATATCGTGGTTACGATTCGGCGGGTGTTGCCGTTGTTCGCGAGGATGGCTCGATTGGACTGAGCCGTGCCGTGGGCAAGGTTGCCGGACTCAGCGAAAAACTGGAGAAGGACCCGCTGGTCGGCAATATCGGTGTGGCGCACACGCGGTGGGCAACGCACGGCGGCGTAACCGAGTCCAACGCTCATCCACACTTGTCAGGCGATCGTGTTGCGGTTATTCATAACGGCATCATCGAGAACTTCCAGCCGATCAAGGACGAGATGCTGGCCAAGGGATACGTCTTCGATTCGGAAACGGACACCGAAGTTGCTGCACACCTCGTGTATGACTACCTGAAGCAGGGACTGGACCTGGTCGAGGCTGTCGGTAAGGCCGTGGAACGGTTTGAGGGTGCCTATGCATTGCTGGTCATCGACGCCGAAGATCCTGATCGAATCGTTGTCAGCCGTGTTGCAAGTCCGCTGGTCATTGGTCTCGGTGACGGCGAGAACTTCGTCGCAAGTGGCGTGCCGGCGCTGTTGCCGGTCACACAGCGTTTCATTTATCTCGAGCAGGGCGACCTTGCGGAGATTCGTCGCGACGGTGTGCGCATCGTCGATACGGACGGCAACGAAGTCGAGCGCGAGATTCACGAGACCGAGTGGGACAGCGCGTCAGCCGAGAAGGCGCCCTACGAGCACTTCATGCTCAAGGAAATCTACGATCAACCGAGCGCTCTGGCGGATACGCTTTACGGACGGGTATCCAATCAGCGCGTGATTCCCGAGTCACTCGGGAGAAAGGCGGAAGAGCTGCTCGACAAGGTGGAGAACATTCACATCGTCGCGTGCGGTACGAGCTACAACGCGGGCTGCGTCGGCAAGTACTGGATCGAGGCGATCGCCGGTGTGCCCACACACGTGGAGATAGCCAGCGAGTATCGGTACCGGCAGGTATTCGTGCCAAAGAACACCTTGTTCGTGACGCTGTCGCAATCCGGCGAAACGGCCGACACGCTCGAAGCACTGCGCATGGCAAAGGACCTCGGCTACATAGGCACGCTGACGATCTGTAACAGCGCGCACAGTTCGATGGTGCGGGAGTCCGACCTCGTCATGATGACGCAGGCCGGGCCGGAAATCGGAGTCGCGAGCACCAAGGCGTTTACCACGCAGCTACTATCTATCCTGCTTGTCACCCTGATGATGGCGAAACATCGAGGAATGTCTGCGGAGCGGGAGCAGGAGTTCGTTGCCAATCTGACGCGCGCGGCTGCGGCGTCGGACCTGACGCTCAAGATGAGCGATGAGCTGAAGGAGCTCGCCAAAGATTTTGCTGACAAGAATCACACGCTGTTCCTCGGCCGTGGGCCGATGTGGCCTATCGCAATGGAAGGCGCCCTGAAGCTCAAGGAAATTTCTTACATTCACGCCGAGGCGTATGCCGCCGGTGAGCTCAAACATGGTCCGCTGGCGTTGATCGATGAGGA
>JAIBDF010000062.1 GCA_024679535.1 Chromatiales bacterium
AAACTGGCCGACGACCATCTTGCCGTCCTTGTTCGCAACCATCGGAAAGCAATCGCCCTGTTCGCGAATACCCGGGCTCATTGCCGTGCGAAACAGCACGGCGTCCATTTCGATGCGTACATTCTTGAGCGCGTTCTCGATAATGTCGACCGTTACGGCATCGACATCGATATTTGCAAAGGGCTTGGAGTTTGTTTCAACGATTTTGGCTGGCATGTCTAAACTCCTTAAACCGGGTTAATCAGAAGATTGCCGACTTTGTCGACCGTTGCCGCATGTCCCGGCAGAATAAGCGTGGTCGAGTCCATCTCTGAGACGATGGCCGGACCGGTTACGACCGTGCCGGCGCCAAGCTTTTCACGATCGTAAATCTGCGCGTCGTGCCACTGTTGTTCGTAGTAGAACTTCGTTTCATGAATCACCGCGTCCTTTGGATCCGTCGGTGCTTCACTGACTTCCTTGAGATCCGCGGACAGGGTGCTCTTCGCTTTCACGATGGCACGAATCATCACGATCTCGTGGTCCTTACCATGCGCAAACGTGAAGAGTTGCTCGTGTTGACGATCGAACTCGTCTGTCAGCATTGCAAGACCCTTGTCCTTGAGTTGATCGATTGTTGTCGTGAGCGAAAGTTGGAATGCCTGCCCGGCATAGCGAATATCCGCCTGGAAAGTGGCCACCTGTTGTTCGGCAGGAATACCGTCCGCTTCGAAGGACTCGCCGGCTCGCGAGCGAAGTTGTACGAGTTCGTCAATCAGGTTGTCGGCCGTGATCTCGTCGATACGCGCCACATAGGTCTGGGACGCTTCGTCTCGAATCTGCGTCGTCGCATCACCGTAGGCGCAGAGTACCCCGGGACCCGGCGGCACAATGACAGGCCAGGCGCCCGACAGGACACCCAGAGCATTGGCATGCAGGGGGCCCGCACCACCGAAACCGACGAGCGCGAAATCGCGCGGGTCGTAACCTTGCTCGACCGACACGAGTCGCAGCGCACCCAGCATCGATTCGTTAACGATCTTGATGATGCCCTCAGCCGCGGTCATCAGCTCGATACCCATGGCGTCGGCCAACGTCTGCACCGCTTTTTCTGCTGCGTCACGATTGATGGTCATTGCACCGCCGAGCTTCACGTCAGACGGGAGATAACCGAGAACGACGTTCGCATCGCATACAGTCGGAACTTCGCCGCCCTTCATGTAGGCAGCCGGGCCAGGGTCCGCGCCTGCCGAGTCTGGTCCCACACGCAGGGCTTTCGTTAGCTCGGGAACGAACGCGATGGATCCACCGCCGGCGCCGATCGTACGCACGTCAACGGACGGTGCGCGTACCGTGACATCACCCACACGCGTTTCGCGACGCACACGGGCCTCGCCATTCTGAATCAGCGCTACATCCGTCGATGTACCGCCCATGTCGAACGTCAGGATATTCTCGAAGCCGCCGCGCTTGCAGAAATACATGGCTCCCGCAACGCCTCCGGCCGGGCCCGACATCAGCATGTTAACCGGCGATTCACTGGCCGCGCGTGCCGATGCCAGTCCGCCATCGGAACGCAGGATGGCGAGATTTACGTCATTGCCCAGTCGTTCTTCGAGCGAACTCTTCAGGTTCGTGACGTATTTCGAAACCTGGGGACGTACATAGGAGTTAAGAACGGTTGTCTCCGTGCGCTCATACTCCTGCATTTCGGGCACAACGTCGCTGGAAATCGAAATCGGGATATCGCCGAACACCTTTTCGGCGACGGCTTTGGCTTCTCTTTCATGCGCGCCATTAACGTAGGAGTTAAGCAGGCAAATTGTGAGTGCCTCGACTTCCCCCGTCGCTGCCAGCGCCTGCAGATCTTTTTCGAAAGCTGCCTCATCCAACGGACTGACGATGCTGCCGTCCGCGGCCATGCGCTCATCGGCTTCTATCGTAAGTTCGAGCGGCGCCATCAGTGGCGCTTTTACATAGCTCACCCAACCGCCGAGACCACCCGGACAAAACGAACGCGCAACCTGTAAGGTCTGCCTGTATCCCTTTGTCGTTACGAGACCAACCTTGGCGCCTTTCTGTGTCAAGACGGCGTTGGTCGCTACGGTCGTACCGTGCATGACCTGGGCCACCTGCTTCGGGTCGATGTCGGACTCGTCGCAAATACGGTCGATACCGTTAAGCACGCCGATTGATGAGTCTTCCGGTGTTGACGGCACCTTGGCCATGTAGGTCTGGCCCGATGTCTCATCGACCAGCAAAAGGTCGGTAAAGGTACCGCCAACGTCAACTCCTAGACGAAACGTCATGTGTTATCCCCTGGTTTGCTTTGTCAAATTATCGAGTTCTTTTCAAAACGAGCAAGCTCGCCGTCCGAGAATCCGAGTTCGTCTCCATACACTTCCCGATTGTGTGCGCCGAGCGTCGTGTTACCCGGCCAGCGAACCGCACCTTGTGTCTTCGACATCTTCGGGAATATGTTCTGCATCTTCAGGTCAGGCCATTCTTTGGACGGCGTATCGATGATTGCGTCGCGGGCCTGGAAATGTGGATCCTCGAGCATTTCCGGCGCCCGGTAAATCCTGCCGGCCGGGACGCCCGCTTCCTGCATCAGCGCATCGACTTCTGCCATCGTCCTCGTTTCTGTCCACTCGTTGATCATGTCATCGAGTACTGCCATGTTTTCACCACGTGCCGTGTGCGTGGCAAAGCGCGCGTCATCAGCCAGTTCCGGCTGTCCCATGATTGCAGCCAGGCGTTTGAAAACCGTGTCCTGGTTGGCCGCGATCAGGAATGTTCCATCGGCACACTTGTAGATGTTTGAAGGGGCAACGTTAGGCAGCGTCGATCCGGAGCGTTCACGAATGTAATCGCTCACGACATACTCTGGGATAGTCGCTTCCATCACGCCGAGCACAGATTCGAAGATCGAAGCGTCGATCACCTGTCCTTCGCCCGTCTTCTCGCGATGATGCAGCGCTGCAAGCGCGCCATTACATGCGAACGTCGCGGCGAGCGTGTCACCGATCGACAGGCCCGCACGGCTGGGCGGTCGATCAGGTTCACCACAAAGGTAACGCATGCCACCCATCGCTTCGCCAACCGAAGCGTAACCGGCCCGCGTGGAATATGGCCCCGTCTGACCATAGCCGGAAACCCGTATCATGATAATCCCTGGATTGATCTTGATGAGATCCTCATACCCCAGTCCCCAGCGCTCCATGGTGCCGGGGCGAAAATTCTCGAGCACCATATCGGCGCTGGCAATGAGCTGCCTGACAAGTTTCTGACCCTGTTCCTCTCTCAGGTTCGCCGTCACGCAACGTTTGTTGCGCGCGCATACGCTCCACCACAGCGGGTAGTCGCCGCGGCCCCACACGCGCATCGGGTCACCCTTGCCGGGAGGCTCGACCTTGATGACGTCGGCCCCCATATCGGCCATGAGCTGGCCGCAGTACGGACCGGCAATCAGTTGCCCGAGTTCGATAAGGCGAATATCCGTGAGCGGGCCCTTGCGCTCCGTTGGGTCAGTCATATTGTTATCTTATTGAGTAGTTACTAGCTGCACGCTCAACGCGCAGCCATGCGTATTGGTCTATCAACATAACAATATAACTTATTAGGATCAAACGACCCGATTTTGTTCCGGGACGGGAAGTCGCGCGCGTAGTAGAGTTCAGGTGTTCGGAAGGCGTGCTGGATACCGGACTCGCTGAACGCATGCTCCAGTGGCGTCACTCCGGTGTCAGATACCAATATTTGCTATGAATGTAAGCACGCGAGGTAAAGACAAATTGAACACCGTGCGCATTCTCTCACTCAGTTTTCTCATACTTGCCTGCGGCGCTGCCTCCGGCCAGGACTTCGACGAGTTTGTAATCGATGCCGGTTTCCGCGTCGAGCAGCGAGTACTTGTGGCCGATCTCTATGGAGACAGCAGCCGGGAAATTCTGATCGCCGGGCGTGACGACGCCCATGAGCAACACCTGGCGATCTACTCGCTGGCATCGATCCGCGAAACGGGCGCCGAGCCGTTGATCACCCTGAACCCCGGTCCCAACCTGATCGCCTACGATGTAGGTCGCCTGGGTGACGACGATGCATTGTTGTTCATCGAGCCCGGGCGCGTGCTGCGCTACAGCATCGAGGACGGCGATTTTGTCGAGTTCATCAAAATCCGCTCTATCTACGGTCAACAACGCTCCGGCGACATCTTGCCAATCGATTTCTTTCGCGACATTGACGGCGATGGTCTTGACGACCTGATCGTGCCCGACACCGCCGGGTACAGGATCAGGCTGCAAAAACCGGACGGCAGTCTCGGCGAGGAATCGTTGCTCGAAGAAAGCAGCCGGATGACGGTAACGGGCGGCGTGGTCAGCTTCGAAAGCCGACCGCTGTTCAGCGGCGACACCAATTTCGATGGCGTTACCGACCTTGGCGTGTGGCGCGGCAATACGCTGCGCGTATACCCGCAGTTACCCGGTCACCGCTTTCAGGGTAAGCCCGACATCGTCCAACTCGGACTCGACCTGCTATCTGAAGCGGAATTCAGAGCGCTGGAGGCAGCAGCGGGATCCGTCGATCAGCGCGGGCTCAGCCAGAAGATCATCATCTCTATCGAGGACCATAACGGCGACAACCTGCCGGACATACTGATCGAGTCGACTATGAGCATGGGCGTCTTCGATAAACGCAACACCCTGAGCCTGCACCTCGGCCGACGACAGGGCGAGGCGCTTATCTACGACGAAGCCGAAGACGCGTTGCTTGCTTCCGAAGGTCTGCAGTACGGAATGGTCGCGACCGACATCGACGGCGATGGGCTGCAGGATCTGGTAGTGAGAAAAGTTCGCTTGAGTTTCTCACGCGTGATCCGAGCACTGGTATCCGGCAACGTCTCGCTGCGACTAAGCTTCTTTCGCATGACACCCGACGGTGGCTACGGCGAGGAGCCGAACTACGTGACCCGGACCAAAGTCCATTTCAGCATGGCCAGCGGGCAAATCGATATTCCGGCGGTCGCGGTAGCCGACTTCGATGGTGATGGGCTCAAGGACCTGATGATACAGACGCGGTCTGATCGGCTGAGCCTGTCCCGCGGGGTCGCAGACGAAAATCTGTTCAGCGACGAATCGACTGATATCGAGGTGGTTCTGCCTCGAAATGGAGACCTGGTTGCGTCCGAGGATGTCGACGGCGATGGCCGTTCCGACCTCGTCATGCGGTACACCGCCGCTGACGGTGAACAGGCCGCACATATCGTCCGCTTGCTGATCGCGAGTCCAGTGTCATTCGGCAAGTAGATAATTCGCCCTGTTTCAAGCGCTTACGCAAGGGCTTGATCATTGACACCTTACGATGCCGATTCATGCAGCGATTGTTTTCCGCGCCCAGCGCCCCACATAGTAAGATGGATAGCTACTCAAAGGGAGGCCGAACAATGAACCGCAGGATATTTTTTCAACGACTGTTGGGCGGCCTCGGTCTTATCACGGTGGCACCCGCCGTGGCGATTGCTAATCGCACCGTGCTGATCCAGGAATCACCCGTCGCGGGATTTCAGTTTCACGAAGGGGAATTTGTTTGGTCGTCGCTCAAAGTCGGCAAAGCGTTGACGCTGGTGCGTGAGGCCGACAACGTCCACGATTCCAACGCCGTCGCCGTGTATTGCCATACGGATCAGCTGGGCTATGTTCCGCGTGTGGAGAACACCGCTGTCGCGCAGATGCTTGATCGTGGTGAACATCTGGAGGCGAGTATCAGTAAGCTGAATGAGACAGATGATCCGTGGGACCGGGTTTGGCTAAAGGTCTTTGTCGCATAAGGTTATCCAGTTTCGATCACTAC
Organism: Chromatiales bacterium; assembly: GCA_024679535.1. Lineage (GTDB taxonomy): Bacteria > Pseudomonadota > Gammaproteobacteria > Steroidobacterales > Woeseiaceae > UBA1847. Next base: position 5,830 of record JAIBDF010000062.1, read on the forward strand.
TCTGCAATGATCGCTCGGCCCCCACTCTTCAGGATAATTCAACGCTTTCACGCTCACATCTTCCGCGAGGGCTTTGGAGGCAAAGACAAAATCGAGTTGGCGCATCGCCGTTTCAGGTGATGACGGTCAGTACTACAATAAGACCATAAAAGAAGGGGAATGCGCGTCGCGTCTGTCGAGCAAGGCGCTCTGCAGCGTCCTTACGGCCGGTGCTCGCCCGCCGTATGGTTATTACTGTGATGGCGAGAGAGACGAGCACAAGTAGCGTCGAATACAGTACGAAACGATCGGCATCGGTGAGATAGGCGATTTTTGGCAGCGTCAGACGAAAGCTGACGCCGAATGCGATCAGCGAGAATACTGTCGCACTTGCCATGCCCGTGCGGGCAGGAACGATGTCCACCGGCAGCCAGTGCACCATCCAGGCGAGGAACAGAATAAGCGACATTGGTAAAGCTAATGTAAAAATATAGTATTCCGTCCCGCGCTCTGCGGTCAGGGCAAAAAGCAGTCCGGCCGCGCCGCGACCACCGTCCCTGAGACGATATACATACGATTCCGGCTCAAGCGCGTCATACGTCCACGCGTCGCCACTGAGCGTATCGAGCCTGGCCACCAACTCGCTGTCTTCGGAGAAGACAATCTCTGACGGTGCGTATAAGTAGGACACCACTTCAATCGTCAAACGCTGCCTGTCGAAGGGAAAGTCGTGGAGCTCGAGATCGATGGCTAACCGGCCCGCCAGGCGCTGGCGGGCGATGACGTTTCCCTGCCTGTCCACCGTGGCGACTTCCGGCAACAAGGAATCGAGGCCGCGATTGTTGACAATCGTCAGGCGTGGGTTCCATATCTCGTTTAGTCCGACGGTCCGCAGGTCGGCAGCCACGTCGCTATCCACTGCAAGCCGGGGATCGTGCCAACTGATCTCGACGAAGAAGTCGGCCACGAAAACCTGCTCGCGATCGATGATTTCGGCAATATCCAGCACGCCGAGCCGCATTGTTATCGCATCGGGCTCGCCGCCGGCGTTGGGCCGCGTGGCTGATTGGTTACCATCCGCAGATGCGGATTGCGCCTGCGCCGCAACGCTACAGAAAATAAGGATAAGCGCAGAGAAAAATCTTTTTGTCATTGCGACGCTTGCGAATTCGGGGGCAGCCACCTTAACTCACCCCCAAAACCTGTTTGTCAGCTCCGATTTTTCGTTGCATGAAACTTAGTCCCACATTTCCCAAGTAGCGGAAACTGTCGACAAGGCCAAGTCTAACCCTGAACTTCAACGCGACCTCCCCTTCAGCCTCCCCCGATGGACTCGAACTTCGCCATTTCCGCATCAAGCGCCACACGAAACTCCGCGATGGCGGCATCGATCTCTGCCGCTGTTTTCGAATAGACGTCTCGGAGCGGCTGATTGGGCGGGCCTTCGGTTGTCTCCATAATATTGTGCAAGGTCACGAACTTGGACAGCGGTTTCGTCGGTTCGCTGATGATCTGCACCAGCGTACGGCCGGTGGCGACCATGCCGGCGATAAACTCCTGGCTGAGGTCATGCACAACCTGCGCCTGTGCCTTGAGTTCGTCCGATGCACTGTCAGACTCAATTGTGTCGGCGACGGCGGCCTGTGCCGCCTGCGCATCCAGAACGGCCTCAACACCTTCGGTTGCCTTAGCGCGCAATGCCAACCAGAACGCACCCTTCTCATCGGTTTCCGCGCGCGTGTAGGTTTCGTTCGGATTCATATTGAGTTCGAACGACTGCATTTGCGACTCGCCATTCACGGTCAGCCGAACTTGGTAAGTGCCCGGTTTTGCGATGGGATTGATCAACACCGGCGGCACACCCGGAATTGCCGGGACCGACGGATAGCGCATGTCCCAGATGAACCGGTTTAGTCCGCCGCTAACGGCAGCGTTCGGGCGGCCGGTGACCAGGTCCTGCTCATAACCACGGTTATCGAAACTCAAAAAGCGCTCTGTCGGGATTTCGTCCTGCGAAAATTCGCGCACGACATTTCCATCTGCATCGAGGATTTCCAGGCTGACCTTGTCCGCATCATCGCGAAGCAGGTAGTAGATGATGACGCCCAACGGTCGCGCGTCACCGGCGTCGATGAAGTCGCGCCGCCGCTCTCCATTGACGATGCCACGCTCATAGAACGTGTAGCCGGCCTCTGAATTCCTGACGAAGAAGTACTTCTCATCAGATGGCGGGCCACCACCATAATCCACCCACCAGTTGTAGCCAAAGCGGTAGTGATCCGATGGCGCGAACAGATGCGCGGTCGAAGCTGCCATCTCTTGCGCGTACTGGCGTAGCGGTGCGATGTCATCGAGAATCCAGATGCCGGCACCGTGCGTTGCGACAACCACATCATTTCCTTTGATCTCAATGTCGTGAACGGGCAACGGCGGCATATTGAGATTCAGGCGTCGCCATTCGGCACCATCGTCGATCGAGACATAGGCTCCGGTCTCGGTCCCGACGAACAGCATGCCCTGACGCTCGGTATCTTCACGAATCGTCCGTGTAATCTCATCCTGCGGGAACGAGCCGTCGATTCTTGCCCACGTCGCGCCGTAATCGCTCGTTTTCAGCAGGTACGGCGAATAGTCGTCAGCCTTTCGATACCGCGTGATGGCAATGTACGTCGTCGCCGGGTCATGCGGCGAGATCTCGATCTCATATATAGCCGAGAGCTCCGGCAGATCAGGAGGCGTGACCTCCTGCCAGCTGCCACCACCGTCGCGGGTTATGTGTACACGCCCATCGTCCGTACCGGCCCAGAGAACTCCCTGCTCGTGTGGAGACTCTTCCAGCCGATGAATGGTCGAGAAGATTTCCTGGCCGAAATACTCGGGAAGCCACGGCGAACCGGCGACCTTCATCTTGTTGGTCATGTTATGGGTCAGATCGTCGCTGATGACCTCCCAGTTCATGCCTTCGTCCTGCGTTTTGAAGACGACGTTGGCGCCGAAGTAGATCGTATTCGGGTCGTGCGGAGAAACAAGAAACGGTGCCTGCCAGTTGAAGCGATACTTGAACTCCGAGGCCGGTGTGCCAAAGAGAATTTCCGGCCACACTGAGCGTGTTTCAGTTTGACCGGTCATGAGATTGTTCACCGTAAATTGTGCTGCACCACCGTAGGTCGCGCCCGTCGTTAGCTGGTAGGAAATATTTGGGTCACCAGGCTTCGGTATGACACTTCCCGTTTCGCCAGCGCCGAGAAAATCGGTCATGTGCAGCGGAATGCCACCCCAACGGGAGGCGCTGGGCACACTATAGGACAACAGGTCTTGCGAACTGGCGTAAACGCGGTACGGGAATTGATCGTCCGTGTCGACGCGATAGAACTGTGTGCCACTCTGGTTTGCGAATGTCGACCAGGTCTTGCCGCCCGTTAGCGACACGACGGATCCGCCGTCACAGGTCACGATCATACGATTCGGATCGTCCGGGTCAATCCAGATGTCCTGGAAGTCGTCCTTGGCAGAAGGTTCGAGGATCCAGGACTCACCGGCATCCACCGAGCGCCATAGCTTGTTGCCGGGAACCCATACGTGATCCGCATTACTGGGGTCGGCATAGACGTGATAGAAGTAAAATGGCCGTGCGGTGATGTTCGCGTCCGTCGAAACAAGGCGCCAAGAATTGCCCTTGTCATCGGAGCGATAAAGACCCTGCTGCGATTCCGAGTCGATTAGCGCATAGACGCGATTGCCGTCATCCGCCGACATCGTCAGGCCAACGCGGCCCATCATGCCCTCGGGCATGCCTTCGTTTAGTGAAATGTCCTCCCAGGTGTCGCCACCGTCGCGCGAGCGCCAGATACCGCTGTCCGGACCGCCGGTTTTGGCGCCCCAGGCCTTGCGCTCGAATTCCCAGAGCGCGGCAAACAACAGGTTCGGATCGTCCGGACTCATGATGAGGTCGATAGCGCCGGTGCCCTCGTTCTTGAACAGGACGCGCTCCCAGGTCTCGCCACCGTCTTGTGTGCGAAATACGCCCTTCTGGTCATTGGGACCGAACGCGTGGCCCATCGACGCGACGTAAACGATGTCCGGGTTATGGGGATGTATTCGGACACGGGCGATGTGCAGTGAGTCGTCCAGGCCGATGTGCTGCCACGTAACGCCGCCATCGACCGATTTGTACATGCCGTCGCCCCAGGAGACGCTTTGCCTGAGCTGTGGTTCGCCGAGGCCCACGTACATGATGTTCGGGTCTTTCTCGTAGATTGCCATCGCGCCGACGGATGCGTAGTTGAACTGCCCGGCACCGACCTGTTCCCACGTCATTCCGGCGTCCTCGGTTTTCCAGAGCCCACCCGAGCTGTGCCCGAAGTAGAAGACCATCTTCTCGGTAGGATGCCCAACCACCGTCGTACCGCGACCGCCATTGAACGGACCAATGTTGCGCCATTCCAGCGCCTGCAATTGCAGGCCGGCTGTACTGGCCGCGGAAACTGATTCAGTTACAGCAGCGTCCTTCTCAACCGGCCCGGACGCAGCCGGTTCTTCCGACTCGGAGCAAGCTGACAACGCGAGGAAAAATCCCATCAGCATCAGGGTCCGTAAACAATTGGTCTTCATATCCTTCTCCATCGTTATTCGATGCGCCCAATCGTAGTCTTTATATCACGCCGAGCTTGCCTTGCGATTGCGGATGGTAGGGTGCACCGCGAACGTGGCTCAGACCGTTATTGTTGAGCCAGTTCCAGCGTTTCGGTGACATCACGGCCAATCCTACCCGTGCATCGCTTCCAGGCAACGACATAGCGCGAGAAGTCATCGAGTGCCGATGATCTGTAGGTAGGTAAAATCCGTCTGCCACTGCTGGTTGATGGCTGCGGTCTTGTCCTGCAGCGCGTCCCGACCACCGGTGCGATACTGTCTTCGCCTCGCAAATCACCCAAAACTATGCGAACCAAGACCAGCGAAGCCGGTCGACAGGCCCGTGCCCCATCTTCTCCTCCGCGCTGTATTGCTTACGTGTCTTGCGCTTGATGTCTCGTATCGTCTGTTCTGACGACGATACTCTTCTTGCTGGTTTTTGTTTCATCTCTAATCCTCAGATCAGGAGGAACAAAAACTCTCTTTTAAACCAGGTTACATCCGGTTCGACAAATTGCGCGTTATGAGTTACTAAGCGCAGGTTGATGTGAATTCCGAATTATTTGGTGGGCAACATGCTGTTCCTTGTAAGTGGAACCTCGAGGTCTGGAAAGACGCTCATAGCTAAAAAAATCCTGGCGGACAAACGGATTCCGTACCTGTCTCTTGATTGGTTGATGATGGGGTTTAACGACGGGATCCCCGAATACGGGATTCACCATCTACTGTGGCCAAACGAAATCGCCGAAAAGATGGCGCCTTTCTTGCTGGGCATGATCGACAGCATGCTGGTTGATGACATCGATTATGTGATTGAGGGCGAAGCAATGCTTCCTCAGTTGGTCGCAGATTTAGTCGAAAAACATCCCGATAAGATCAAGGTAGTGTTTGTGGGTTACACCGAAATAAATGTAAAGGACAAAGTCGCGCTGGTTAAAGAGCATGGCGGTGGGGAGAACGACTGGTTGACTAATGAATCAGATGAATACATCGGAGATCACATCAAAAACATGATTGCTTATAGCAAGACGATCAAGATCGGATGTAAAAAGCGCGGCTTGACTTACTTTGATACTTCTGAGGATTTTTCGGGGGCGATAGAAGCAGCAACAGACTTTTTAGTTGGCGATTTGAATTAACAAGAAGCTTGCGAACCCTGGTTCCGCGAGGCACCTGCTCTTCCAGCACCACATCAGCATGCAACCGTTGTTTCCTGTTCTTCGCGGCTCAACGACGCGATAGAATTTTCTATCCTTAAGCGCTATTGAGGTAATGAAGCAAATACCAGGCCAGCCTCAAAACTTCCATTTCACTCTATTTGGGAAACGCCCCTCCGGCTGTTTGGCATCGCGTTCCCGTGGGTGAGTTCTTCCTCGATCAATTCAACAAGTTCCTGAGATCGGGATTGCGCCAGTCGATACAGCGCCACCATCGCATCTGTGTCCTGCCGGGTATACACAAAGAAATTCCGAAAAAGCTGATCCTGAAACAGGCTCGGATCTGACACGGTCATGGCCGCGAGGTCGAAGTAATTCATCATCAACGGGATATAGCCATCGTCCATCGCCTGCAGGTAATTTTTCTGAAGCATGGCGATATCTTTGTGGCGCCTGTCGAGCCTGAGGATGCCCTTCTTGATCTTCGCATTACGCAGCAGGCGAAAATCCCCGCTTTCCTGCATCGAACGGTAGGTGAAGTCAGAAGGGGAAAAGAACTGGTAGTTGGATGGCGTATAAATCGCCTGCGCCTGTTCCTCGATTTCGGCGTCCTGCAAATCCTGGAACCAGCTTTCGAACCACAGCGCAACATTGATGCCGATGACAATCATCAGAATCTCGAGTACCAGGTTGGCACCACGGCCATTTCTGTGCAATTTAAGCATGAGTCCTACTTTAGATGCCGGAACTCCGAAAACGGTTTCCTCCGGGTCGTTATTGGAGAAACCTGCTTCGTCGCCATCGACGGAGCGAATCGTGATATTGCGCAAATAGGCCCAACGCACTTACAGCCATTTGTTTTCACTTATCGTAAGGAAGCGACGCAAGCAGTCGGTTATGCCTGCACTTTTTGTGAGCCCGTGATCATTCTTTAACCAGCACATCAACGACAGGCGCCGCAAAATAAATTCATATATAAAACAAACGCATTGCGTCACCTGTGGACAAACAGGGAAATTGCGTCTTGGAATTGGCGGTTGGTCAAACCTACTATCGAGAGTCATCAAATAACGCACGAGAAAAGCGAATGAACCAGTGGGGACAATCCTGCCAGGTGGCCAACCAATCCCTTCGAACCGCTGTCGACGCGATGGGCGATCTGATGACCTGTTTTCAGCGTGAGATTGACGGCAGGAGCCGGATCTCTGCGGAAACGACAAGGCAAATGGGCGACTCCCTTTACGAATTGAGCGATGCATTGCAGAAGCTCACCACCGCCATCGGCGGCGTCGCGGATGCACACAGCCGTGCGTTACTGAGCTTCCTGGGCGGGAAGAGACTGGACCGGGAACAGTTCTATATTCTGCTCGCCACAGGGTGCGTTGAGTGGACCAACAAGACGGTGGGCCTGTCAGACTTTGACGACTTTGATCTGTTTGACCTGTTGAGATACGAGGCCGCAGGACAAAATGGCTACATATACCTGGCGCCGGATATCGATAATTTACCGGACGTGGAACCGGATGACTGGACGCTCGCTTTCATGTCCAGAACGTACCGCAGAGCCATCATTGCGCCAGAGGCCATTCAATGGAGCACCTTGTCGCCACGGCAGCGCTCGTTTTTCGAGACATACCTGCCTGAGGTTGTCGACCGGTTTATTCACGACAAGCCCCCAGCCTTGTTGCCGGGTGCAGCCACCCAGGTGGATATGCAGGAGTTGGTGTCAGCGCTCAAAAAACTGAAAGTGCATCTCAAAGCACGTCGCAAGCTCGAAGTGCTTGTTCGAAATAGCGATCACGAAGGGGAGCTTGTTCTGGAACTCAGCGGGCGATCGAAGTTCGCGGGATTTCTGACCACGATCAGATGCGCGGGCGATTGGAAGACCGAAACACTTGTTCCGGCTGCCTCATTTCGAGGTTTTGTGGCGCATCCGCCGGACGACGAAACCTCATACATGTCGTTTGAAGATGGACGGTTGCACATCGGTGGATGGAACTGCCCTGCAAGGATTGCCAACGACAGTTAGTATTCTGAAAATACTGGCGCACAGCCAGCCCGCCTTTGTCCTGTACGTGCACTCACGCCCCGGTGACGGAAAGACCTTCTTGATGGAGTTAACGTCGTCGAGAAATCCGACGTCTACGAAGACCACCTCGTAGTGTTGTTGAATCACCTCTCCCTCTACAGGCTCAACGTCAGAATCACGCCGGAGCGAACGTCTTTTCGAGGTAGCGCACGATATCCCGCGACTCCGGCATCCAGCGCTCGCTGCCATCCGGGGAATTGATGCGTAACACGGGAACCGTGGCGCGCCCGCGAGCCTCGATCAGCTCCTCGCGGTACTGTGAGTTTTCGTAGATTTCTCGTAGCTCGACCTCGATGCCGAGGCGTTCGATGTTGGCAAGAACCAGGGCGCAAAACGGACAACCGTTAAGATGATAAAGAATGAGCTTGTCACGCTCGGGTGTCTCGGACGGAGCGCAGCGTTCCAGGAGTTGATCCGCGTAGAACTCCGACCAGTCGCTGTCCGGGGACCGCGCCTGGTGCTCAAAATCGGCATTCATCAGGCAATAGATCAGCTGGCTCTTGTGGAACGTCATGTCCAGCTGTTCTACAAACGGCTTCTGCAGGTAGTCGGCGTACCAGATCGGCCAGTCCGGATCGTCACCGTTCGCCGCGGCAAACGCCGCATGATGCGCCTGCCCTGCTTTGCGAAACAGATCGACAAGGCCTGTGCGAAGTTCAGTGTTCATTAATGCGCCCTTTCGTCGTTGCGAATGCGATCCTAGCACGGCAAACAAGTTGGACAGACACGGTACACGCTGCATAGACTCTGGCTCCATGGATATCAAGCACTGGCTCACTGCTATGCTCATTGCGTTGTTGCTGCCATTGGTGGCCGACGCCGACTGGTTCGATGAGATCCGCGACGGCGGCGATAAGGAAGCGCTCTATCGCACGCTCTACTACATGCCCAAAGGTGGCGACCTGCACAATCACCTGTCGGGCGCCGTATTCGCCGAGTGGTGGTACGAGCTGGCTCTCGCCCAAGAGGCACGCGGCTACGAGTACTACACCAAGGTCCGTATCAGCAACTGCCGTGAATTCGGCGGTAACGCGTTCACGTTTGCCCCGTATTTGCTGCTATTCAGAAACATCTCGGCGCTCGAGTACGCCGAGCTCGACGCGTGTGAGCAGGGCGAGCACAAGCGGCTCGCGGACCTCGACGATCGTGAAAAATCCGCCTGGATGAACAGCATCCGGCTCGACAAGGCCCACGAGGGGCGTGAGGAATTTTTCCAGACGCACTGGCAGCGACTCAACGCCCTCGCCCGCAATCCCTGGCTGCAGGCCGAGACGCTGGTGAAGAACCTGCAGGCCTATGCAGCCGAAGGCATGGTTTACGTCGAATACCAGATTCCCGACGGTTCGTACGAGGGTCCGGACGGCGAGCTCATCAATGGGCCGCAGGCATTCGATATTCTGCGTGAAACGCTGGCGCGCAGGGACGTTCGGGATCTCGGCGTCACCGTGCGTTTCCAGCTCCCCATCCTGCGCTTCCTGCCCAACGCCGAAGACCAGCTGCGGCGCGTGTACAAGCTCGTGCACGAAAATCCCGATCTGCTCGTCGCCGTCAACATGGTGGGCCGCGAGGACAACGACAAGGGCTACCCGGCCCGCTTTCTGCCGACCCTGCGTGAGCTGCGGCAGCAGTACAGCGGCGTGCGGCTCTCGATCCACGCCGGTGAGGTGGATGAGCCCAACGAGCATGTCCGCGACACGTTGTTGCTCGGTGCCGATCGCATCGGCCACGGAATCAACCTGATTTCAGATGACGACACCATGCTCCTGATGCGGCACGGGCCTTACCTCGTCGAGATTAATCTCATCAGCAACCTGTTGCTCGAGTATGTGAATGACTATTCCGAACACCCGTTCCCCGAGTATTTGCGCACCGGCATACCGGTCGCGTTGTCGAGTGATGATCGCGGTATGTGGGAATCGACGATGACCGACGAGTTCTACGTGGCCACTACCGAGTTCAGGTTGTCGTGGGAGGAAATCAAAACGCTTGGCCGAAACTCGCTCGAGCATGCATTCGTTTCGGACGACAACAAGGAACGGATGCTACGCGAGTACGACGAACGCATTGTTCGCTTCGAACGCCAGATGCAGCGCAACGGAATCGCGAAGCTGGGCCCCATGCCAAAGACGCGAGGCTTCGTCTGTAGTCGCTACCAGCTCTGCAAGTAACCGACACGTTCGTCGGGCTGTCAGATATGTGGGCCTCGGGACGACATCTCCCCGCCCTGCTCGCCCTTTGGGTCCTTTGCTGGACTGCTGCTGTTCAGGTTTCCCGAAGCGCTGCAGGCGTTCATTAGCTCGACCATCAAGTTCGGCGCAGAGGTATTTTTCGTGGCTGTGTTGCTGGGCTACGCCTGGTCACGCACGCGGGAACAGTTTATGCGGCTGTGAGATCGCCAGACGAAGGAAAGTCTCTTTTGACCCGCCCTTGAGCCGGACAGTGAATCGGTCCTGCGCTTTCTCGGTCACACTATCAAACTTGTCGAGAAAGCTCTGGTAACTGCGGGTATCCGGCAGGTGGTTGATGCCGTCCATTTGCGTGATCGTCAAACCGACAACGCCAATCCGGTGACTGCCATTCGCGGCAAAGTCATACAGCTCCCGCTCCTGCATCCTCTCGGTACACCAGAATCCCTGTAAATAGGCCGTCGTCAGTTCTGCGGTGGATCTCCCCTTAACCGCGGTCGGCGCCGCAGCTGGTGCGGACTCCGTCGGTGACCGTGCAGTCCATTTTGAAGAGCAATGGAACGGATTGCTCTGCATCCACCAGCATCATTGCGTACATCGACGTCATGTCGCGTGGATTTGCGGACAGCCAGGGCTGGTCAGGAGGCGGATTCATCAACATCGTTCCCAGCCCACCCGGGACGCCTGTCGAAGACATTTCGTTCTTCATTCCGTGTTCCATCTGGATACCGGCCTGCTCGTAGTATTCGTCAACATCGGTGGACTGGGCCAGCGCCGCCGCGGGTGCTGTCACCAGGAAAGTCATAACGAGCGTGCTACAAAAGAATCGCGTCATCGTGTTCTCCACAGGGCTAACCGAACCTTTATCTATATTCATAGCGCAAACTCCGCGAAAAACAGCTGAAACTGAGCTTTTTTCTCGGCGGCACAGTCGACCGTAGAGCCGTCGATGGCTGGCGCCCATAATTCACAAACGCTTCGCCATTCACTTATTCTGGTGCTATTCTCAATAATAAGCTGGTTCAATAATCGCCGGAATGAATATTGTGCCCAAGCAAAGATTCATCTGCCTAAGTTCAGACAAATCAGAAGAAAAACAATTGGTCTTACTCTCAACAAGATCTTCGCGGCGTAACCGAAAATGAAATCCATTAGATCGAAGCTCATGATGGCGATTGCAGCCGTGACAGTCGTCACCGCTATCGTCGTAGGTTGGCAAGCCTATGGGATTTCCCGCGATGCACTGGAAAAGGCGTCGTTCGATCAGCTCGTTGCGGTCCGCGAACTGAAAGCCGACCAGGTAGATAGCTTCTTCCGTACTATCAGGAACCAGGTCATCGCGTTATCTGCCGATCGTATGTTGACCGATGCGATGAAATCATTCAGTGGTGCTTTTGACGATGCGTCAGCGTCCGATCGAACCTTAGACCCCGCGCTGCTCAGGACTTTCTACGCGGAAGAGTTCATGACGCGTGCGCGGAACGCGCAGGCACCAGTGGACAGCATCGTGGATCTTTTGCCCGCGGATCCTCGATCCCGGCGCATGCAACACCATTTTATCGCCAGCAACTCTTTTCCCATTGGCGAAAAGTATCTACTTGATCGAAGCTCCGATGGCAGCAGCTATGACGATGTACACGCAAGCTATCACCCAATTTTGAGCGACTTCTCAAAGCGTTTCGGCTTCTACGACCTCTTCCTGGTAGACGCGGAAACCGGCTACATCGTCTATTCTGTAGAGAAGGAGATCGATTTCGCAACGTCGCTCATTGACGGCCCGTACAGAGACAGCAATATCGCAGCAGTTTTTAATGATGCACGCATCGCGAACAACGCCAACTTCGTTCGCATGGTTGATTTCGCAAGCTACATGCCATCATACGGTGCGCAAGCTTCTTTTCTCGCAAGCCCGATCTATGTGGACAATCAAATTGCCGGTGTTCTGATTGTTCAAGTGCCTCTTGATCAGTTAGACCACATCATGACCAGCGGCGGTTCGTGGTCGAGCGTTGGTCTCGGCGAAACGGGCGAAACCTATGTCGTCGGCGCCGATTACACGCTGCGCACACAGTCGCGTTTTTTCATCAGTGATCGCGAAGGCTTTTTCGAAAGCATCGCGAGTGCCGGGGTCGAGCAAACCACGGCAGACCGCATAAGGTCTGTCGATAGTGCCGTCGGGTTGCTGACGGTCGACACGCCGGGTACGCGCGCTGCGCTTGCCGGCCTGGCAGACACGCAGATCTTTGCCGACTACCGCGGTCAAGCGGTTCTCTCCGCTTACCGCAAGCTGGATGTCCCCGATGTGCATTGGGCCATAATGAGCGAAAAGGACCAGGCGGAAGCCTTTGCTGAGGCCCTTCGGTTGCGCGATCTGATCGCCGGGCTGGTTTTGTTCACGGCGATTATCGCGATAGGTTTGGCCTGGCTCATTGCGCGCAATCTGGTGGCGCCGTTACGCGCTCTTCGCGATAGCGCCAACAGTTTGGCCGACGGTGATCTGGAGGTAGGGCTCAATATCGATCGGGGCGATGAAATCGGCGAGCTTGCGACTAGCTTCGAGCAAATGCGGCGTAATATCCAGGATCTGATCCGACGACAGGAGGCCTCCATCGAAGCGCTGGCCACCCCGTTGATTCCTTTCAAGAAGGAAATACTGATCGTGCCAATGGTTGGGATCGTTGACCCATCCAGAATTGATCAATTACGGGTGTCGCTGATTGATGAGGTGTATCAGCAGCGCTCAAGAGTGGTGATAATCGATTTGACGGGCGTGCCGGAGATGGATGCGACCGCCGCGGCGGGACTCAACAGGGTCGCCGGTGCAGCCTCGCTTCTCGGAGCCACTGTAGTTCTGACCGGATTGCGTCCCGAAATCGCCCAACAGTGGGCTCAGCAGGAAGTTCAGATCCGAGATGCCGTGAGCGAACGGTCGCTGGAACGCGGAATCGCGCGAGCGCTCGAAATAATCAATTCCCGATTTGACCGCGATACAAAAGAATGAGGAAAGACGATGGTAAGTAGCATCATGAACACAAGTGATACCAACTTCAGCACCGCGGAAGATGCGCGGCACCTGTTCAACGTGACAGATTCCGATCTTGATGCACTCAAGCGGCTGGGAGAGCGCGTGGCCCCGAAGATGGACACATTCGTCAAAGAGTTTTACGTGTGGCTCAGGAAACTGCCGGAGTTCGAAGTGTTCTTCCCGGACAAGACGATGGTAGACCACGTCGCGGAGCTGCAGCAGGAATACTGGCAGAACGTCTTTGAAGGGGAGATCGACCAGCCTTACATCGAGCGGCGACAGACGGTGGGCGAAGTCCACGCACGCATCGGTCTGCCATTGGGCATCTATTTCGCCGCGATGAATCACGCAGTCACGTTGTTTTCAGTCACCCTCTCTGACTCGGACATGAAAGCCGATGACTACGCGGCAGGCGTAATTGCGTTGCATAAGGTTGCGTCCATGGATACGGCACTGGTCGTTGACACTTATGCCCGCATTAATAACGAGGCAGCGGTAGCGCAATCCAAGGCGATCATGGAGATGTCGACACCGGTCACGCAGATCTGGGAAGGCATCCTTTTGCTACGACTGGTAGGGCTCATCGACAGTAAACGTGCCCAGGACATAATGGATGCGTCGCTCGCCAAGATCGCCGAAACCCAGGCGCGCATTTTTATTCTCGATATCAGTGGCGTCGGCGTAGTGGATACTGCGGTTGCCAACTACCTGATCAAAGTGACCAAAGCGACTCGTCTCATGGGCTGCGAGAGTACCATTTCCGGGGTTTCGCCAGCGATCGCCCAGACCATCACGGAACTCGGCATCGACGTGGGCAATGTCAGGACCACCGCCAACATGCGAGACGCGCTTTCACTGGCGCTACAGGAACAGGACGG
>JAIBDF010000150.1 GCA_024679535.1 Chromatiales bacterium
GTGGGTTAGCGGAGATTTCCTGGACTGGATTTCCACGCTCTGCTCTGGATGTCCGGTTTCACCAATAGCGGACGTTGGCCCAGGCGAATATCAGTGAATTTAAGCGGCAGCTAACGGCCAAGAGCGGTCATTTATCAGTCGAATGCTTGGTCTTAGCCAAAGGATTGAAATAGCTTGCTGTGCTCCTGCACTATTCGCTCAGTTTCATGGGCTTCGACGTTGCGACTGTTGTCACCTAGCTTAAATATGCCACCAAGTACCACTACGTCGCGGCGCGGAAACATGTGCAAGAAACCATAATCGCCACCATCGCCACCACCGAAAGTCATGTAATCGATACCTGGATCAGGCGGCAGATAGACCAACTGGCCTTTGGCCGGCAACAGGTCCGGATCGTCAAACAATGCTGCGGCACCGAGGCCTGTGCAGTTGAATATGACGTTCTCGCGTAAAGCCAATACCTCGGCCCTGTCAGCAAAGCTGTGGATGACGAATCTGCCCCCAGCGAGTTGAAAGTCGGCCGTCAGCTGGCGCAACAGCGTGCCGGGATCGATCTGCATCGTCACCATGCGCCTTGCATACCGCTGACCAAACGGGTGCTCGCCGGGAACGAGATCGCCCGTATATGTAAAAAGGTCGTCGAACGACCCGTGAACGGGTTCGCCAAGTGGCGCCTCATAGAGGTCGTAGGTTTCCATCCAGCGAATGCCATACTTGGTGCCGGTGAGGTTCGTGTACGCGTGATGGGACACTCTGGCCGCCCAATCGAGCCGCGAGAGAAATGCCGCATCCACCTTGCTGTCATCATGCGTCGAGAACGGTCCCCACTCACCCGCAGCGACATTTGATGTCGTATGTCGGTAGACATCGCGCGTGTAAATCGTGACGGACCAGCCTGCGTCCTGTAAGAGGCGTGCCGTGCAGAGCCCCATGATACCGCTACCAACGACCGCAACCTCACCAGGAACCAGGTCAGCTGCCTCACGCACCGCAAGGGCAGACGATCCCCAACCAAGACTCAGACCTCCTCCGCCATGGCCGTAATTGTGTATTACGATCTTGTCATCAAACAGTTCGCGTTCCACGCGAAACCCGCTCGCTCGGTAGGGGCGATGACCAACGATGACACGGATCACTGCGTCCATCGATATATGTGGTGCAACCCATGGTTTACGCGAGCAGGCACGATAGTAATCGGGCTTTAGGGCGCGAGTCGCTGGCGCGCACCCGAAAGTCGCCAACATGGCACCAGCACCTAGAGAATGAATGACACTGCGCCGGGTCAGGAATTTTTCCGTGGTCATTTACCGTCTCCGCCTTTTGTTGGCCGCCTACTTCAAAGTGAAAAAATGCTCTGTTGAATTAACAACGTCCGCTTCAACAGCAGCCGCTCATAGGATTCGATTCCCATCGGTTGCCTACCGCATCATAGCGGTCGTTCGGGCTGGATTCTCGGCAAGATGCGATTCCAAATGTCTGCTCTCACCGATAGCGGACGCTCGACCTGGCTAAATTGGGACGAGTCGGAAGTCAGCTAACGGCCACAAGCGGACATTTATTACGGCACTCCTACCCCTTTTCTCGGGGTTTGCTTTCCGGCTGCAAACATATCGGCAATTTCGTGGTTAACACCGCGATGGCCCGCCTCGTCATCGCGAATCGCCAGAACGACGTCCCGCAAATGTGCATCCGGTTCTAGGTTCCAGTAATCAATCGCGATCTGGGGCGCTGGAACATTCTCGTGCCTGCCTGCATCGATCTCTTCCAGATAGTGGGAGTAACTGATAACTGCTTCTTCCTCAAAGTACCCGACGACGCGATGCGCTGTCTTGGGTGATATCAGGTACATGAGAAAGAAAAAGTTATAGAAGACACCCTGACCGAGCAGAATAAACCAACGTTCGAGCTGGGAGGGTCTTGCTATTTGTACGAATGTCATGAGATGCATGCGCTCGTTTTCTGCTTCATCCAGCAGCTTGCGAATCAAGCCTCCATCGTCCTCCAGACGCCGCAAGGATCGCAGGTGCTGTAACGCGCCACCGACCATTCCCGGAACAGCAGCGACAGTTTCCAGAACGATGGCTCGATGCCCGTAGCGTTTCGCAAAAAACGAATCCGCGCAAAAGCGCAGGAACTTCACGAACTTCAGCGCGAACTTGTCAGAGAAACCTTGCGGTTCGTGGTGCCAGGAAAGGCTCGTCATACTATCGGTTGAAGCAGACATCGCAGGCCTCCGGAGAGTGCTACCCATGATTATGACTCATAGCGTAGCACGGTGCAGCCGCCACTTCACTTTCAGTTGCAGTCGCACCAATCGCGAGCATAAACGACGCTGGGAGCGACTGCGGTTCGGAACTTCGGCGTAAACCTGCTTTATAGTCGGCCATTTGTTGCACGATGTACTCTGCTGGGAGACCGGCCAAACTTGTATTTTCCGGGCGACCCTGGCCGTTCGGAAGATGGCAATAAGCGCAGGCATACACTCTTGGATTCCGACCTTGAGCAACGATGGTTGGCATCTCAGGATGGTCGTCTGGATGCCAGTCAGGTGCGCTATATAAATTCTTGATTTCCGACAGCGTAAATGCCTGCTTACTTCCAGGCACATGCTTGGGCATACCATCGTCTCGCTGGGGTTCAGCGCCAGGCGTGTTTAAGGCATACGCCCAAGGTAGCGGCGTCTGGGCACAGCCGGCGATTCATCTTGCGCATTGGCTGAGGAGGTGGTCATCATCAGCGAACAAATCGCGATGAATGATCTCGCTATAACTTCCGGTCTATATTTCATGCGTGAAAGGTACACGAAATAGCTGCCGGAACTCCATTAGTTGCTCTCCAAAGGAATTTGGCCAACCGTCCGATTGAAGTCACAGCCAAAAGCAGCCGGTCAGATCATCGTGTTTTCTAATTCACGACTTCGGGCTTCAGTGGCTTGAACTCGCCGTCCAGTACTTTTTGACTCACGCCGTAATTACGGATCGCATAGCCGAAGGTCTTGCCGCCGGAGGACAGGTTGTTGATCGCATCGTCACCGCAATTGAAGTGCAGCGTGATGGTGCCGTCGGCGTTCGGTTCCCACATCTTGCTGTTGATGTGGGTTTCGCCTTCCATCAGGAAGCCATCCGCGTCATACAGCGTGAAGGACGTGAAGAACTTGTTCTTCGGGTCCTCGAACGTGATAGCCCGGCATACATCGCCCGACATGTTCTGAGAGAGCGGATACGTATTGGACACGTGCAGCTCAGGCGCCATCCCGCCCCAACCGGCGGCGTGTGACACGTTCAAGCGGTGCTGATCGACAACACCGGCTTTTTTGGCGTAGACCATCTCCGCGCCGGTTTCGACGGCCTCCTGCCGGTACTTCTGGCGGAGCGCCTCCAGCTGATCCTGATCGTAATTGGGAGTAACGTAGGTGCTGTCCTTCATGATTCCCTGAACCACGATTTTGTCTTGTACTTCGTGAGACTTACTTAGTGTCTCCTCGGACTTCCGGTCGAGGATTTCGGTGCGAAAGAGCACCCAAGCGTAGTCCGTGTCAATCTGTACCTCATGGACCCCTGACTCAACGATGTAGTAAGGCGCGAAACCGTTCTCATCGACAACGTGAGCCGCGAGATAGAGCTCGGACTCGGGAAGCTCTATTGTAAACGTGCGGTCGTCGGCGACTTTGACGATGCGATTGGAGTACAGCGTGTCCCAGTTCATGCGCACGGTGGGCGCCTCGGGGCCCACAGGAGTCGCTTCCCGGTAGTGGAAGATTTCCTTGTCTGCGCCAAGCTTGGCCCAGTTGGCGAAGTTCGACGCCGATTCGGCCTGGGCGAAGTTGCCCGCGGTTACCGGGATCGTGCCTTCCACGTCAAGACTGCTTGTCGAAGGCTCCTCGGCTACCGTCTGTGACTTTTCTGGTCCCCGCGAGCAGGCGGCGAAAATCACAAGCGAAAAGAGAAGACCGAGAATCAGCAGATTTTTCATGAATTTTTCCTATACGAGAATAGTATGCGCGACATCAAAACTGAGTGACCGCTTCGGCTGTCTCTTAGTATTACTGAGGGAGAGACTGACTATCTATATTGGGTCAGCACCAGCCATCGAGTCTACCGCAATAGCAGCCGTTGGAACGACTGTTATGCTCAACAAACCCGCCGTTCAGGATCATCGGTGTACAATTCAAACCAGAACCCCAAACTCTGGCCGAAGCCCAGGAGATGCTGCGGATGCTGTCGAAATCTGAGGTCAAGCTGCTCACCGAGTTTCTGGACGGTCCCGAGCGCCCAGATGGCACATTTACGTTTCATGAGTTGCAGGGATTCCTGTTCGCTGTAGCTTGCTCCCCGGAGCTCGTCCCGCCTTCGGCGTGGGTACCCATCATCAGCGACGAGAAGGACATCACCTTCAAAGACGAAGAGGAGGCGCAGCTGATCATGGGATTGATCATGAGTCTCTACAACGCGATCAATGAGGCTGCCTTCAGCCGTAGTAACCGCATGCCGACGGGCTGCAAATTTCAGACCGATATTGAAGACAATTTTGATGACGAGCTTCCGGTCTCACAGTGGTCACTGGGCTTCACAATAGGCCATGACTGGCTGGCAGAAGTGTGGGAGGGGTACATACCCAATGAATTGGATGAAGAGGTCGGAGCGACGACGATGGTGTTGTCCTTTTTTGGCTCACGAAGCCTCGCAGAGGCGTACTACCTTGAAGCATCGACAGCACCAACCCAGCGAAAGCCGCGCGTACCGTTTGCCGAGTACGCGGGGACAATACGCGAGCTCTTCCCAGACGCACTCGCGTCCTATGCGCACATCGGGCGTGGCATTTCCGAGATTGTCGCTGAAATGGACGCCTCACGCAGTTGAACGATCTCTTGGCTCTGCGAAGAATCCCTCGGATACACACCATTCCTCAAGAACGGCTTGAGATTGCTCCTCGCTGAAGTCATACCAACGTTCAAGGAGATCGTGTTCCACCAGGATCGCCTTGAATCGCCGGTAGGCACCTTTGCGTCGAAAAATCGATCGGACCTTGTCGTATAGATCAGGTAAGTGAGTCTCGGTGAAGTCGATGACTAGTCGAACACCGATATCCAGCTCGTACTTGTCGGGCACCGGCGCATACTTTTCCGGGTCATCAACATCAGCTGGCCGCTCCTCAGGCTCCAGACTTCCATCGTCCGAGACCCAGTAGATTCTGCCGGTTTGGCGACAGACGAAGGCTTCACTGTCTGCGACGCTGTCGGACACCCACTCAACGGCGCCCTGCAATTCTGTTAGATCGACGCTAGGCATAGTTTGCGATACTACACCCCCACATCGGCAGAGAGCGACCGCCCGAGGACGGCCGCTCAACGGGTTCATACGTCGATTTGTTCAGACATCTCAAGGGCGTCATCAATCTCAATCCCGAGGTATCGCACGGTGCTATCCAGGTTGGTGTGCCCCAGCAGCAACTGTACTGCCCGAAGGTTCTTTGTGCGCCGGTAGATTAACGTCGCCTTAGTCCGGCGCAAGGAATGCGTGCCGCAGCCAGTAGGGTCCAGGCCAATTGATGAAACCCAGGATTCAACGACTCGAGCATACTGTCGTAGCGAGAGGTGCGGCGAGCTGCGAAGGCGGCTTGGAAAAAGGTAATCACTCCCTTTCAAGTCTTGGGCTTCCATCCATTCCTCGACCGACTTTCGCGTCCGTGCGGTTATCTCGAAGCGCACAGGACGTTTTGTCTTCTTCTGTCGAATGATGGCTTTGGACTGCACTTCGGTGCCACTCGCGACATCTGAGACGCGTAGCGATAGCAAGTCACAGGCTCGAAGTTTGCTGTCGATCGCCAGGTTGAACAGCGCCAGATCTCGCCCATTGCCTATGCCCTGCAGGCGAATACGAATGGACCAAATCTCCTGCATCGTGAGAGGCAACTTCTGCCCCATGAGCTTGCCCTTTTTCCACGGCACGCAAGGATGATTGGAGCTGGATCGATGAAACATGATGGGCTCCTTATTGTTGTGAATGGGACCTCGATTGTGAACCTTTGGAGGACCGCTTTCCTTACAAAGCGGTCGTTTGAACGACTGCTTTCAGGCTACAATCGATGGCTGGTACTGACCCAAAGAAGACGGTCGCCTTATTTACCTGGGTGGTGATTCGAAATAGCCAGAAAAATTTATGAGCAACACTGACCAAAAACACGAATCGTCTGCTGTACCAACAAGTACTAAGCTCGAGCGATGGGCGCTCTTCGCCGAAATTGCGGGTGCTGTTGCGGTCGTCCTGTCTGTTGCATATCTCGCCCTTCAAATTTCAGATAACAATAGGCTCCTGCGCAGCCAAGCCCACTACAACGCACTCGAGCTAACGCAACGCCCGCTGGAAATAATGCTGGAAAGCGAGAACCTTGCTAGCGTAATGGTCAAGTGTGAGAGCGATCCCGAGGCCGTCGATCAAACTAGTTGGGCGCGTTGCAGCAATTATTATTTCATGCAGTTCAACGGCTGGGAGTATCTGTACTATCAGCACGATGACGAGTCTATTCCCTTGCAGCTTTGGCACGGCGCCGACGCCTACTTCAAACAGCAGATACGAGCGAACCTTGGATTTTCGCGGTTTTGGTCCCAATGGCAGATCGCTTTTGATGAGCCGTTTCGTTCGTATGTGACTGCCGAATTTGCAACTGCCGGAACCGAGCAGTAGTGGCCGCTTCTGGCCGAAAGCGGCCACCAAAAATCAATCACTCGCTAGCAAACAACGCGGCCCATTCTTCCTCAGTCAAAGATTCCTTGAGTTTGAAACGCAATTCCACTGCACGTTGCTGTGAAGACTCCCACCCTGAATTCAGATCTTCGAGGATAGCCAGTGCCTCGTCCGCGTCGGCTGCATGATCTTTGTAAGATCTTGTCAGTTGTTTGCCGGATTTGGCAAACTTCTTTTCGAACGCCTTGACCTCAATCCTCAGGTCCTTGAGAGTCTGCTGTGCTGCTTCAACCCGGGCAGGATCAGCAACGACTAATTCTGTCTGTTCGATTAGTTGCTTTA
>JAIBDF010000221.1 GCA_024679535.1 Chromatiales bacterium
AACAACTTACGCTCACGCCCCGCCACGTCCATCGAAATCTGGCAACCGCGTTGCTTAGGAATTCGTGGCGTAATCAGGCTGATGTCGGCATCCGGAAATTCTGCTGCCAGGGTGTCAATCGTGTACTCGAGGTAGCCCGTCAGCTTTTCACTCTTTTCCCGGAGCGCCGGCATACCCGCCTCGGCGAATACTTCGAGTGACGCCTTCATTGCGGCCATACCGAGAATCGGCACATTGCTCAGCTGCCAGCCTTCCGCGCCTGCCATTGGCTGGAAGCCGTTTTTCATCTGAAAGCGAGTGGCTTTATCGTGCCCCCACCAACCACCAAATCGTGGCAGATCGAAACTCCGGCCATGACGTTCGTGGACGAAAATACCCCCGACATTACCCGGACTCGAGTTCAGGTACTTGTAGGAGCACCACGCCGCGAAGTCGACGTCCCAGTCATGCAAAGCCAAGGGCACGTTGCCCGCAGCGTGCGCGAGATCGAATCCGGCGACGGCCCCGACAGCATGCGCCGCTTCGGTCAGGCGTGGCAGGTTGAACAACTGACCCGTGAAATAATTGACGCCACCAAAGAAGACCAGCGCAAGCTCATCGGCATTGGCGGCGATCGCTTCGAGAATGTCCTCTTCTCGAACCAGAGTCTCGCCGTCCCTCGGTGCGACCTCGATGATGGCATCGTCAGGATCAAAACCGTGGAACTGCGCTTGTGTCTCCAGCAGGTAACGATCTGACGGAAACATCTTTGCTTCGCTGATGATTTTGTAGCGCGTCTCCGTTGGGCGATAGAACGACACGAACAGCAGATGAATATTGGTTGTCAGCGAGTTCATACAGACAACTTCCGAGTCCTTCGCTCCGACGATGTCTGCCATGGGCGGCGTCAGGAGTTCATGGTAGCTGTACCACGGGTTGGTCGAATGGAAATGTCCTTCGACGCCGTAGTTCGCCCACTCGTCGAGCTCCAGCTCTACGGCCGCCCGCACCGTCTTCGGCTGCAGTCCGAGCGAATGCCCGGTGAAATACACAAGTTCGCTCGTACCCAGCGACGGGAAATGGAAGCGGTCGCGGTATGCTTTGAGCGGGTCCGCCGCGTCTTGCGCCCGGGCGAATTCGAGGCTTGATTCGTACTGCACGTCAGTCTCGTTCCCGGGGCGGCATCGACACCCACCCTTCCGGCGGCTCCTTGCCCGGATGCAGCGCGCCGCAATCAGGGCAGGTACGTGCGTCCTCATCGGCATAGAACGACTCGTAGAGCGGTGGCAGATCATGCACGATCGATTTCAACAGCACCTCCACCCGGTGTACGAGACTGCCGCAGTCAAAGCAGTACCACTCAAACGCATCTTTCAGGCCCTCGGGACGCTTGGGCTCGATTACCAGCCCGACGCTGCCGGCGATGGGCCGCTGCGGCGAGTGTCGGACGTGCTTCGGCAGGAAGAACACGTCACCTTCACGAATAACGATGTCGTAGAACTCGCCCTGATCAAACACCTTCAGCAGCATATCGCCCTCAAGCTGGTAGAAGAACTCCTCGACCGGGTCGTCGTGATAATCGGTGCGCTGGTTCGGGCCGCCGACCACGAAAGCCATCATGTCGGCATCTTCCCAGATCTGCTTGTTACCCACGGGCGGCTTCAGGAGATGCCGGTGCTCCTCTATCCAGCTCTGAAAGTTAAATGCAGCAAGCTTCGTCATCGTCGAGTAACCCTTAACCGGCCGTGTTTCGCGTGGCGACAGTTTATCTCAGATAACGATCGGTGACGCGGGGCTCAATATCTCGCGCACGACGCTCATCGCAGTAATCGCAGACGAACGGGGGTTATCGGGCAACGAGCGCCCTTCGATCCTGAATTCAAAACGACCGAAGTCCCCTTCCGCCACAATTTCGTGAATGTTGCGTGCTGCATCAGGGTCTGCGATGAGTTCGACCCGTGTGTCGTCAAAACCAATGCCTGCAAGTGCCACTGAGGCCGCCACATTCGCGTTCTTGGGGTATTCAAGCGCGGCATTCCGGGCACTGCCGCTGAAGTGTACGGTTGCCTCCGACAATGTATCGAGATCGAGCTTTGTTTCGGCGGGCGAACCTCGCCAGCCTTGCGGCGGTTTGCGGCCTCGGTAGGTCACTTTTGCCAGTGACCCGATGCTGGCCGCAGACAAGGCGTCTAATGCGCCTATGGCACCCGATACAACGCGCAGTTGACTCCCGCCGGACCGTGCGGCGGCGGCGAGCCGGTCATACAAATCGGCGTCAGCCAGGGCACCCGAGGAAACGCTGATGAGGTTGATGCCGAGGAAAAGGACGGCTTCGCCGTGCTGACGCAATGCCGGGTGACCGGCACAGTCGGCGGCAAGATCAATCGGGGCCGCCAGGTCATCGACGCTGTGCGCGATCTCGACATCCTGGCCGAACAGGTCTCGCGCCCGCGACTCCATGCCCGGCTCGATGATTGCTGCACCGATGACGACGTCATCGTATTCGGCCAGGTAACCAGCGACAGCCTCGCCAATAGCCCCGCATCCGATAATTGCGATTGTCTGCATCTACGCGACTATCCCGCATATACCTGTCAGGCAGCAACCTCGGTCATTTTTGACCGGCCAACATCCAGC
>JAIBDF010000014.1 GCA_024679535.1 Chromatiales bacterium
AACGGCATTGTGCGCTTCAGTTGGGTAGATCGAGAAGACGGCCAACGGGTACTTCGCAGTATCTTTGCCAATTCCGCAGCGGGTAAGTTCCTCGATTCCGACGTTGGTGACCTCGTTGACTGTTCGGCCACTCAGGTCATTCGGCATGCCGTATCCGGAATGGAGACCGACGTTGTCGATGACGTCATGCACCGGTTCGCCGTTTCAGCGGAAAACGGTATGAGTCTCGATGTCGAGGTTCGCCAGCGCAAGAATGGTATCTCCCGCTGGCTGCGAGTCATCTGCCAGCCCATGGGGGAAGACATTGCAGCGACGTTTGTCGATATCACAGATGGCAAGGCGAAAGAGCGGCAGATGGAGTCGATTGCGACATCGGATCCGCTGACGGGCGTCTTGAATCGCCGCGGATTTGAGCGCGACGCCGCCCAGCGACTAAAAGAGAGCGAAGACGATGCGACGGGTGCATTGCTGTTCATCGACCTGAACGAGTTCAAAGGGATCAACGATCAGTTTGGACACGAGATTGGCGACCAGCTACTCAAGGTCGCGGCGGAGCGACTGAAGAAGAGCCTGCGAACCTGCGATATCATCGGCCGCCCGGGCGGCGATGAGTTCGTGGCGCTGGTTCCCGACGTCGATGCCCAGATAGCCGGTAATCTGGCGAAACGCCTGACCAGTTCACTCGAAGAGCCCTACAACATCGGCCGCCAGAAACTGGTGTGTAAAGCGAGCATCGGGCTGGCACTCTATCCGAGAAATGCCAACACGTTGACCGGACTGCTCCGTGAAGCCGATCAGGCCATGTACCGCGCCAAGGCCAGGTGCCGTGGCGTCACCAACATCCGCGGCGAAGATCTCCTCGAAAGGGCGATGTAGGTGTCAGGTCCCGTCGGGTAGCGGCACTTAACGTTGCGGGACCCAGCCCAGGTAACTAACCAACCGTCCTTTGAGTACAGGACGTTTATTTAGTTTATTCTTGCGGGCCGTATCGCCGTGAATTTCCTTATGAGTAACACCCCCCAGCCGGTCATTCGCCTCGAGCGCCTCCAGCGCCGTTACGTAATGGGCGGCAGTCACATCGACGCGCTGCAGTGTGTCGACCTCGATGTGCAGGAAAATGAGTACCTGGCGATTATGGGCCAGTCAGGATCGGGCAAGTCGACGCTTATGAACATCATTGGCTGCCTTGATCGTCCTACCGAGGGCGAGTATTGGCTGAACAATGAACGTGTTTCAACCATGGATGATCGGCAGCTGGCGCGAATCCGTAATCGAGAGATCGGATTTGTATTCCAGACATTCAACCTGTTGCCGCGCATGTCGGCGCTGGCCAACGTGGAGGTACCACTCGTGTACAGTGGCAAGAAGCGCAAGGAGCGACACGAACTGGCAGGCGCGGCCCTGGACACGGTTGGCCTCAGTGATCGGATGACACACCGCCCCTCAGAGATGTCTGGCGGGCAGCGCCAGCGCGTTGCGATCGCCAGGGCATTGGTAACCAACCCCAGTATCCTGTTGGCCGACGAGCCAACCGGTAATCTCGATTCGAGCACCGGTGAAGAGATCATGAGTCTTTTCGATCGGCTTAAAAATCAGGGCAACACATTGATTGTTGTCACGCACGAGAAACACATTGCTGATCGCGCCAATCGCATCGTACGCTTGAGCGATGGCAACGTTATCAGCGACGAACATACGAGTGAGGCCCGATGAAACGTATATTGACCATTCTTCCAATCATGTTGCTGGCAGCCTGTTCACAACAGGAAGATACGAGCCTTGTTTATGATACGGCTGGAACTGAGCGGCGTACGCTGGAAGTGGCAGTAAGCTCGGCGGGCATCGTCGAGCCGCTCGCAACCGTCGAGGTCAAATCGAAAGCGTCTGGTGAAGTGCTCGATGTCCAGGTCGAGACTGGCGACCTGGTCGAGGAAGGCACCCTGATGGTGCGCATCGATCCGCGCATCGTGCGCAATCGTCTCGCGCAATCCGATGCAGAACTGAAGGCGGCCATCTCTCGTCGCGAGATCGCCACGACGCAAAAAGCGCGCGTTGAATCGCTGGTCAGCAATGGCACCCTGACACAATCGGACCTCGAGCAGGCAACGCTTGACCTGGCAAATGCTGAAGCACAGGTTGTAACGGCCAGCGTGGCCGTCGAGAACGCGCGGATCGCGGTAGACGATACGGATATCCGGGCGCCCATCGGTGGCACGATCATCTTCAAGCCCGTCGAGATTGGCCAGGTCATTTCGTCGCCGACGCAGGACTTTGCCGGCGGCACATTGTTGATGCAGATGGCAGACCTGAGTGCTGTCCAGATTCGCTCGCTGGTTGACGAAACCGATATCGGCAAGATTCGACCAGGCATGCAGGTGAGCGTGTCCGTGGCGGCGTATCCCAACCAGCCATTCCCCGGTGAGGTTTTGAAGATCGAACCGCAGGCGGTGGTTGAGCAAAACGTCACGATGTTCGCAGTGCTCGTGTCCATCCAGAATCCGGACGGGCTGCTTTTGCCGGGCATGAATGCTGAAGTTGAGATTTCCATAGCGCGCGCTGCGGATGCCATGACGATTCCTGTCATGGCGCTCAGGACACGCCGAGACCTGGAGTCGACGGCGTCGATTCTCGGCCGTTCGGTCGAAGATATTGCAGCAGCGCTGGGCGGCGGCGAGAGCCGGCCGCAACCGGGGCAGCGAGGCGCCAGGCGTGACGGCGGCCAGCCCACAGACTATCGCTTCGGCGGCGAATTCTGGGTCGTTCTCGATACACCGGGCCGGGAAATCCGCAAAGTGACCACGGGCGTTACCGATCTCGACAATGTTGAAGTTGTCAGCGGCCTGAGCGAAAACGACAGGGTGCTGGTGCTGCCCAGTTCACATCTCCTGGAAACACAGCAGGACCTGCAGAACTTTATCAATCGTCGCATACGACGACTGCCGGGAATCGGCTGACACCATGCTGTTCGGAGAAACCATTCGCATTTCCCTGGCCTCGATTCGAAGCAATTTGTTTCGCGCCCTGCTAACGATGCTCGGTATCGTCATCGGTGTCGGAGCCGTGATCACGATGGTGGCGCTTGGCACCGGCGCGCAGCGGCAAATCGATGACCAAATGGCAGCGATGGGTGGAAACATCCTGTCAATTCAATCGTCAGCCTGGTTCAGTCGCGGCGTTGCGCGCAACCAGCAGACGCTGACTACCGATGACGCACTCGCGTTATCCACGGGGATGCAGCACGTCACCGCAGTGGTGCCGGAAATCAACAGTCGCTTCCAGGTCAAGTACGGCAACCGCAACCTGAACGTGTCCGTCATTGGTACCACACCCAATTATCCGGACGTGCATCGCTTTAACTTCGCGCATGGCGGTATGTTCACGGCGGCAGATGATGCGGCACGAAAGCGCGTCGTTGTGCTGGGCGCAGAACTGCCAGGCATGCTCGATGCTGATCCGGCGGCGCTGATAGGGCGGTCGATCCAGGTTCGGTCGATCAAGTTCGAGATCATTGGTGTGCTGGAAGCGAAAGGCGGATCGGGATGGCGTAATCCGGATGACGACATCTGGATTCCGTTATCCACAGCGCAGTTTCGCGTGACCGGCGATGAGTTCGTGCAGACCATCAGTGCGCAGGTGGCTGACACGTCTTCCACCGAGATGGCCATGCTGGAAATCGAGCGAATCCTGCGCCGTGAGCATGGCGTGCTGCCAGGTAAGGACAACGATTTCGCGATCATGGACCGGCGACAGTTCGCTCAGTCTCGCCAGGAAGCGACCGAGGTGTTTAGCTACCTGCTCGCGGGCATCGCCGGGGTCAGCCTGGTGGTGGGCGGCATTGGCATCATGAATATCATGTTGGTGACTGTCACCGAGCGGACGCGTGAGATCGGTGTCCGAAAGGCGCTTGGGGCGACTCGCGGCAACATCCTGCTGCAGTTTCTCGTGGAGTCGACCATTCTTTGCCTGCTGGGCGGTCTCATCGGCCTGGCGCTCGGCGCGACCGTGTCTGCGTTGCTGGCCCATTACGCGGGATGGCAAACCGTGGTGACCGCGAACTCGGCCTTTACAGCTTTCGGATTCAGCGCTGCGGTCGGTATGGTGTTTGGAATCTGGCCCGCCAAACGCGCGGCTTCGCTTGATCCGATTGAGGCATTGCGGCACGAGTAATAAATGGCTTGGGAACGCGGTCTACTCCTCAGATACTGGAGATTCTCATGACTCGTCTATTCATTCCTGGCTTGCTGGTCGCCGTCCTGACGTTCAGCCTTGTTTACAGCACTGCAATTCGCCAGGGCCATGCCGATACTCCCATCGCCGAGTCGGCCGACCTGGTTCAGCCATTGGCCGTTGGCGAGCCGGCGCCTCGTTTTATCGTCGAGACCGTCGACTCCGAGGCCTTTGACTTCAATCCGGCGAAACTCGACAAGCCCGTCATGCTGCTCGTGTTCCGTGGCGGCTGGTGCCCCTACTGCAACGTGTATCTATCCGACATGCGGCACGTGATTCCCGAAATTCGGGCGCTGGGTGTCGATGTGCTGTTTCTCAGTGGTGATCGCCCCGAGTTGTTGTATGACAGCCTCGAGCAACAGGCACAGGAAGACACCGACGAACTCGATTACACCATCCTCTCGGATGCCAATGCGCAGGCATCGATCGCGCTTGGCATCGCCTTCAAGGCGGGACAACGCACCATCGACTATGTCAATAACAAAGGCGATGGCTACAGGAAATCGTCAATGGAGCGTCACGGCATGCTGCCGGTTCCAGCGGTATTTGCCGTCGGCCGAGATGGCGTGATCGCCTTTAGATACATCAACCCTGACTACAAGCAACGGCTACCGGCTGACGAACTGCTGGCCGCGGCGAGGGCGATAGCTGCTGCAGACTGACACGCTCTAGTGATAGGCTCCCCGACAAATGAATGATCATCGTCAGGAAAGCCGGCTGCAGCGCGCAATACGGGCCGCGACCAAGGTAGAGCCCAACGAACTCAAGGCGACGGCGCTTTCGTTCCTCTGGGTGTTCCTCGTAATGTCCGCTTGGTACATTCTCCGGCCCGTGCGAGACGCTCTGTCGTCCGATTGGACCGACGAGCAACTGAGCTGGCTGTGGACCTCGACGTTCTTCTTCAGTGCAATCGCCGTTAGCATTTATGGTGCCGTCATTTCACGCGTCCGGTTCAACCGGATCGTGCCAGGCGTTTACCTGTTCTTCGCCTTGTCCTTCGTCGGTTTTTACATAGCCGGGGCGACGCTCAGCGGCAATGACATTGTTAACCGCATTTACTATGTCTGGACGAGTGTGTTCGGGCTGTTCCATTTATCCGTGTTCTGGACCTTCATGTCCGGGCTATATAACAAGAAACAGGCCGAGCGCCTGTTCGGCGTCATCGCAGTTGGCGCGACCACTGGCGCAATCGCGGGGCCCGCATTCGTGAGCGCGTTCGCGGACGACATTGGCTCGCTCAACATGTTGATCGTAAGCGCTGTGCTTTTGTTGACGCCGCTTCCCATCATGGCGGCGCTGAGCAAGTTGCGTACCTCGGCGTTGGGAAACCCGGACCTGAGCGGCGACCTGTTGCGCGGCAATCACCTTGGCGTAAATCCGTTCTCGGGCTTTGCCCAGTTTGTCCGCAATCCGTACTTGCTGTGGATTGGTCTGTTCATTCTGTTGTACGTCTGTATGAGCACATTTCTTTATTACGAGATCCGAAAACCGCTGGGCGACCTGGCACAGGTCCGCCGATCACAGATCTGGGCCAATATCGATCTGGCGGTCAACAGTCTGGCCGCCGTTACCGCGCTGTTCGCAACCAGTCGGTTGACGATGAGACTCGGGATGCCCAAAACGTTGGCCTTCGTCCCGGCACTAATGGTGGTTGCATGGACCGTTGTTGCGGCCAATCCTGCCGCCCTGACTGTCTTTGTCGTCCAGGTCGTTCGGCGGGCCGGCAACTACGCTATTACGCGGCCCGCGCGTGAAATGTTGTTTACGCTGGTAGATTCGGAGACGCGCTATAAGGCAAAACCCGTTATCGATACGGTCGTTTATCGTGGCGGGGACGTTGTGACAGCCTGGTTCTATACAGCATTGACCACCACGGCGGGGCTCGGGCTGGTTGGCATAGCGACCGTGGGTGCCGTGATTGCAGCGCTGTGGGCGCTTGTCGGCAGGTTCCTCGGCAAGATCTACGTACAAGAATCCAGTAATAAGCAAGAAGAGGCGCAATGAGTGGGAAACACAATAACGACTGGCGTGAAATAGCCTGATGGCAGAGGCGTTCATTTGTGACGCGGTCCGGACGCCGATCGGGCGATACGGCGGTGCATTGTCGTCCGTACGCGCGGACGATCTCGCGGCCCTGCCGATTGTCGCGCTGCTCGAGCGTAACGAGAATCTCAATCCTGTGGCGATCGAAGATCTTGCCTACGGATGTGCCAATCAGGCCGGTGAAGACAATCGTAATGTCGGTCGCATGGCCGTCCTGCTGGCGGGCTTGCCTGTGACGGTGCCGGCGGTCACCGTTAATCGTCTGTGTGGCTCGGGAATGAATGCCGTCGGCAATATCGCAGATGGCATCAGGACGGGAGCCATTGCGCTCGGTATCGCTGGCGGTGTCGAGTCGATGTCGCGCGCACCCTTCGTAATGCCGAAGCAAGCAGATGCGTTTGGTCGTAATGCCGCGCTGTACGACACGACGCTTGGCTGGCGATTCGTTAATAAGAAATTCGAAGAGCAATATGGCATTGATTCAATGGCCGAGACGGCCGAGAACGTTGCGGCCGGATTCCTGATTTCGCGCGAAGACCAGGACGCTTTTGCGTTACGCAGCCAGTTGCAGGCGGAAGCTGCGATGGCAGCAGGGCGATTCGATGACGAGATCATTCCGGTCTCTGTTCCACAGCGCCGCGGTGATGACCTGATCGTAGCGGCAGATGAACATCCGCGTCCTGGTTCGACGCTCGGCGCGCTCGCAAAACTGCGTCCGATTGTCCGTAGTGACGGGACGATTACGGCCGGCAACGCCTCCGGTATCAACGACGGCGCCTGCGCAATGCTGATCGCCTCGGAGGATGCCGCACAAACGAATCAACTCGAGCCACTGGCGCGCGTTGTCGGCTGGGCGGTTGCTGGCGTAGAGCCTCGCATCATGGGCATTGGTCCGGCGCCCGCATCGCAAAAAGTGCTGGAGAATTGCGGATTGACGATCGGACAGATGGACGTTATCGAACTGAACGAGGCCTTTGCAGCGCAAGGCCTTGCGACGCTGAGGCAGCTCGGCGTGGCCGACGACGCGGACAACGTTAATCCCAATGGCGGTGCGATTGCCCTCGGACACCCGCTGGGCATGTCCGGGGCACGCCTCGTAACGACCGCTGCCTATCAGCTACGCCGCAGCGGTGGCCGCTATGCACTTTGCACGATGTGCATCGGCGTAGGACAGGGTATTGCCATGATTATCGAGCGAGTCTGATGAAGAAGACGCCAAGTTATGAAACTCAGGAGCTTCGGGAGTTTGCCCGAGTTCTGCGCGGGCGCCGGACCGTCGACCAGTACATCCAGACGCCTGTTCCGGACGAGTTCGTTCGTGAAGCCATTGAGGTTGCTACCTGGGCGCCCAATCACTACGTATCTGAGCCGTGGCGATTCATCCTGCCGGGCGAGGAGACCGTCGGTCGTATCATCGATCTTTGTGCGGCAAGGGTCACTGCTGCGAAGGGTGCCGAGCTTGCTGAGCACAAGCGTTGCAGCTGGAGAGAGAAACCTGGTTGGCTGATTGTGACCTGCCAGCGCAACGAGGATGCATTACGCGAGCAGGAAGACTACGCCGCATGCTGCGCCGCCGTGCAGAACTTCACGTTATACCTGTGGAAAGCCGGCGTCGGTTCCAAGTGGACCACGGGCGCTATTACACGCGACGCGCGGTTCTTCGAGATTATCGGCGTCGACGAAACAGAGGCGTTCGTCGTGGGCATGTTCTGGTATGGCTACCCGAAGATTACGCCAACTCAATCACGACGGGATGTCGACACCGTTCTGATCTCACTGCCTTAGCACGCGGTTCTCAGTCGCGTGCCAGTTCGTCAGGGTGATGCACAAGATCCCCCGGCGCAATCAGCGGGCGCAGGAGGAAGATACAGGTCGTGATCAAACCTACTACCGCCATGATGATTACGGTATTCCGTACGGTACCGTCGTAGATGGAGGCTCCGACAAGCGCACCGGCTGCGGCCATGATGTTCTGCAGCGTGCCGAGAATCGATGACGCGACCCCGGCAATACGTGGCAAGGGATCGAGCGCCAGCACGGTCGCGTTCGACATCAGAATAGCGATCGTAAACATGAACATGCAGACGCAGGACCATAGCCACCAGAACGGTGCGGTGTCGAGCCAGGCAATTATGGTGAGCTGGGCGCTCGCGGCGAAGATCATGCCGACTCCCAGGCCGATGAGCTGCAGCTGGTCAAACCGCAGCACCAGCCACCGGTTTGCCGTCGAGCCAATGAGTATGGAAATTCCTGCGCACGCGAAAATCAGGCCGTATTCCTGGATCGAGTAACCGTAGATGTCAACGGCCAGCGCGGCCGACACCGCGATGATTGACATGAATCCCGCCGGCGGCAGGATGATGAGCAGCAAGCCGAAAATAGACTGGCGGTGCGAAAAGAATTCCCGAAAACTCGACTGCAGCTGGCGTGCCGGGTGTTCGTCTACATTCGGCACATGTGTTTCCGGAATATTGGCTCGAATGCCAAACATGATGATGCCGCCGCACAGAGCGATGACAATGAACGGTGCCCGCCAGCCCCACGCGGCTACGAGCAGGGCTCCGAAGCTCGGGGCTACAACAGGCGCAGCCGTGAAGATCATGGTCATCAGGGACATCAGCCTGGCCGCGTCCTTTCCCGATGCGACATCGCGGACGATCGCGCGTGACAACACAATCGCGGATGCGGCCCCGATCCCCTGCACGTAGCGAGCTGCAAGCAGCACATCCATATTCTCTGCCGTCGCCGCGACGGTCGCCGAAATCGCGAAGATGATCATGCCCACATACAGGGTGGGCAGCCGACCCAGTCGATCGGAGAGCAGGCCGGCGGGAATTTGTCCAGAGGCCATGCCAATCATGAAAATGCCAACGATCTGCTGGCCGCGTGACAATGTGGTGTCCAGTGCCTCCACCATGGCCGGAATCGCCGGCAGACTGAGATCCACAGTCAACGCCGCGACGGCCGTTAGCAGGCCCAGCGTGATGATGAATCTTTTGCGTTGGAGGAGTTCGGCGTTCACGGCCGGGTAGTTTGCATTGGCTACAGAGGATCCGCCAGCAATAACTCCGAAAGCTGTGGTGTGCCGATCCAGTAGGCGAGTTCGCGTGGGTGGCTGACATCCCAGACGGCAATGTCGGCACGCATGCCAGTTTCCAGGGTGCCACGATCGTTGAGGCCCAGGGCCATCGCAGCAACCCGGGTCACACCGGCAAGGCATTCTTCCGGCGTCAGCCTGAACTGGCGTGCTGCCAGCATCATCGCCATACGAATGCTGCAGATCGGCGATGTTCCAGGATTGCAGTCAGAGGCTACTGCAATGCCCACGCCCTGGTCACGCAAGGCGTTGATTGGCGGCAACCGGGTTTCGCCCAGTGTGAGGAACGCGCCGGGAAGGAGTACGGCAACCGCATTGGCTGCCGCCATTGCGGCCACCCCGTCGGGCGAGGTGTATTCGAGGTGGTCCGCCGACAGCGCATTGAACCGAGCAGCCAATGCCGCGCCGTCGCCATCGCTGAGCTGGTCGGCATGCAGCTTGACGGGCAAGCCAAGCTCGGTGGAACGCTCGAAGAGCTTCGCAACCTGGTCAGCGCTGAAGGCGATCGACTCGCAGTAAGCATCCACCGCATCGGCAAGTCGTCCAGCCACAACCTCGGGGAGGAGTTCATCGCAGATCAGGTCAATGTAGGCATCCGCATCGCCCTGAAATTCAGGTGGCACAGCGTGCGCCGCCAGCAGGGTCGTGCGAATGGTAACGGGTGTTGCCTCGCCCAGCTGGCGCGCGACGGAGAGCATTTTGAGTTCGCTCTCGATGCTGAGGCCGTAGCCGGATTTTATCTCAATGGTTCCGACGCCTTCGGCGGCCAGCGCCTGCACTCGCGGCAGAGCCGCTGCGTACAGCTCGTCTGCTGATGCCTCACGCGTGGCCCGTACCGTCGACATGATGCCACCGCCGGCACGCGCGATGTCCTCGTAGCTGGCACCGCGCAGCCGCTGCTCGAACTCACCTGCGCGATCGCCGCCGAACACGAGATGCGTATGGCAGTCAATCAGGGCGGGAGTGATCCAGCGCCCGGCCAGGGAACGAGTCGTTTTGGCGGCGCTGTCGGGCAAGTCCGACTGCGGACCAATCCACGTGATCCTGCCCTCGGCGAGCGCCACGGCACCGTCGTCGATAACGCCGTAGTCCTCGCCCGCCATTGTTGCGATTCGGGCGTCTGTGAGCAGCAGATCCATTGCATTGCACGGTACCATGCACTAACCTGTATATACAACTTAGAGAGCTCCAGATGACAACACTCTTCGCGCGCAAAGCCCTGCTCCCCGGCGGCTGGAACGACAACGTCCGGCTGACGCTGGATGGCGGGCGCATCGCGGATGTGGAGAGCGACGCTGCGGCCGAAGGGTGTGACGTGACACTGGGCTGCGCCATTCCGGGGCTTTGCAACGCACATTCTCATGCATTCCAGCGTGCTCTGGCGGGTCACACCGAAGTGCGATCGCCGGCCGGTCGTGACAATTTCTGGTCCTGGCGGGAACGCATGTACGAACTGGCAGGGCGCGTCGGCGCCGAAGAGCTCACGGCAATTGCGCGACAGGCTTACTGCGAGATGCTGCGGTCGGGGTACACGGCAGTGGCCGAATTTCATTACCTGCATCGCGATCCGCTGGACGCCGACGCTACCGACACGATGTTTGAGGCGATTGCAACCGCGGCGCGTGACAGCGGCATTCGCCTGACCTACATCCCGGTGCATTACGAGCGTGCCGGCTTTGAGGATGCGAAGCCGACAGCGCAGCAGACGTCGTTCGCCATGCCCGTCGATGAGTTCCTGCAGCATTTCGAGCGCGTGGCGCAACAGTGTGAGGGTTCGCTCAGTGTCGGCATCGGAGCCCATAGCTTGCGCGCCGTGAGTCAGGAATCGCTACGGCGCATTGCGGCTGTCGCCGGTGACACCGGTGTCCCGATGCACATACACGTTGCCGAACAGCGGCGTGAGGTTGAGCAATGCTTCGCCTCGTATGGCCGGCGACCGGTTCGCTGGCTGCTTGAAAATTTTGACGTTGATGCGGCGTGGAGTCTTGTTCATGCAACCCACATGGATGCAGACGAAATAGCCGCCCTGGCCGGCACGGGTGCTGTCGCTGTGCTGTGTCCCAGTACGGAGGCCAATCTCGGTGATGGCCTGTTCCCGTTACACGACTATCTTGAACACGGGGGTCGACTCGCCATCGGCTCTGACAGCCACATTTCGATCAATCCTTTCGAAGAGCTCCGCTGGCTGGAGTACGGACAGCGGCTCGCCACGCAATCACGCAACATTGTGTCGTTGCGCGACAGTCACGTTGGCAGCGAACTGTTCGCGCGGGCCCTCGAAGGGGGTGCACTTGCAGCCGGGAGACAACACGTTGCCATCGAGGCAGGTGCGCCCGCAGATATCGTCGCGCTTTGCGACGATGACCCAATGCTTGCCGGGCACAACGACGATTCGCGGCTCGATGCGCTTGTGTTCTCCGGTTATCCATTGCCCGTGGAACGGGTGATGGTCAATGGACGCTGGTGTGTGAAAGACGCAGTGCATGTCGACCGGGAGCGTGCACGTACGGAATTTGCAGCGGCGCTGCAACGACTGGGGAGCAGGTCGTGAACACCGCCAAACCGCGCTACCAGCAACTTAAGGACCTCATCATCGGGCAGATTTCTTCGGGTGAGCTTGGTCCCAGTGATCGCGTGCCGTCAGAGAACGACCTCGTCGAAGCGATGCATGTTTCACGGATGACAGCCAATCGTGCGCTGCGTGAACTTAACGATGAGGGTTATGTCGAGCGTATCGCAGGGCGTGGCACCTTCGTTTCGGATTTTCGCTCGCAGTCACATCTGCTTGAGGTGCAGAACATTGCGGATGAGATAGAGAGTCGCGGGCACAGCCACTCGAGCGTCGTCATGCGGCAGCTGAAACTGCATGCGCGTGGCGAGGTGGCCCGCGCACTGCATGTAGCGCAGGGGACGGATATTTGTCACCTGTTGCTGGTGCATTATGAGAACAACGTACCCGTGCAGGTTGAGGATCGTCATGTGCTTGCGAGTTTTGCGCCGGACTGCATGAAGCAGGATTTCGAACACCTTACGCCGAGTGCCTACCTGACATCTGTAGCACCGCTCCAGGAGGCCGAACAGGTTGTCAGGGCGAGCATGCCAAACAGGGCGGTCCGTCAGCAGCTCAACATGGAAGACGATGAACCGTCCCTCGTCGTACTGCGCCGTACCTGGTCGAAAGGACGCCCCGTTACTTTCGCTCGTTTGCATCATCCGGGCAGCCGCTACGAGCTGACCGGACACTACGCACCACCCGGAACGTCGCGGTCGATGCCGGCCGACGTCGTACAGCTGGAGAATCTGAAGAAATGAGCAGAACAATAAAGGCGCCTACTGGCGTTCAGCTGAGTGCCAAAAGCTGGCTGACCGAAGCACCGCTGCGCATGCTGATGAACAACCTCGATCCGCAGGTTGCCGAGCGGCCCCAGGACCTTGTCGTTTATGGCGGTATTGGCAAGGCGGCCCGCAACTGGGAGTGCTTCGACAAGATTGTCGAGACGCTGCGGGAACTCGAGGCAGATGAAACCCTGCTCGTGCAGTCGGGCAAGCCGGTGGGCGTGTTCAAGACCCACGAAGACGCGCCCCGCGTGCTCATCGCCAACTCCAACCTGGTTCCCGCCTGGGCAAACTGGGCGCACTTTCGCGAGCTCGATCGCAAAGGCCTGATGATGTATGGCCAGATGACCGCCGGGTCGTGGATCTACATCGGCAGCCAGGGAATAGTCCAGGGGACTTACGAGACGTTTGTCGAAATGGGCCGGCAGCACTATGACGGTGATCTTGCCGGACGCTGGATCCTGACCGCAGGGCTTGGCGGCATGGGCGGCGCGCAGCCGCTGGCCGCGACAATGGCCGGTGCGTCGATGCTGGCAATAGAGTGTCAGTCCGACCGCATCGATATGCGCCTCGAGACGGGCTACCTGGACAGGCGTGCGGAAACGCTCGACGATGCGTTGGCGATCATCGACCAGGCCGTGGCCGACAAGCAAGCTGTATCGGTCGGTCTGCTAGGCAATGCTGCCGAGGTGCTTCCAGAGCTCGTCAGGCGTGGCGTTCGCCCGGACGCGGTGACCGATCAGACGTCGGCCCATGATCCGGCCAATGGTTACCTGCCGATCGGCTGGACCGTCGATGAGTGGCTTGCAAAACGTGAGCACGATCCCGATGCGGTGGCCGCCGCGTCCGTGAAGTCGATGGTGGTGCATGTCGAGGCGATGCTGGCCTTCCAGAGCCAGGGCATCCCGACATTTGATTACGGCAACAACATTCGTCAGGAGGCCTTCAATGAAGGCCTCAAGAACGCATTCGACTTCCCGGGCTTCGTGCCGGCATACGTGCGACCGCTGTTCTGCCGCGGCGTTGGACCATTCCGCTGGGCAGCGCTTTCGGGCGACCCCGAAGACATCTACAAAACCGACGCGAAAGTGAAGGAACTCATCCCCGACGACCCGCATCTGCACCAATGGCTCGATGCGGCGAGAGAGCGTATCCATTTCCAGGGTTTGCCGTCACGCATTTGTTGGGTAGGTCTCGGGCAGCGCGACATGCTCGGTCTCGCCTTTAACGAGATGGTTCGTAACGGTGAGCTCAAGGCACCCGTCGTCATCGGCCGCGACCACCTTGACAGTGGTTCCGTCGCCAGCCCGAACCGCGAAACCGAGGCGATGAAGGATGGCAGCGATGCGGTTTCGGACTGGGCGCTGCTGAATGCGCTGCTGAGTACCGCCGGTGGGGCGACCTGGGTGTCCCTGCATCATGGTGGTGGCGTTGGTATGGGGTATTCGCAGCACGCGGGCCTGGTCATTGTCTGCGATGGCACTGAAGCGGCAGACAAGCGTATCGGTCGGGTCTTATGGAACGATCCTGCCAGCGGTGTCATGCGCCACGCCGACGCAGGTTACGACATTGCCATCGATTGTGCGCGAGAGTGCGGCCTCAATCTGCCGATGGTCGATACCGGGAGTAAATCATGAAAATGCTCGTCGACAACCAACTCGTTACGCTGGCGGAGTTACGCCGCGCCTGGCTTGATCATGTGACGGTTGAACTGGGTATCAATGCCCGGCGGCGTGTTGCCGAATCCAATGAGCTGATAGACGACGTCGTCGCTCATGGCGACCGGGTGTATGGCGTCAATACCGGGTTTGGACAGCTGGCTTCGGTAAAAATCGGCGACGATGAACTCGTGCTCCTCCAGGAAAATCTGGTGCGTTCTCACGCTGTCGGCGTGGGCGAGGATCTGGACGACGATATCGTACGGCTCATCATGCTTATGAAAGTGATCGCGCTGGCCGAGGGATTCTCCGGTGTTCGCCTCGAACTCGTGGAGAAACTCTGTGCCCTGATCAATCACCGGATCTATCCGCGTATTCCGTCGCGCGGTTCCGTCGGCGCGTCCGGCGACCTGGCGCCGCTCGCGCACATGGCCGGCGCGCTGATTGGTGTTGGCGAGGTGCGCGTGAACGGCAATCTCGTGCCGGCACCTAGTGCGTTGAAAGATGCCGGTATCGAGCCGCTGCGGCTCGCGCCAAAAGAAGGTCTCGCGCTGCTCAATGGCACCCAGGTGTCTACTGCACTCGCGCTTGCCGGTGTGTTCCGTACGGAGAACATCTTGTCGGCGGCGCTGATGGCGGGCGCCATGTCATCCGATGCCATCAAGGGCAGCGATACACCGTTCGACCGGCGCATTCAAAGTGTGCGCGGTCATGGAGGACAGATTGCGGTTGCCGCAGTACTTCGCGATCTCATGCGTGGCAGCGCCATTCGCGCATCACATGTGGAATGCGATCGCGTGCAGGATCCGTACTCGGTTCGCTGCCAGCCACAGGTTATGGGTGCCTGTCTCGGTGTGCTGCGCCACGTATGCAAAGTGCTTGAAACAGAAGCCAATGCTGTGACTGATAATCCGCTGATCTTCACGGATTCCAGGACGGTCCTGTCGGGCGGCAATTTTCACGCGGAACCCGTAGCGCTCGCGGCCGATTATCTGGCGCTGGCTATCGCCGAGATCGGTGCTTTGTCAGAACGACGCATCGCATTGCTCATCGATGCGAATCTAAGCGGATTACCGGCATTCCTGGTCAGTGAGGGCGGGCTGAACAGCGGTTTCATGATGGCGCAGGTGACGGCTGCGGCACTTGCGTCGGAAAACAAGTCACACGCACATCCGGCGAGTGTCGACAGCATTCCAACATCGGCGAATCAGGAAGACCATGTGAGCATGGCCACCTTTGCCGCACGTCGATTGCACACGATGGTCGATAACGTAGAGGACATCGTTGCGATCGAGTTGCTCGCAGCGGCCCAGGGAATCGAGTTTCACCGGCCGGAAAAAAGTTCGGAGTCTATCGAGGACGTAGTGGCATCGATTCGCGAGTTGTCACCGGTATACGAAGAAGATCGTTCGCTGTCTGCCGACATCCGGCGTGTCTCCTCCACCATCGACAACGGGGAGTACTGTTCGTACGCCGAGTCAATATTACCCAGCTTTAGCCAATGATCGACGTCTTCAGCTTTCATGAGGGCACGTCACCGCTGTTGATTAGCGTGCCGCACGACGGCATACATCTGCCAACCGATATCCGCGCGCGCATGACGGACGTCGGTGCAGCGCTGCCTGACACTGACTGGCATGTCGCCGAGCTCTACAGTTTTGCGCGCGAACTTGGGGCAAGCATGCTGGTCGCCAATTACTCACGCTACGTTGTCGACCTGAATCGAGCTGCCACCAATGATGTGCTGTATCCGGGTCAGATTGCGACGGGTCTCTGCCCGCTGCAGACATTCGCCGGCGAGGATATTTACAACGGACCCGGCATCGATGAGGACGAGACGCGGCAGCGGATCGTGACCTTTTGGCAGCCGTATCACGACCAGCTGGCAAATGCGCTTCGCTCGCTGCGGAAGAAGCATGGTCGCGCGCTGCTTTGGGATGCGCATTCCATCGCCAGTGTCGTACCTCGACTGTTCGACGGTGAACTGCCCGAATTGAATATCGGGACAAATGGCGGGCTTAGCTGCGCGGCTCTGATGACGCAACGCGTGACTGCAGTTG
Source organism: Chromatiales bacterium (assembly GCA_024679535.1). Taxonomy (GTDB): domain Bacteria; phylum Pseudomonadota; class Gammaproteobacteria; order Steroidobacterales; family Woeseiaceae; genus UBA1847. The sequence goes on from JAIBDF010000014.1 coordinate 16,422, forward strand.
CCGACGCCAGTCCGTACAGCTGTGTCGTAAATGGTCGCTTCAAGGGCGGGTACATTACTCGCCACTATGGCGACCCGGAGTCCGGGGTGCATGCCATGCAACTCGAGATCGCGCAGCGTGTCTATCTGAACGAGGCGTCTGCAATCTTCGATGCCCGCAAGGGATCTCGTCTTCGTGATACTCTGCGGCTTATGTTGGAAGCGTTCAGCGGATCATCTGAGAGTGTCTAGTATGTTGAAAATTAACAATTTATTGAAAAGTTTTGCCTGCATGGCGATGTTGTCTGTTATTTCCGGCTGCGTGACGCAGGCCAGCGAAATCAACCGCAGTGCGGACCAGGCCGTGCAGGATTTTCGGGCGCAAGTTAACGGCGCCGAGGTTTTTCTGAACCAGGCCGCCGGTTATCTCGTGTTTCCGAAGGTCTACAAGGGGGGCATCGGGGTGGGTGGTGAAACCGGCGAAGGTGTCTTGCGTGTCGGTGGTTCGCCGGTTGACTACTACCGCGTCGCGGCGGGGTCCATTGGATTCCAGCTTGGTGCCCAGGCCAAATCTATCGTGATCGTTTTCATGACACGTGAAGCCCTCGACCGCTTCCGCAAATCGGAAGGGTGGCGTGTCGGCGTTGACGGATCGGTCGCGCTGATCGACATAGGCGCAGGCAAAACGATCGACAGCGATAATGTGCGCGATCCGGTCGTTGGGTTTATCTACGGTTCCATGGGGCTGATGTACAACCTGACGCTTGAGGGCACCAAATTCACGAAGGTCGAAAGGTAGTGAGCCATTGGTGCCAGAGCTGATCGGCAAGTCCCACGGCTGGTTTCGCAAAGTCTGGAAGCTGCGTGGCGGCAGACTTTATGCCTGCGGAATTGCGATTACGGCCATCGTGCTCAAGGTTGGCTCGCTGGCTGCTATCGCCCTGACGGTCCCGACCGGGGCGGTGGCCGCTGAGGAGGGCGCGAGCAAGGAAGCTGTTGCACCGCAGGTGCCAACACACATGTCCCAAGAGTTGCGAACGACTGTTTCCAAAATTGTGATACTCCCGATTAGCGGCGACGTGAGCGAGTCCATTACAGGTACCTACGGCAAAGAGACGCCCGGACTGGCGGGTGGCATAGCAAAGGGCTCGGGCATCGGCAGCGTACCGGTAGAGGTCGGCCATGTGCCGGTCAATATTCCAATTCCGTTGCTACGGGAACTCGGAATGCTTGTCGGCGGCATTACCGGCTCCGCACAACGCCAGGTCCAGGAACTCCGTGATCGCCTGACCGAAGATTTGTCAGACGCTGTAGAACAACCGCTGACGAACGCGGCGCTCGCGACGGATGTATTCTGGGGGTTGAAGAATGTCGATTCGGTGGAGCCGAAGCTGTTCGCTGTGACCACACCGATCCCCGAAGGCACTGAGGCGATCCTGTATATCAGTATCGACGAACTCACGCTCAACGTGCAGAAAAAAGAGGCAATCATCACGACGTCTGCAACCGCGAGACTGGAGCGACTTTCCGACAGGGCGACGCTGTACCGTCGCGAGGTCAAGTACGAGGATCGTGACACGCTAGGTGACTGGCTCGAAAATGACTCGGCCCTGTGGCATCAGTATCGGGTCTTCGCGCGACATTACATCGGCCGCGAGATATCTGCCGAACTTTACGAACGTATTGCGCTGCCGGCTATCCTGACACCGGCCGCCACGGACGACATCAAGAGCGTCAAAAACAATGAGTGGCAGGGGCGTACCGAGTCACTGACGCCTACCCTCGCGTGGCAGTTCGAACTGCCTGATGCTGCCAGCAGCGCTGCAGCCGGCGCCGATATCCTTTGGGACATCGAAATTTACGACGCAAGTCGCCCCGTGTATTCGGCGAAGCAGGTTGCTGGCCAGCAACATACCGTCACGGTGCCGTTGGAGGCCTGCAAGACGTATCGCTGGACTGTTCGGCCGTCTTATCACCGCGCGGGTGAGCGCAAGAACGGATGGTGGATGCGTGCCAATGCGGCGCAGAGCGGCGCTAACGGTAATGTGGGCCGGGCAGTGTCAGAAGCGCACGCTTATATCCAGGATTTCGCGTCACTGGAAATAAAATGCCGGCGCTGATTTATTAGCCGTTGGTCGCTAATTCGAATCGACAGACCGTGCGAGCCTGCTTTGCTGTTCGACTCTTGCTACAAACTCTTCCTGCCATCACTGATTCGCGCAAATTGCCGCGAATTTTTGTGTTTGCAATTGGTTGAATGCGGCCTGTCATTAACCTGCTTTGCGGTACCACGGCTGCACAGGATATTGTAGTGGCGGGGGTTCCAGCACGTAATGAGAATCGTTCTCAAAATGGGCGGGAAGCAGCTGAGTATGTCGTTATGCGGGCGTTCAGGAAACTTAGGTAAGATGCGCGCCTCGAACAACAGATTGAACAGCACCAAGGAGACTCCGTTGAGCAAAATCGCACGTCGCAAATTCCTCCAGCTTTCAGCCGTCGCGGCTGCCGGCTATTTCGTACAACCTGCTCGTGAAGCGCGCGCGGACGATCTGCCGCAGCTTGCGACAGATGATCCGATGGCCGTGGCCATGAAATACACGCATGATGCGTCGACAGTGGATGCGGCTTCACGCGCAAACCCCGCTGCTGACCAGAATTGCGCCAACTGTGCCCTCGTACAGGGTAATGACGGCGAAACATGGCGTCCTTGCCAGATCTTCCCGGGCAAAGCCGTTAACGCCAAGGGTTGGTGTTCGGTATGGGCACCCAAGGCCTGATCTGAACGACACCATCGACACGCTCGATTCGAGAACGCCGGCGTCCAGCCGGCGTTTTCATTTGTGCAGGTGTGCATTGTTTGTACAATGCGCCGGTACAGGCTGAGCCTGTCCTGATCGAACTGGAGAACCGCGTTGTTTGAATTCCTGCAAGCCGCACCGGCCGATGCCATCCTCGGTCTTATTACCGAACACAAGAACGATCCACGACCCGAGAAGATCGATCTTGGTGTCGGCGTTTTTCGTACTGCTGAAGGAGAGACGCCGGTTCTGGACGTCGTCAAACTGGCAGAACAGCGCCTTGTAGACACCCAGGAGAGCAAGGCGTACATCGGCACGGCCGGGGACCCGAATTTCAATGCCGCAATGCAGGACCTCATCTTCTCCGACTCGGTAGACCCCGATCGCATTGCGACGATCCAGGCGCCGGGTGGATCTGGCAGCTTGCGGGTCGCGGCCAGCCTGATCCTGCGGGCGCGCCCCGACGTGAAGGTCTTGGTCAGCGACCCAACCTGGGCAAATCACATTCCGTTACTCGGTGGAGCGGGGGTAACGCTCGAAACCTATGCTTATTACGATACGGATAAGCATGTCATCCGGATCGACGCCATGCTCGACGCGCTCGGCAAGGCCGATGCTGGTGACGTGGTTCTGCTGCACGCCTGCTGCCACAACCCGTCAGGAATGGACCCGTCGGAGGAAGAGTGGAAAGCGATCGCGGACGTTGTTGTGGAGCGCAAGCTTGTGCCGTTTATCGACATCGCATACCAGGGTTTTGCGCGGAGCCTCGCAGACGATGCGTTCGCGGTTCGACATTTTGCCGGTCGCGTTCCCGAAATGATCGTCTCAGGTTCCTGTTCGAAGAATTTCGGCTTGTATCGCGACCGCGTGGGCAGTTTGTCGATGCTGGCTGCAGACAAGGCATCGCGCGATATCGTCTTCAGCCAGCTCAATAGCATCGTACGCACTATCTATTCCGTGCCGCCTGATCATGGCGCCGTTGTTGTCAGCACAATTCTTAACGACCCGGACCTCAGGGCCGCCTGGCGAGTCGAGCTGGCGGAAATGCGAGGCCGCCTGCGCGAAATGCGTGTACTGCTCAACGAGGCGCTTATTGGGAAAGCGCCGGGTCACGATTTCTCGCATCTCGTGCGTGCGACCGGCATGTTCTGCTTCCTGGGCATCTCCGAGGATCAGGTCAATCGCCTGAAGCGCGACTACGGGGTGTACATGGTGGGTTCCAGCCGCATTAATACGGCTGGCATCACCGCAAAGAACGTCAACTACCTCGCTGACGCGATTGCTGCCACGCTGTAAGGCGGAGCAGCAGCGCCAGCGCCACCCGTTCGTCGTCTGGCCGCAGTATGGCAAACAGGACCTGCCGGGTTCCTGGCGTCATTGACGCTGCATCAATCCCAGATGAGTCGACTGGCCTGACCAATACCCATGCGCCGTGCGATGCCGGCGTTCAGCTCCAGCACATAGCTAACAGGCTCCCTCGACTGGTTCGAGTTCAGGGTGAGCGGAGTCGTGTTGCTGATGACGGATGACACGGAACCATCGCTGCGCGCAAAAATCATATCGAGAGGAATAAACGTATTCTTCATCCACATTGAGTGAAAGTCGTCAGCTTCGTAAACGAATAACATGCCCGTGGTATCGGGCATGCTGCGAACAAACATCAACCCGCGTCTCTGCTGCTCGGGGCTCTCGGCAAGGTAAATGTCAAACCTCAAAGAGTCACCCGCGTCATTAATGATCTCGAGTTCCGCAAAATCAAAGCTGCCGTCCAGATCCGGCATCGTGCCCATTTTTACCGACGGTTGGGGGCTACAGGCCGCGAGTCCGAGGCTGAGCAGCGCGGCGATTATTCTCATCTCGTACTCCACATGGCGATACCGCTGAATCTCAGCAATTGAACGTCGACGAAGCTGTCGCCATTGATCTCGCCCAAAGGCGACATGCAGGTCAGTCCGCCCAGAACATGGTAGGTATCCGAGCCTTCCTCAAGCGGCTCGTTGACAGCGATCTGAGTCCAGCAGGAATCCAGATTTGGAGCACTGAAAAATCGACCGCTACCTTCGACTGAGATAGTGACATTGCTGTCGAACTCATCGCCCGTCTCGCCGGGACCGAGTGCGGGCAGGGCGATAATGATGGCGAGCCGTTCTTCGCCGACCTCGCCCGAAAACCTCAGGCGCACACCGTTGGCATCCGGCCTTGGCATGCTTTCGCAGCGCAAGGCTTCGTCCGGCCAGTCCAGCCTGGCGACGATCGCGCCCGACAGGATGGCCTGCAGTACACCGGTTCCTGCACAGGTCGATGCGGCCTGCTCAGGCTTGTCGGGCAGCGCCGCAGGTACAGCCTCGGCAGGCCCGTTCTCACAGGCAGCGAGCGGGCCAATGGTCAATAACACGGCCACCACGAGCGCTCGGGAACCAGATTTTTTTTCAATCAAATGCAATGTATTCGAGCCACCATTGTCGGAATTGGGGTTAATACTACTCAAACAGTGAAGATAATGACCAAAAAAGCCCGCGACCGGTTGGCGCGCACAGGCATCATCACTAAAATGACACGCCGCTTTAATCTCTGGAGTAACCAATGAGCGTCGCAGAAAAGTTCCAAAAACTAGAGGCTCATGCGAGCGGGCTGATCATCGGCCAGGCACACCTGATCAACCGCATGTTGATTGCGCTGCTGTGCGACGGCCACCTGCTGGTTGAAGGTGCCCCCGGTCTTGCCAAGACGCGCGCGATCAAGGTGCTTGCCGAGAGCATCGAGGGTGACTTCCACCGTTTGCAGTTCACGCCCGACTTGTTGCCGGCCGATCTGACCGGTACAGATATCTACCGTCCGCAGGAAGGCACATTCGAATTCCGCAAGGGACCGCTGTTTCATAACCTGATCCTCGCCGATGAGATCAACCGAGCACCGGCCAAGGTGCAGTCCGCATTGCTTGAAGCCATGGAAGAACGCCAGATCTCGGTGGGTGCCAACAGCTACCCGCTCGAAGACCTGTTCATGGTCATGGCAACGCAGAACCCGATCGAACAGGAGGGCACGTATCCGCTACCAGAAGCGCAGCTCGATCGCTTCCTGCTGCACGTCCAGGTGGGTTACCCCTCTGTCGAAGACGAACGCCGCATCCTGGTGCTGAACCGCGACGAGGCGAAAAAGGGCGAACGGGATGCCTTCCAGCCCCCGGAGCTCCTGTCTCTCGACTCGATCATGCAGGCACGCCAGGACATTCTGAATCTGCACCTTGCGAAAGAACTTGAGGAATACATCGTCAACGTCGTTGTCGCGACCCGTAACCCGGGCGCTGTGGACAGCGCACTCGAGGGACAGGTTCTCTATGGCGCGAGTCCGCGCGCGAGCATGGGTATTGACCGTGCTGCGCGTGCGCATGCCTGGCTTTCCGGACGCGACTTTGTGGGCCCCGAAGACATTCAGGCGGTCGCGCCCGACGTCCTGCGGCATCGCCTCGTGCTGAGCTTCGAGGCAGAGGCAGATGGCGTCGATGCCGAATCAGTGGTCAAGGGCGTCCTCGACGGAGTCGGGGTCCCCTAGGAATCGTGGTGCGTCTAGATCATATCTACGAAGGAGCGTCGCCGGTCAGTGTCAGTCAGGCTGGCCTGATCCGGCTTGCCGGACCTGCGCGCGCGATCGCACTCAACGTCCTGCGTGTCAACTCGTTGCAGACAGGTGCCTATGTTTCCCGTTTTCGCGGCCGCGGCATGGAGTTTGACGAATCGCGGCCATACCAGCCCGGTGATGATCCGCGCAGTATCGACTGGCGCGTAACGGCGCGCAGCACAACGGCTTACACAAAGCTCTTTCGCGAGGAACGCGAGCGACCGGTCCTTATCGCGGTCGACCTGCGTTCGAGCATGCACTTTGCTACCCAGGGTTGCTTCAAGTCAGTGAACGCGAGTCGTGCGGCGGCGCTGTTGTCGTGGGCCGCGCATCATCGCGGTGATCGGCTGGGGGGTCTGATATTTGGTGATACCACACATCGCGAACTCAAGCCGCGTCTTGGCCGGCGCGCCGCGCTGCGATTTGTGCACGAACTTGTCGAGCATCCGGACTGGGTCCGGGACGACTCGCAAGCCAGGAATGAGGACGCGCTGATACAGGCGATGTCGGCGCTGCGCCGTGTGGCACGGCCGGGCTCTCTCGTCGTCGTGATCAGCGACTTTGCCGGTTTTTCCCGGGCTGCCCAGTCGTACCTGTCAAGCGTAGCCCGGCATAACGAAGTGCTGGCTGTTTTTCTTAGTGACCCGCTGGAGCGTGAGCTGCCGCCACCGGGACGTTACCGCCTGGTATCGCCGGACGACGAACTGGCTATCGATACCTATGCGGCACCGGCGCGTCGCGACTATGAACACGCGTACGAAGAGCGGCTGGACGCGCTTGAGAAGTTCTGCCAGCGCTACGGTGTTCACCTGATGCCAATGTCGACAGATGACGATCCGGTGAGCGCGCTGCAGACGGCCCTGGGGCGCAGGACCCACTAGCTATGGACGAGAACACACTGCCATTGCGTGACCTTCACCTACCCGATGCGATCGGCTGGTGGCCGCTCGCGCCCGGATGGTGGGGCGTCATCGCGCTCCTTGTCCTTGTTCTGGGCTACACCCTCTGGCGGGCCTACCGGCGCTGGCGATTCAATGGCCCGCGCCGCTACGCGATGCGCGAACTGGCACGTTATGAATCCGAGTACCTTGTGCATCGCGACCCGGTCACGCTCGGTAAGCAGCTCTCCGAACTGCTGCGCCGCGGCATGCTCGCCTACGCGCCGCGCGAGGAAGTCGCCGGACTTACAGGCAGCGAATGGCTGGCCTGGCTCGATCGAGGCATGCCGCTGCCTTACTTCCACACCGAAGGTGGCAAGAGCCTGATGAACCTGCCGTATCGCGATCCGGAAGGCGATTTATCCGACATTGATGTCAGCGCGTTGCTCGCCGCCGTGCGCATGCGTCTGAGCGTGCCGCTCGGAGGGAATTCCTGATGTGGTCTCTCGCCTGGCCCTGGGCGCTGATCCTGCTACCGTTGCCGTTCCTCGTGCGCAAGCTGCTGCCCGAAGCGCGGGGCCTCTCGGAGGCGGGTCTGCGCGTGCCAAATCTGCGCGGCTTTGAAACGCTCAAGGATCGCTCGGATGCGGAGCAGTTTCTGAACTGGCGAGTCCTGGTTGCCGTCTTTGCATGGTGCCTGCTCGTGCTGGCTGCGGCACGCCCGGAACGGATTGGTGATGAACTCGATGTGCCCGTCGCCGGCCGCAACCTGATGCTGGCTGTCGACCTGTCGGGCAGTATGGACCAGAAAGACTTTGAGCTGGCAGGACGTCGCGTTGATCGGCTGACCGCTACCAAGGCCGTAGCGAGCGATTTCATAACGCGCCGTGAAGGCGATCGCATTGGCTTGATTCTGTTTGGTGAACGCGCCTATTTGCAGGTGCCGCTGACCCTGGATCGTGACACGGTGAAGGTCTTGCTGCTGGAGGCCGAGATCGGGCTTGCCGGCGAGAAAACGGCCATTGGTGACGCCATCACGCTGGCGGTACGGCGCGTGCACGAGCAACAAGAAGACGCGGGCGAACAGGTGCTCGTGCTGTTAACTGATGGCGCGAACACCGCAGGCGAAGTGCAGCCGCTCAAGGCCGCCGAGCTGGCCCAGCAGGTGGGCCTGCGCGTCTATACCATCGGCATCGGGGCCGACTCTCTGAACGTGTCATCGCTGATCGGCGGGCGCCGCAATATCAACCCGTCTGCCGACCTCGACGAAGAGACGCTGACGCAGATTGCGCTGCTGACCGGCGGGCGCTATTTCCGCGCGACCGATACTGCCAGCCTGCAGGACATCTATTCGCTCGTCGACGAACTCGAGCCTGTCGAGGAGCCGGAGTCGGGCTTTCGACCGGTGAAGTCGTATTACTACTGGCCGCTGGGCATGGCGTTCGGGCTGGTGGGTCTCCTGGGCCTTGCGGGCCTGATGCAACGCGTCGTGCTGCGGCACCGGGCGGAGGTGCGGGCACATGCTGGCTGACTTTCACTGGCTGCGACCTGCCTGGCTACTTGCGATTCCGTTCGTGGTGGTGGTCGCTATACTGCTGGCGAGGCGCCAGCTCGGTGCCGGCAACTGGCGCAACATCATCGACCCGGCGCTGATGCCGCACGTGCTGTCACGAACGCCCGGGCGCGGCCGCGACTACCGTTGGTGGTTGTTCGGTCTGGGCGGCATCATCGCGTCGGCCGCGCTGGCCGGACCGACATGGGAGCGTGTCGACCAGCCCGTATTTCGTGCGGAGCAAGCGCTCGTAATTGCGCTCGACCTGTCACGTTCCATGGACGCCCAGGACATTGCGCCGAGCCGCCTGGAGCGTGCCAAGCTGAAAATTTTCGGTTTGCTTGAACGCCGGCAGAGTGGGCAGACAGCGTTGCTCGTATACACGGCCAATGCGTTTACAGTAACGCCGCTGACTGATGACACTGACACTATTGCGGCGCTGGTCAGCAGCCTCAGTACCGAGATCATGCCAAGCCGTGGCAGCTATCCGGAGGTTGGCATTCGCAAGGGGCAATCCTTGCTTGAGCAGGCGGGTGTCGGCATCGGTGAGGTGCTGCTGGTGACGGACGGCGGATCTTCGCCGGCAGCCGACAGGGCGGCGCGCGATCTCAGGGAAGCCGGGTTTGCCCTGTCGATCCTCGGAGTCGGGACGCGCGAGGGTGCGCCAATTCCACGCCTGGCCGGAGGCTTCGTCAGAGATAATCGCGGGAATCTCGCCGTCGCGCGGCTCGAAGAGCGAGGCTTGCGAGATCTCGCTGCCGTGGGTGGCGGACAGTTTGCCGTGCTGGCAACCGACAACAGTGACCTCGATCATCTGTTGTCGGGCGAAGTTTCAGCCGCTGCGGCGGCCGCCGCTGACGAAAACTCCCTCGCGACCGACCGATGGCGAGAAGAAGGGCCATGGTTAGTGCTGCTGTTGCTGCCGCTCGCGGCTCTCGCTTTTCGCAAGGGGTGGGTTCTGGTGTTGGTGATCTTCATCGTCCCGCTACCGCAACCGGCCGAGGCCTCGCTTTGGGACGACCTGTGGCGCAATAGCGATCAACAGGCACAGCGGGCGCTGCAGGAGGGCAGTGCCGCAGACGCGGCGGCCCTGTTCGAGGACACGGAATGGCGCGGTGTCGCCCGCTACCAGGCCGGCGACTATGCGGGCAGCGCTGCCGAATTCGCGGAGAGCGGTGATACACGCAACCTCTACAACCTGGGTAATGCGATGGCCCAGCTAGGTGAGTTCGATGTAGCAATCGACGCTTACGAACAGGTGCTCGAACGGGACCCCGAAAACGAGGACGCGCAGTACAACATGGACCTCGTTAAAAGCCTGAAAGACCAGCAGGAACAGGAACAGGAAACGCAGGGCGATGATCAGCAATCGACAGAGAATTCCGGTGGTGAAGGCCAGGAATCTGACGGCGAGAGCGATCAGGATCAGCAGGGGCAGGAAGGTTCGTCTCAATCGGAGCAGCAATCCCAGGAAAGCGACTCATCTCAGCGTGGCGAAGAAGAAATGAGTGAGGAAGATCTGCAGGCGTTGCAGGAAGAATTGCAGCGCGCGGCCGAAGAGGCCGAGCGGGGCGAACTGCCTCAGCAGCTGACGGCAGCCGAGCTTGCTGAACTCCGACAGATACAGGAGCAGCAACAGGCACTGGAGCAGTGGCTTCGCCGCATTCCAGACGACCCCGGTGGCTTGCTGCGACGCAAGTTCCGTTATCAGTACCAACGTTACGGAAAGGACCAGGAAGGAAGAAACGTGTGGCCCGACGACGAGGTGCAACCGTGGTAAGAATTGACAATCTAGTCAGGCAGTCAGTCATGCTGCTTGTGTGCCTGTTACATGCAGCGACTGCCGTGGCAACGGTTACGGCGCGCGTCGATCGACCGACCGTTGATATCAATGAATCATTCACGCTGGAAATCGTCGTCGACTCGAGCACCGATCTTGAGCCCGACTTTACCGTACTGGAGGAGAACTACTTCGTAGGCCAGGTTAGCAAGCTCAGCAATACGTCCATCATCAATGGAGATATTCGTCGCAGCCTGACCTGGACCGTGATGCTGATGCCGAAGGTGACGGGTGAGCAGTTCATTCCGGCGATCGTACTCGGCAATGAGCAGAGCAATCCGTTGCGCATTGTTGTCAACGAGCAAACCAATGCGCCACCGGGCGAAGCCGACGTGTTCATAACGAGCGAAGTGGATCTGGAAGAGACCTACGTACAGTCGCAGATCCTCTATCGAATACGTATCTATCGGGCTGTCCAGACGCGCCAGCCAGCCCTGCGCGAGCCGTCAATGTCCGGTGCTGAAACACTGGCCGAGCTTGCCGGTGATGAGCGGCAGTACGAGGCTGTGCTCAACGGCCGAGCCTATAACGTGATCGAACGTGCGATCGCGTTGTACCCTCAGGAAAGCGGTGAGATTGAAATTTCACCCGCGCGCTTCGAGGCGCGTATATTACGCGACGGGCGCATAACGGGTCGCAAGGTCTTCGAGTCGCAGAGCCACACGATCAATGTTTTGCCCATTCCGGCACCGCCAGCTGATTTTCCCGATGCTACCTGGTTGCCGGCGCGTGACGTGCAACTCAGCGAAGACTGGTCGCGGCCCCCCGAGGAGATGGAGGCGGGCGAGCCGGTAACGCGCCACGTGACATTGAGTGCGCTCGGGCAAATCGAGACACAATTGCCGACGCTTGAGCCACCTGAAATTGATGGCCTCAATGTTTACGCTGATAAGCCTGAACTGTCGCGCACGCAGGAAGCCGGTGGTCTGCGGGGCGTTCGCCGAGATCAGTATGCGATCATCGGGCTGGCTGGTGGCGAGATTGAGCTGCCAGCGCTGCAGGTGCCCTGGTGGGATATCGAGGCGGCCGAATGGAAAGTGGCGAGCCTCCCCGCACGGACACTGATTATCGAGGGCGCGCCGGTGGCGGCGGTCGTCGAACCGGAAGTTACTGTGGTGCCTGCAGGCGAGACGGCTGTCCAGGATTCCGAGGAGGCACTGGCAGTCATAAGCGCCTGGCAACGGGCAACCGAAGTCCTGGCCGTCCTCTGGCTGCTGACACTGGCGGCCTGGTGGTGGTCGTCGCGCTCGGCGCCGAGGAACCGTCGCGAACCGCGCGAGCCTGAGCCGCCTCCTGCACACAAGCAGCAAGGTCAGTTGCTGAAGACTGCTCGTACGGCAGCCGCTGCCGGTGACGGTGCCGCGGTGCGCAATGCGATTTTGGAGTGGGGGCGTCTGCAATGGCCCACCGCAGCACCGCGCAGCATTGGTGAGTTTGCGAATCGCGTAGAGCGACCGCTTAGCGATGAGTTACATCGCCTGTCTGCAGCAAGCTACAGCAGGGACGGCGGCAGCTGGGACGGCAAGGCGCTTGCCGACGCTCTGCGCAACGTGACATTCGTTACCCACAGGGATGCAGCAGTTGCGGAGGATCCGCTGCCACCGCTCATGCCGCCGGCAGCCTGACTACCAGTGACCGACGCTGGGCATCGATGCCCAGGGTTCCTGGGCCGGCAGGGCATCACCTTTTTGCAGTAATTCGATCGAAATATTATCCGGCGAACGCACGAATGCCATATGGCCATCGCGGGGTGGGCGGTTTATCGTGACGCCCGCATCCATGAGTTTCTGGCATGCGGCATAGATATCGTCGACCTGGTAGGCGAGGTGGCCGAAATTGCGGCCCGCGTCATACTCTTCAGGGTCCCAGTTGTGCGTCAGTTCGACCTGCGCGTCCTCGTCACCGGGCGCTGCCAGGAAAATAAGCGTGAAGCGACCTTGCTCGCTGTCGCGACGCTTCAGCTCAACGAGACCGAGTTGATTGCAGTAGAAGTCGAGTGATGCGTCGACATCCTTAACCCGCACCATCGTATGAAGATATTTCATTGGCTTGCTCCCCGTTGGTCTTGACCTCACAATGTTCGTTCATTGCAACCTGGCAGGCAACTGAATCTCGTGAATGGCATCCGCACCATAACGCTCGACCTGGATGACACGCTTTGGGCAATTCATCCGGTCATCCGGCGCGCTGAGACACGCCTGTACGAATGGCTTGGAGAATGCTATCCGCGCATAACTCAGATGTTCGAGCCCGCGGATATCTGGGAAGTTCGCCAGCGAGTGATGGAAACGCATACGCATATGGCTCATGACCTGACGTTCCTTCGCCACACAGTGCTAATCGAGATCGCTACCGCAGCCGGCTACACGGAATTCCTCGTCGATGAGGCTTTCGCCGTTTTCGATGAGGTGCGCAACGATGTCGAGATGTTTCCTGAAGCTCGGCCCGCGCTGGAGGCGCTTGCCAAACGATATGTGCTGATTGCGGTGACGAACGGCAACGCAGACCTTGCGAGGATCGGGATCGACGACCTGTTCGATGGTCATGTCAGTGCGGCGATGGCCGGCGCCGCGAAACCGGAGCGGCCGATCTTCGATGTAGCGGTAGCCGCCGGCGGCGCCAGCGCCGCCCAAACGCTGCACGTTGGCGATCACCCGTTGTATGACGTACATGGAGCTAGCGAGGCCGGTCTGCGCACCGTCTGGGTTAATCGCGACGGCGCCGAGTGGCCGGACGATTACGCAACACCCGACGCCGAAGTGGCGCATGTTGGTGAACTGGAGGCGCTGCTGGGCGATGACTGACCGCACGCTGCCACTGATCATTTATGTCCCCGGCTTGCTGCCGAAACCGGAACCCGAAAAACACCATGAGGCGTTGCTGCAATGTCTGCTGACGGGCCTGCGGCGGGTTGACGCGGAAGTCGCCGCAGTGATTGAGAAGAATGAAGGAGTGTTCGAACTTATCTCCTGGACCTACGATTTCTATCACGAACATCGTGATATCTCGATCGACTCAGAAGCTATCGCAGCGGTGCTTGAACAGCGCGGGCCAAGTGCAGCGGATGTTGCCGAGGCAACGTCCTGGAGACGCAAGCTAACGCGCTGGATCTATACCCTGGGCGACATGATGCCGTTCCTGATTCCGCACGTCGCCAGCGAGCGTATGGCAGTACACCTGCGTGACTTGCTGCGATACCTCGGTAACGATAACGGTATTGCCGCCCAGGTACGCCGTATGCTGAAAGTCCCGCTGCAGTCGGCCGCGCTTGCGCATCGCCCAGTTTTGCTTCTGGCCCACAGTATGGGGTCCGTGATTGCCTACGATAGCCTCTGGGAACTCAGCCACGACCAAAGGGATCGTGCGCAGGTTGATCTGCTGCTGACAACGGGTAGTCCGCTCGGTCAGCGTTACATGCGGAGACGACTGAAAGGTGCCAACAAGTCAGGGTATGACCGCTACCCGTCCAATATCCGGCGATGGAAGAATCTGGCGGCTATTGGCGATCTCACCGCCCTCGATCGGGAGATGGCCAATGACTTCACCGAGATGCTGGAGCTTGGACTCCTCGAAGGCATCGAGGATGAGGCGGTCCTGAACTACTATCGCCTGAATGGTGATCTCAATGTTCACGCCGAGTACGGCTATCTCGTAAACGAACAGACCGCGCGCACCATCGTGTCATGGTGGCGCGGTCTTAATCTCAAGTCGCGGCAGTCTAGTTAGCGTCTATGTTGGGTTTGATTACGATGTCGATGCGACGGTTGCGAGCACGGCCCGCAGCCGTCTCATTACTTGCGACCGGACGCGTTTCGCCATAACCCGTAGCGATCAGGCGGTACGTCGGAATACGCATCGCGTTAATCATGTATTGCTGAACCGATTCGGCCCGATTCTGTGACAGCTTCTGGTTGAGATCGTCACTGCCGTGCGAATCCGTATGACCTTCAATAATCAGTTCGCTGCGCGGGAATATATCGATTGCTTTCTCGACTTTGCCGAGCAGGTCGAAATTTCCCGGTTTGATTTGCGATGCGCCGCTGTCAAAGCTCAGTCCTACCAGCCGCAGGATCACGTTGTTGCCCTCGCGGAATACGCGGGCTTCTTCTGACCCAAACAACTTCTCGACCTGTTCGAACTGCTGCTTGACGCGTGCCTGCGCCTCAAGGCGCTGAACGAGTGCTGCGCGTTCGGCGGTGGCGCCACCGAGGCGCTCGTCGAGGGCTCGCAGTTCTTCTTCCATATCGGCTATACGAATTTCACTCTCAGCTTTTTCCTGCTGCAGAGCCTGCAGTTCGCTTGCCTGGTTTTCGAAGTAGGCCACCAGTTCTGCGGTCAGGCTGTCCGGACCGGTTTTCATGTCTGGCACCATGTCGGCAACGCCTGCAATCTGCCGCAGCGGGTCTTCCCACTGCAGAACGAGTTGCTCGGCCGTGAGGTCCTTGTCCCTCACCCTGCGAACGATCTCAGAAAGATAGATGGCATGTTTTGCCTCGTAGTTGGCACGTTGCGCGAGACTGCGAGGCAGGTCAGTGTCGTAGCGGTTCTCACTGAGCTCGCGCTCCGCGTCAGCCAGCAACTGTTTCGCGCTGCCCAGCGTAATGGGCGCATAACGCCCAACGCGGGCGCGATCGGCATCCGCCAGCAGGCGACGCGTCTCCGACAGGTATTGGGCCTTGATGGCGACCAGTTCCGCTTCGCGGTACAGCGTGGTTGCCTCAATGTCGCGGCGCTTGGCATTTTTCAGGTCGCCGCGCTCCATTAGTCGGATGGCCTCTGCGAACTTGCGCTGCGCCTGCGCCCACAAATCCTGAGACAGGTCTGGTGCGCGGGCATTGGCCGCATCCTGGCGGCTCTTCATAACCTGCGCCAGTGCCGTTTTTGCGAGTCGAGCCTTGTCCGCTGCGTCGCTCAGATATCGGGTTGCTTCCGCAGCATTTGAGCGCACGGTTTCGATATTGCGGCCGCGCTGCAGTGCAAGTTCAGCGTCCGAATACTCCTTCATGCCGCGCTCGTAGGTGCGCGGTGCAAGGAGTTTGGCGTCAGCCGTGTCAGCGGCCGCCTTGGCGGCGTCAGCTTCCTTAAAGAACGTATTGCGCAGCTCGTCCTGAGCGTAGCTATGGCCAGCTGCAAGCAGCACCAGGCTAGTGATGACGAGTCTCACGAAATGGATTTTCGCAACCATGTTTTGAATACCTCACGGTGTTGCCGGTCCGAAATCCGCCCAAGCGAAGGCAGATGAAGCCCGATATTACATATGCGACAAGGCGAAATCTGTGTGCCGAGTCCTTAAGTCACTGATTTTACGCTTCTGGAGCGCAATTTCGCAGTAATATTAGTGACACAAGTCTGATTTTTGTACCAACGGTCCTGTTGACCGGTTTTTTGTGCTCTGGCTCACAGTCGATTCAGGTTCGCACGGGTACTCTAAATCCATGTCTGCCAAGTACTACACGCAATTCATCCTCACCGACGCGGAGTATCGCGGCGGTAATGAATTTTGCGGCGTCGTCGAGCTGAACAGCCCTATGGCACAGGACTCCGACACGCATGACATCGAAGCCATCCTGGCCCGCAACTTTGACCTGCGAAAGAGCGCGGTCAAGCTAGTTAGCTGGTCCAGACTGCACTGAATACTCCTGGCGCGTTGTAATAGTTCCCCCTGACTCTCCCGGCTCCGGCCGGGATCTTTTTATGCGACAATGCTGCCCCAGAAAATTCAGCAGCAAGCCAATAACGCATGAGCAAGGCAGACAAAGAACTCCGTAGCATCCCCGTCGTTCAGAGTGGCAGCAAGTACAAGACCGATGCGGGTTTCTCGGCTATCAAGAATGGTCAGAAGCAGGCGCGCGCGTCCGCGCCGCTTGTTCGCGGTGACAAGCCCAAGTGGCTGCGCGCGCAGATGCCATCCGGTAAGGGTTACTCGGGTACCCGCCAGATCGTGCACGAACACAGGCTGAGTACGGTCTGCGAAGAGTCCATGTGCCCGAATATTGGCGAATGCTGGAATGCCGGCACAGCGACGATCATGGTGCTGGGCTCCGTGTGCACACGGGCATGTCGCTTCTGCGCCGTTGATACCGGAAACCCGAAAGGCTGGCTGGATACCGATGAGCCGGCAAATACCGGCAAAGCGGTCAAACTCATGGGGCTCGAGTATGTGGTTATCACATCGGTGGATCGCGACGATCTGGCCGATGGCGGAGCCTCGCACTACGCGGAGTGCGTGCGAGCGATAAAGATGCTGAACCCGAAGACTGCGGTCGAGGCGCTTACCCCGGACTTCAACGGGGTCATGGAGCACGTCGAGCTCGTGGTCGACTCGGGCCTTGAAGTGTTTGCACAAAACGTTGAGACCGTGCAGCGACTGACACACCCGGTACGCGACCCACGCGCGAGCTACGAGCAGACCATTGCTGTTCTTAAACATGCCAAGGCACATCGGCCCGACGTTCTGACCAAGACGAGCCTCATGCTGGGTCTCGGCGAACGTGATGCGGAAATTCTCAGGACGATGGATGATCTGCGCGCTGCAAATGTCGATATCCTGACGCTGGGCCAGTACCTGCGTCCCACACCGAACCACCTGCCGGTTGAACGCTACGTGTCGCCGGAGCAGTTTGACGCGTACCGCCAGGAAGGACTCGAGCGAGGGTTTGTGGAAGTCGTTGCAGGTCCTATGGTTCGCTCAAGCTACCGCGCCGAACAGGTGCTGCAGAAAAACAACGTCGGTTTCGCAGTCTAGCGATAGCCGCATACTTAAGAGGAAATCATGGCTGCTTTTTTTGCCGAGTACGGACTTTTTTTGCTGAAGGCCACCACGATCGTGGTGGCGATTGTTGCGGTTATTGTCGTCGCGGCATCTGCCGGACGAAAAGCGTCTCATGAGGGTCTCGAGGTTGAGAGCCTGAACAAGAAGTACAAGACACTGGCCAACGCACTGCGTGACGCAGTGTCGAGCAAAGACCAACGGAAAAAGGCGGCGAAAGAGCGCAAGAAGGAGGACAAGGCGGCGAAAAATGAGTCGTCTGATCGGCCGCGCAGTTTCGTCATCGATTTCAAAGGTGACCTGAAGGCGAGTGCCGTTGCGTCGTTGCGCGAGGAGGTTAGTGCGATTCTGGATGTTGCTGATGAAGACGATGAAGTCATAGTTCGCCTGGAGAATCATGGCGGCATGGTGCATGAGCATGGCCTTGCTGCATCGCAGCTGTCGAGAATTCGCGACCACGACATACCGCTCGTGGTGTGTGTCGACAAAGTGGCGGCCAGCGGTGGCTACCTGATGGCCTGCGTTGCATCGAAAATTTATGCTGCGCCATTTGCCATTATTGGCTCGATTGGCGTACTGGCACAGCTCCCCAACTTCAATCGGCTGCTTGATAGCCATGGCGTTGATTTCGAACAGATTACGGCCGGCAAGCACAAACGAACCGTCACGATGTTCGGCAAGAATACGGACGAGGACAGGGCGAAACTAAAAGAAGAGCTCGAGGACGTGCACGCGCTGTTCAAAGACGCCATCGCGAAATACCGCACGGAACTCGATCTCGACAAGGTCGCCACGGGAGAGTATTGGTATGGGACGCGCGCTCTGGATCTTGGTCTGACCGACGAGATCAGTACCAGTGACGAGCTGCTGAGCCAAAAAACGAGGGATCGGGACCTGTACCGCATTGAATACAAGATCAAGCAGCCGCTGCAGAAGCGCCTGATGGGTAACGTCGATAGTGCGCTCGAAAAAGCTCATGCGGCCGGCTGGCGTCGTAAGATTGAGTCTTACCTGCCGCGTTAATGGTGGAACTGGTATCCGGCGGGGTGGTCGAACTTTGAGCAGGTCCGCGACCTGCCGAAACGTTATAATCCTGCCAGGTTTACGGGAGTTCCCATGAGCACGTATCGATTCAAATCGCTGGCCCCATTGGTCTTTGTGGCTTTTCTGCTGTCATCCTGTGCGTCTGGCCCGACGCAGCAATCAAGAGCCGAAATGGAGGCAGAAGCTAACCGGGCGTTCAACCAGATGAGGGCCAGCATGCCGCTGGTGACCGACAGGGAAACCATCGATTTTGTCGCCTGTGTCGCGCAGTCTGTTGTGGAGGTGCTGGAGCCTCCCTATAACGATATCGAGTGGGAGTTGGCCATCTTCGAAAGCGAATCGGTCAACGCCTTTGCCATGCCGGGCGGCAAGATCGGCGTCTTGAGTGGCATCCTGAAGGTCACGGAAAACGAACATCAACTTGCAACTGTTATCGGGCATGAAATCGCGCATGTGACGGCGAATCATTCTGCAGACCGCGCGATGAATTCTGACCTGACACGAATCGGTATTAATGTAGCTTCAGTCATTCTCGGTGGCGGTTACTCCGGTGCGACGTATACGGCGCAGCAGGCGCTTGCCGCGGGTGCGGCGTTCGGCATTAGCCTGCCGTACAAGCGCGGTCAGGAAACCGAGGCGGACATCATCGGCCTGGAGTACATGGCACGCGCTGGATTCGATCCGCGCGAGTCGGTACCGCTTTGGCAGCGAATGGATGCGGGCGCAGAAAATCGCCCCGCGGAATTCCTGTCCACTCACCCTGCGAGTGAAACGCGCATCGAGAACCTGGTTAACGAGTGGCAGAAGACGTTGCCGCTTTACAACCAGGCACAGTCCGAAGGCCGTCAGCCTGACTGTGGTGGCGCAAGCCCGCGCTTCGTCAAGCCGGCGGAGCAAGAAGAGGGCACTTGATAGCCCGGCGCGTATTACTCCTGCTGCCGCTCCTGGCGCTCGGTGGATGCGCGACGTTTGATGACCTGTGGTCGTCGGTCAGCAGGGGTGCTAACGCAAAGGTCGTGCCTCTTGATGAGCGCCCGGTACAGGACCCGCTGGACCCCAATGCCTTCGTAATCGAGTCGGCCGGCCAGACAGTGATCGGCGAACCGCAGGTGGTTTTCGCACGCGACGAAGATACGCTATCTGATCTCGCACGTACCTATGGACTTGGCTACGATGAAATAATCGCGGCCAATCCCGGTGTTGATCCCTGGTTACCGGGTAACGGAACGCCAATCCTATTGCCGACGCAGTATGTGCTGCCGAATGTTGAGCAGCGCGGAGTGATTCTAAATATTGCAACCAAACGCCTGTTCTACTTCCCAGCTGCGCCGGAAGGTGAGTTGCAGCACGTCCGGACCTACCCGATCGGCATCGGGCGCGTCGGTTGGGAAACGCCGCTGGGTGAAACCACAGTTGTCTCCAAAGCAAAGGACCCGCACTGGTGGGTGCCAGCGTCGGTGAGACGTGAGCATGCGGAAATGGGTAATCCGCTCCCGCCTGTCGTTCCTCCCGGTCCCGATAATCCACTGGGCAACCGCGTTCTCAAGCTTGATATGCCTGGATACCTGATTCACGGCACGAATGCGCCTTACGGTGTCGGCATGCGTGTCAGTCACGGCTGCGTGCGCCTGTACCCTGAGAACATCGAAGTGCTCTACACGCTGGTCGATGTGGGCGAAGTGGTGGTGATTATTAATGAGCCGTACCAGTTCGGGTGGCGTGACGGGGCACTGTATTTTGAAGCGCACACGCCACTTGAAGACGACACGATGCCGGTAGAAGAGCGACTGGTACAACTGGTCGATGCGCAGGTGAATGCCGCCGGTCAGCCGCTAAATGAACACCTGCGTAACTACATCAAGGAAGTCGCGGGCACACCTCTGGGGGTTCCTGTCGGTGTGATCCATTACGATCCAGCCGAATACATGGCGCGGGCACGCGTGGTTCACAATACCGTGGAGGCTGATCCGAATGCGCCGACCCTGACAGAAGTGCGCGAGATGATGGAAGAGGCTGAGACTGAAGCAGTAGAGTTCGCTAGCGGTAGCGAATAGTAAGGTCATTCATCGACTGTGCGCCTCGCGGAGGGCGGCAAAGACCTGAAGATGTTCGGCGAATACAGGCCACGGTGGATTATTACTGCAATCGTTTGTGGCAAGGGGATCAATTTTTCTTGGGTGTCTGCTTCGGTGTGGGCACGAGATGGACGCGGCCGTGCTTGCCTCTGTGGCGCTCGTTCAATTGGGCGACGATCTCCTCCACCGCCCCAGTCACAACATTGAGATTTCCTTGCCGACAGCCCTGAATGTTGTTGCTGCCGCCAAACGAGATCACATAACGATACCAGTTAGTGCCCTCAGCCCCAGGCGGAGGCTCTGTTCGTCGAACGGATACCATTTCGTAGGATTGTGGTACTTCTGGGCTTTCTTCAGTCATTCTCCCCACTATAGAACGAGTTGGGCTTCAATGCCTGAAAATGTCCGTTTCTGGCTAGTTATTGCCAGTTGCTAGTCGAACATCGTCTCTTTCCCGGGTAGCCATGAGGGCCAGTATTGCATCACTGAAACACAAGATTTCAGATCTTGCCGTTCACGCGATCCCAAAACTCCTCGCGATGATTGGTGCGCGGGAAGGCTTCGGTTGGTGCCGGCACACCCAGAAAAGTGCAGAGCGGTTCCCACCCGTCCTTTACTTCAAACACCAACAACTGACTGGCCGGAATGGCCTCTTTGACTGCATCGTTATGCGCGATAAAAGCCTGAACAAGTTCGTCACGACTCAGTCCAGGAGGAAACCCGGTCTTGGCGATGACGTCATTTACCATGTCAAGCCATACGCGCATTTCGACAGGTGCCTCGTCTCGACCAGCAAGCAACTTATAGATCGTCGCACCGAAGCTATCTGCCCATTTTTCCGGGTCACGCTGAGTTAACACGAATTTTGCGGAAGGAAACGCACTGACCAGTTCGCGGAAGAAACACGCAGTGGGCCAGTCAACAGCACTTCGGTAGCCATCATATATCTTCGACCAGTCCGGCTCTCCGGCTACCGCAGCCGACCAGAGCGGTACATGTACTGGCATATTATGAAGGACTTCATCCATATGGTGGCAAGGACCCAGCTCTAGCTGATTGATCGCCAGCTTCAGTGAGTATGTGCCCGTCCGTCCAACACCAGTCCCTATAATAGTCATTGCCATTCTTTTGCCCCGTTAGCTGAGAGTTGACCGAAAGTTCGTTAGTCGTCGTAGTTCATCATCTTTACACCCGAGCGTCTGGCTCGCGATGCGCGGGATCTTACCCCTGGTCTTTCCCGTCTTCTGGTTGGCGAATTCGCATACTCCAAAGCCATATTATGGCGCCCAGGCAACCCGCCGAAATCAATATCTGTTTTAGGTAGAAATAGGGTTCTGCGTCTTCCGGTGCGTACGCCAGCATCAACGCGACTGTGACAATCCTGGAGATCAAGAATAAAGCCGCAATGGCAGCGAACAAATAGATCATTGAGTTTCGAGCTGCTGGTGACATCGGTTCCTAACCAGAATACGAATTCAATTCATAAATTAGCACTGCACGCCGGGTATGTCTGTAATGTTCTGCAAAATACCGGCGGCTTGCTCTGCCTCTGTGGAGTAGGCATTTAGGGCACGAAAATCCAGGAAAGGCGTATCGATTAGATGAACAGTGCGCATCTCGTTGGCATAAGAGATCAGCGATGTCCTGCGGTAGGTTTCCCACTCATAGGTACGCAGGTAAGCGGACCTTCACCGCAATACTTAGTTTATTGATTGCTCTTGAGGATTGGAGGTTGCTGTTCCTGGGAGGTAGCAGAGCTTGTTCTCGGGGTTCGCCGTCGTTCCCGTGGCTTCCGACTCAGCGAGCGCCGTAAACGGAGCACCGTGGTGATGATAAAATCTTCCACGTCGTCAAAGAACTGGATTAGGGATTCCATGGAT
>JAIBDF010000066.1 GCA_024679535.1 Chromatiales bacterium
CAGTCAATCCGACAAAGGCGAGTTGGTGATCGGTGCCGGCATTGATGCGTATACGGGTTACGGCCAGCGTGGCAGTTTTCCGACCATTGAGCACACGATGGAAGCGATTATCGAGTTATTTCCGGTGTTTAGCCGCGTCCGTATGTTGCGGCAATGGGGAGGTATCGTGGATATCTGCCCGGACGCGTGCCCGATCATATCCAGGACGTCTGTCGATGGCTTGTATTTCAATTGCGGTTGGGGGACTGGCGGGTTTAAGGCGACGCCCGGTTCCGGCTGGGTATTTGCGCACACGATGGCCCACGACCGGCCGCATGCACTGAATGCACCGTTTGAACTGACTCGCTTCGAGACCGGTGCGTTGATCGACGAACACGGCGCCGCGGCCGTTGCGCACTAGTGTGGTGAAACGATGCTCCTGATCAGCTGCCCCTTCTGCGGAGAACGTGCCGAAACCGAGTTTTCCTACGGTGGTGAGGCCGGCATCTCGCGTCCGCCAGATCCCGATGCGCTCGATGATGCGGCGTGGGCCGATTACCTGTTTATGCGCAAAAACCCCCGCGGCCAACACCTGGAGCTGTGGAATCATGCACAGGGCTGCCGGCGGTGGTTCGAGGTCGAACGCGACACCGTGACCTACACGATTAAGGCCAGCCGGGCGCTGCAGACCGACAGCGGCGATAAAGGATGAGCAGGGCCATGCAACGCAATCGTCTCGACAAAGGCGGTCGTATCGATCGGTCTCGACCCCTGAACTTTCAGTTCAATGGCAGGAAGCTGCAGGGCTTCGCCGGCGATACCCTGGCGTCTGCATTGCTCGCGAACGGCATCTCGGTCGTGGGGCGCAGTTTCAAACTTCATCGTCCCAGGGGAATAATCGGTTTTGGAGCCGAAGAGCCGAACGCGATCATGCAGATTGGTAAAGGTGATATGACGCTGCCCAATCTTCGTGCGACGCAGGTCGAGTTGTACGAGGGAATGATCGCCAGTTCGACCAAGGGCTGGCCAAGCGTCAACTTCGATGTCTCGGCGATAAACGACGTCTTCAGCCGCGTATTTAGCGCCGGGTTTTACTACAAGACATTTATGCGGCCAAAGGGCTTGTGGCATTTCTACGAGAAGCTGATTCGCCGGTCGGCAGGATTTGGCAAGGCCCCGACCGCGGCCGATCCCGATTCTTACGAACATCGAAACGCGCACTGCGATGTGCTGGTTGCCGGCGCAGGACCCGCGGGCCTCATGGCAGCGATGGCCGCCGCCAGTTCGGGTGCGAGAGTTGTGATAGCCGACGAGCAAAACGAGCTGGGAGGCAGCCTGCTTTGCGGCGATTATCAGATCGATGGCAAGCCGGCAAACAAATGGGTGGAGCAAACCGCGGCTGCGCTCGGTGGCATGGACAATGTCACGGTATTGCCGCGGAGTACGGTGTTCGGATACTACGACCATAATTTTCTTGCTGTCGTCGAACGCTGTACAGATCACTTGAGTGAGGCGCAACGCACGGGCGTCAGGCAGCGCGTGTGGCGCGTGCGCGCCAAAGAGGTCGTGCTGGCGCAAGGCGCCTTCGAAAGACCGCTGGTTTTCTGCAACAACGATCGCCCCGGCGTCATGATGGCCTCTGCGGTGTCGGCCTACCTGCATCGATACGCCGTTTCTCCGGGCCGACGCGCGGTGTTATTCACGAACAATGATTCTGCGTATCAGACCGCGATCGATCTTGCTCGGAGCGGAACGACCGTGGTCGCGATTGTCGACTCCCGGCCACACGCTGCTGCCAGCGAGTTGGCGGCTTCAGCGGGCATTCCCGTACTGGCGGGGCATGTTGTCGTCGACGTCAGCGGGCGACGGCGCGTCACTGGCGTTCGTGTCGGAAAATGGTCCGGTGATACGGCCGATACGGTGGATGGGACAATCAGCATACGGTGTGACCTGGTCGCAATGTCAGGCGGCTGGAGCCCGGCAGTGCACTTGCACTCACACGCCGGGGGCAGGAACGAGTGGAACGATGAGCTTCACTGCTTCGTGCCGGGTGCGTCAACGCAGGCGAATCGTTCGGCCGGCAGCGGCAATGGCGTATGGTCATTGTCAGGCTGTCTTCGAGAAGGCCTTGCGGCCGGCGATGAGGCCGCGTCTCGCTGCGGCCTGAAACCGGCCGGCCTCGACGTGCCACAGGCGGAAGACCCGGTTCCCATGTCGATCGAGCCGCTCTGGCGTGTGCCGGCGGAGAAAGATCCCGATCGCTGTTCAAAGCAGTTTATCGATTTTCAGAATGACACAAGCGTTGCCGATGTGCGCCTCGCCGTTCGCGAGGGCTACCGCAATGTCGAACACGTAAAACGCTATACGGCCCTGGGCTTCGGTACCGATCAGGGCAAGCTCGGCAACATCAATGGCATGGCGGTTTTGGCCGAATGCCTGGGCAAATCGATTCCCGAGGTCGGTACGACGACATTTCGCCCCGCGTACACGCCGGTGACCTTCGGTGCGATTGCCGGTGAGAATGTCGGGGATTTGTTTGAGCCGGTCAGAACCACGGCGATTCACGAGTGGCATGAAGCGGCCGGGGCGCCATTTGAAGTGGTCGGCCAGTGGCATCGACCCTGGTATTTCCCACGCGACGGTGAAGACCTGCACGCCGCAGTCGCCCGGGAGTGCCTTGCGACGCGTAACTCGCTCGGCATCATGGACGCCTCGACGCTCGGTAAGATCGATGTTCGCGGTCCGGATGCCGTTGAGTTTCTCGAGCGCATCTATACGCACAACATCGCCAAGATGAAGGTCGGCCGTTGTGCTTATGGCGTCATGCTGGGGGAAGACGGCATGCTGATGGACGATGGCGTCATGGCGCGTCTCGGGGAGCAGCATTTTTACCTGACAACGACGACCGGCGGTGCGGCCAACGTGCTGAGCTGGCTCGAGCTCTGGCTGCAGACCGAATGGCCCGAGCTGGATGTCTACCTGACGTCGCTGACAGATCATTTTTCGACCATCGCCGTAGTCGGTCCAAACAGCCGGCACCTGCTGCAGAAGGTCGGCTGCAATATCGACCTCAAAAAAGAAAGCTTCCCGTTCATGAGCGTCAAGGACGCTGAACTCGGCGGCGTTCCGGTCCAGCTGTTCCGCGTGAGCTTCAGCGGAGAGCTTGCGTTTGAAGTAAATATCGACAGCAATCATGCGTTGCAGATGTGGGAAATGCTGATGTATGCCGGTGGCGAGTTCGATATCACTCCGTATGGGACGGAGACCATGCATGTGCTGCGTGCCGAGAAAGGCTTCGTTATCATCGGCCAGGATACGGACGGCTCGGTGACGCCTCAAGATGCCGGCATGCATTGGCTCTTGTCCAAAGACAAAGACTTCCTTGGCAGGCGATCTCTCTCTCGCCCGGATTGTGTGCGCGACAATCGCAAACAGCTTGTCGGCTTGTTATCAGGCGATGGAAAAACGGTCTTGCCCGAAGGCGCACAGCTGGTGATTGACCCCAATGCGGAGAAGCCCGTGCCGATGTGCGGACATGTGAGCTCTTCTTACTTCAGCGCCTGCCTGGGCCATCCGATTGCGCTTGCGCTGCTGGAAGGTGGCAGGTCGAAGAAAGGCGAAACCCTTCACGCGGCACTGGTTGACGGGTCGACGGTCGAAGTTCAAATTGTCTCAGCGATTTTTTACGACCCGAAAAGCGAGCGACAGAATGTCTGAGGCCGCGCGCATGAAACTGGGGCACATCAATCTGCGTGGCGATGCTGCGGATACCGCTTTTGTGAACGGCGCTGCCAGCGGCCTCGGGCAGGCCTTGCCGCTTGACCGGAATACAATCTCCCGTTCCAGGCACCGAATTTATTGGCTTGGCCCCAATGAGTGGCAGGTCGTCACGGACCTCGACAATGTTGCCGAGCTAGTGGATAAGCTACGGCGCGCACTGGCGGGTCGACACGTTTCGATCAACGACGTGAGTGGCGGATATACGGTCTTTCACTTATCCGGATCCGACGTGCCGGAACTGCTGGCCAAAGGATGCACGCTCGACCTCCATCCGTCAGTTTTTCAGATGGGTGCCTGTGCTCAGAGCGGTCTTGCCAAGGCGATAGTGTTGCTGGGTTATATCGAAGAGACGCCAGTGTATGAAATAATCGTACGTCGGAGCTTTTCGGAGTACCTGCTGCGTTGGCTACGCCAGAACTGAAATTACCAAGGCGCTTTGGCTTCCTTCTAATCAATGATTTTACGTTGATCTCCATGTCGTCGGCGGTTGAGCCGCTGCGCATGGCAAACCGCACCAGTGGCCGGGAATTCTACAACTGGCGGACAATAGGGGAGTCGGGCGAGGACGTCGTGGCCAGCGACGGTTTGTCGGTCAATGCGGAGTACAGCATCAATGATCCCGATGTAATGAGTGACCTCGACATCGTCATCGTTTGTTCTGGCAGGCGAGTCGAGCAAAATACAACGGAGCCTGTATTACGCTGGCTTAGAGACGTTAGCAGGCGCGGCATAAGCCTCGGCGCGATATGCACGGGTACGCACATCCTGGCTGAAGCCGGATTGCTCGATGGCTATCGTTGCACCGTCCATTGGGAGAACATCTCGTCGGTCGCGGACTCATTCCCAAGAATCAGCGTCGGCCGCAGCGTGTTCACCATTGACAGGGATCGGTTGACTTGTTCCGGTGGAACGGCTCCGGTTGACATGATGTTGCACCTGGTTCGTCGCCAATTGGGCGTTGATATCAGTGCAGGTGTGGCCGAACAATTTGTCTATGAGCGCATTCGGCAATCGAGCGATCGCCAACGTGTGCCATTCAAACATACCATTGGTAATCAGTCGGAAAAACTCGTCATTGCCGTCGAACTGATGGAGGCGAACATCAGAGAGCCCATTACGCAGTTGGAACTGGCCGCATACGTTGGTCTGTCGCGCCGCCAACTGCAGCGTCTGTTTAAACGTTATTTGGCATGCACACCATCGCGGCAATACTTGCAAATTAGGCTGCACCGGGCGCGTGAATTGTTGCATCAGACCAGACTGAGCCTGGTGGAAATTGCATCGTTGACCGGCTTTGTCTCAAGTTCACATTTCAGCAAGTGTTACAAGGAATTGTACGGTTGCTCACCGAGCGCCGAGCGTAGCGCGAGCGGAAATCCCGCCTAGACAGGTCACCCTGTGTCTCACGCCGTATTGTCAAGCTTGAATCGCAATAACTGATTATTACCGGCGGCGCCGAGGAGTTTTGCCATTCATTGTGGAACCACGATCGCTTATGAATTAGCGCTATTAGCCTCTGCGCAGCGGCTCCTTAGAATTACTAATACTGCGGGGTAGCGATTGACCTGTTGCCGCAGCACGTTGATTGTAGGCCGATAAGAATCGAAATTCGGGCTAGCGACCATGCCACTCGCGCTTCTGAAATACGGTCTCCGCAACGATTATCCAGCAACGTCACACTTTTCCGAATCGGCGGACCTCAAGGACCATTACGACGTTGTGATAATCGGCGCCGGTGGTCACGGCGCTGCGATCGCCTACTATCTTGCCCGCTATCACGGAATTTCCAATATCGCGCTACTCGACAAGGGCTACCTTGGCGGCGGCAATACGGCACGCAATACGGCCGTTATTCGCTCGAACTATCTTACTGAAGAGGGTGTGCGCTTTTACCGCGAGTCGGTGCAGCTGTTTCGCGGCTTAAGTAACGAGCTTGGCTACAACATCATGATGGAAGACCGTGGTCAGCTGACGCTGGCGCACAGTGACGCTGCGATACGCAGTTTTCGCTGGCGAGCCGAAGTAAACCGACGCCTCGGCGTTCGCTCGGAATTGATTGACCGGCAATCGATTCGCGAGCTTGTGCCAAATCTGCGGGTTACGGATGACTCGCGCTTTCCGATACTTGCCGGACTGTGGCATGCCGATGGCGCGACCGCGAGACATGATGCGGTAGTGTGGGGCTACGCACGTGGCGCCTGTCAGCGTGGCGTTGAATTGCATCAGCTGACCGAGGTGCAGAGCGTCGAAGTGACCGACGGTGCAGTAAAGAGCGTGCTGACGAATCGCGGGCGTGTTGGTTGCGGTTGTGTTGTGCAAGCGGTCGCCGGCATGAGCTCGGTGGTAGCCCGGTTAGCCGGCATCAGGCTACCGATTCATACCTTTCCGCTCCAGGCGATGGTAACGCAACCCTACAAACCCGTATTGACGCCACTTGTCAGTTCACCCCACCTGCATGTCTATGTGCAACAAACATCGCGCGGCGAATTCGTGCTTGGCGGAGGTTCCGACCCGTACGCGCTCTACAACACGCGATCGACACTGGAACAAAAAGAATCACTGGCATCGGCCATTTTGGAGTTGTTTCCGTTCTTGTCGCAGGCGAAGGTTTTGCGGCAATGGGCGGGGATTACCGACATGACCCCGGACTACAGTCCCATCATGGGCCTGAGTTCGGTGAAAAACTATTACCTCGATGCGGGTTGGGGTACCTGGGGTTTCAAAGCGACGCCAATCTGCGGCAAGACAATGGCCAGTCTGGTTGCAACCGGGCGCGTGCCGGAGCTTATTCGCCCGTTTGAACTCGAACGTTTCTACCGCTTTGAGCAGGTTAACGAGGCGGGCGCAACCGCAGCGAGTCACTGATGAAGATTCTCATCTGCCCGTTGAACGGACCGCGTAATATTTCCGAATTTACCTACGGTGGCGAGTATCACCCGCTAGCCGATCCGCAGAAGAGTAACGATCGTGCCTGGGCGGATTATGTGTTTTTTCACGACAACCATGCTGGCATCGTCATCGAATGGTGGTGTCACACAGCTTCCTCCTACTGGTTTTTGGCGGAGCGGGATACCCGAACCGATAACGTCGTGCGCACGTTTCCAGCGTCGGAACTTGCGACGAGCGATGGTCGCTCGTGAGCCAGGTCAACCGTTTGCCGGCACCACAGGGTTCGCTCGTCGATCGTGCGCAAACGGTAAGTTTCGAGTTCGAAGGTCAGTGCGTCGAGGGGTTCGCCGGCGATACGATCGCGAGTGCGCTCGCCGCCAGTGATCTCTGGTTGTTGAGCAGGTCGTTCAAATACCACCGGCCGCGCGGCGTACTGACGATGGCAGGGCAGGATGCGAATACGCTGGTGCAGCTTTCGGGTGAGCCGAATTGCCTGGCGGACCGAACGCCGATTTCCGAAGGTTTACAGGTTACCGGCCAGAACTACAGCGGCAGTCTGCGACGCGATCGTGGCAGCCTGATTGGCCGTTTTGCGAGATTCTTGCCGGTCGGCTTCTACTACCACGCTTTTTTTCGTCCACGCGGAGCCTGGAACTGGTGGTCCGCCTGGTTTCGGAAAAAAGCCGGCCTCGGCGTTGTCGACCAGTCATTTGTTGGCGAAGGATTCGACAAACAATATCGTTTTTGCGATGTCGTTGTTATTGGCGGCGGCCCGGTCGGCATGAGCGCAGCGATTACGGCAGCGACATCGGGTGCCGAAGTGCTGCTGCTTGAAGAGCATACGGTGCTTGGTGGGTCCCTCAATTATGCTCGTGCGGGCATTGATGCGAACGCCGAAAAACTGCGGCGCAAGCGGCTCGTCAGCGAAGTCGAGGCAGCGCCGTCTATTACCGTGATGACCAGCGCAACGGCCACTGGCTGGTATGCGGACAACTGGGTCTCGGTACTCTGCGGCAAGCGCCTGCACAAATTGCGCGCTCGAAAAGTGGTGTTGTGTTCGGGATACCTCGAGCAGCTTGCACTGTTCCATAACAACGATCTGCCCGGCGTCATGATGGGCTCGGCCGCACAACGACTGATCAAGCTCTATGGCGTTCAACCGGGCAAGCGAGCCGTAGTGCTGGCTGGGAATGACGAAGCGTATGGCGTTGTTCTGGATTTGTTAGACGCAGGTGTCGCGGTTGCCGCTGTCGTCGATTGTCGGGCCGAAGTCTCCAGTGATGAGCGGGTGACAGCTGCGTCACATCGGGGTGTTGCGGTGATGAGTGGGCACGCGGTGTATGCGGCACACGGTGACCATCAACACCTGGCATCGGTGGAGGTTCGTCGGATAGTCGGACAGGGTGAATGTGCGAGCCATGGCGAGCGCATCAATTGTGACCTGTTGTGCGTGTCGGTTGGCGTCATGCCCGCGTATCAACTCGCGTGCCAGGCCGGTGCTGAACTTAATTACGAGGAGCAATCAGCGTCGTTTTCTATTACGCGGCTGCCGCCAAACTTCGAACTGGGAGAGGCCTGGGACGTGGAGAATTTTCCATGGCCGATATTCGCCCACCCGCAAGGCAAGGAGTTTGTCGACT
Organism: Chromatiales bacterium; assembly: GCA_024679535.1. Classification (GTDB taxonomy): domain Bacteria; phylum Pseudomonadota; class Gammaproteobacteria; order Steroidobacterales; family Woeseiaceae; genus UBA1847. The sequence continues at coordinate 8,289 of JAIBDF010000066.1, forward strand.
TCGATGAGGACCTGCAGATCGCCGACATCGTCAATGCGACGCTTGCAGGATACAAACACGTGCAACTCGTAAAACGCTATTCGACCTGCGGAATGGGGCCCTCACAGGGGCGGCACTCCGCTTTGCCGACCGCTCGCCTGGTCGCTCAGGCGACGGGCACGACGATCGCCGAAACCGGCGTGACCACGGCGCGTCCACCGTTTGCGCCGGAAACTCTGGGTCATTGTGCCGGCCGGAGTTTCTACCCGGCGCTGCGCACGAACATACACCATCGACACATCGAGGCCGGCGCACAGATGCTGCAAGCCGGCGCGTGGTACCGGCCTGCATACTATGGCGATGATCCGGAGCGGGCGATACGCGAAGAGGTATTGCAGGTACGCCAGTCCGTCGGTCTCATCGACGTATCGACACTCGGCGGCATCGAGGTGCGCGGCCCCGATGCGGCCGAATTCCTGAATCGCGTCTACACATTCGCCTACATGAAACAGGCGCCGGGAACGGTTCGCTATGCGTTGATGACAAACGAGGCGGGCGTTGTCATTGATGATGGCGTTGTTTGCCGGCTTGGTCCGCAGCACTTTTATGTGACCGCAACGACCGGTGGTGTCGAGGCCGTCTTTCGCAAGATGCTGCAGTGGAATGCGCAATGGCGGCTGGATGTGGTGCTGATGAATGTGACCAGCGCCTATGCCGGTGTCAATATCGTGGGCCCGGCATCGCGTGCCGTCCTTGAGCCGCTATGTACGGGATTTGACGTCGATAAAACAGCGTTCCCATACCTGGGTGTGCGTCGGGGCATCGTTGCGGGCATTCCTGCGATGTTGCTTCGCGTCGGCTTTGTCGGCGAATTAGGCTACGAAATTCACGTTCCACAACACTGTGGCGAAGCACTCTGGGACGCGTTGATGGATGCGGGAGAGTCGGCCGGAATTCGTCCGGTTGGCATCGAGGCACAGCGTCTTTTACGACTCGAAAAAGGACACGTCATCGTTGGTCAGGATACGGACGCCATGTCGAATCCAATGGAACTGCAGATGCAATGGGCAATAGCACGCAAAAAGGACTTTTTTGTCGGTGGACGATCGCTTGAGGTGCTGGAACGCCGGCCGTTGCGGCGCATGCTGGTCGGATTTTGCGCCAACCCCGCTGGCTCGGTCCCCAAGGAAAGTCACCTTATTATCGATGGCGACAATATGATCGGTCGGGTCACCTCGTGCGCGTGGTCGCCAAGCCTTGAGAAAATCATCGGGCTGGCCTATGTAGATCCGGCATCGGCGGCGCCGGGTAGCGTAATAAGTATTGACGTTGACGGTCGTCGAACGGTCTCTGCGGAAGTCGTATCCATGCCGTTCTACGATGCAGACGGCCTTCGGCAGGCGCTTTGATGTCGTTTGCCGATCGAAAACAGGCACTTCGTCGGAGCCAGCTTTACCGCTGGCACGTTAGCCAGGGTGCCATTTTCGTCGAGCGGGCCGGGGGCGTATTTGTCAACGAATATGACAATTCACGCGACGAAACGTCGGCGGCAGGTCATCTGGGTCTATGCGACCTGTCTTTGTTACCGCGGCACGGGATTACTGGCGCCGGGTCGACGGCGTGGCTGCTGGCGCACGACTATGAACCACCGCAGCATCCCAACACGGTCGTCACGCAGCCCAATGACGATCTGCTCGTTCGCTTGTCTGCAGAAGAGTACCTCTGCCTGCGAATATCCAAGCTCTCGGGTGCCGCTTATGACGAGCCGCCGCACTGGCCCGGCGATGACGATGGGAATGCCTATCCTGCACCGCGTGCTGACAGCCACTGCCTGTTCGCGGTCACTGGAAGCTCCGCGGCGACATTGTTTTCCAAGCTGTGTGCTGTCGATTTGCGGCCCGATAAATTTGCAGATGGCTGCGTTGCGCAGACGTCAGTGGCGCGTGTCAACGCCATCGTCATTCGCCACGATCTGAACGGGACCCGGAATTTCTACGTGCTGACGTCGACCTCTGCGGCAGAGTATTTGTGGGAGTGCTTGCTGGATGCGATGCAGGAATTCAAGGGTATGCCTGTCGGAATAGCAGCATTGCAGGCAGTCGCGAAAGTGCGCGCATGAAACTTCCATCGCACTCCCGATACGTCATTATTGGTGCTGGAATACACGGCTTGAGTACTGCGTATCATCTGTCCGTGGCGCTCGCCGCGAGCGGCACGGGCTGTGCCGCGGATATAGTCGTTATCGACAAGTCTGGAGTTTGCGCAGGCGCAACCGGTATTGCCTGCGGCGTCATTCGTAATAACTATTTTCAACCGGCTATGCGCGAATTGATGGCACATAGCGTCGATATCTGGGAAACGGACCCGGAGACGTACAGTTATCATCCGGTGGGTTACATGCAGATTAGTTGCGAACGTATGCACGCAGACGTCGCGACTGTGAGCGAACAACAAAAGGCGATTGGGTATCCGTCAACCTTCATCGAGGGGGCCGCCGACTGCACTCGCTACATGCGGGCATTATTCGATGACTGGCAGGCGCAGGGCATAACGTCAGTCTTGCATGAAAAGCGCGGCGGCTACGCGAACAATCGCAAGGCGATGGAAGGTTTGGCGGCCAAGGCCCGGGCGTCAGGCGTGCAGATCATCGGCGGCATCGAAGTCACTGGATTCGAGAGGGACTTGTCGGGCGCAGTGACGCGGGTCAATACCAATGCAGGAGATATCGCCTGTGACTACGTCGTCATTGGTGCCGGACCATGGGTGCGGGATTTTTGGCGCATGCTGGATCTTCCGGAAAAAGTAACGATCACGAACCCGGTTGACTCGGCACAGTCTGCAAGAATGCCGATGTGGACGTACTGGTCGTTGCAGGAGGGTACGCTTGACATAGACCCGGATAGCCAGAAGACCAACGATGGCGGGCCGCCACCGGTACTTCACGTCGATACGGACGCGCCGCTGCTATCCGACGTTGACGGTACGTTGATAACCGACGAATTATGGGGGATCTACTACAAGCCAGACTTCCATTTCGGCGGCGTGCAGGGGGGTGCTGTGCCAATCTTAGTCGACAAACCTGCGAGCGACGTTAGTGTGGATCCTTACGGGCCGGAGTCGAAAGAGTTCAGCATGGGAGAGGACTTCGCGCAGATGTGGGTATCTGCCCTGGCGCATTGTCAGAAGCGCTTCTCCGGCACCATGCCGCTCTATAAACGAGAGCCGTCCGGAGGTATCGGCGCATTTACGCCGGATAGCTTCCCGGTATTCGACACGTTTCATGACAATTGCTATTTCATCGCAGATTCGAATCATGGCTACAAGATGCTGGGGGTCGGCAAGCTCGTCGCCGAAGAGATTCGCTCTGGCCACTCCTCGGCGTTGCTCGAACCCTTCCGTTTTTCGCGTTACTCGAAGGGCAGTCTGCATCCGGTGTCAAATAGTCCATTTCCGTGGAGTTAGGCACGCCTCGTGACGTAAACTGTAGTCTTGATTCCTGCCTGGCGCAAAAATGGCTCACGATCGAGATATCCAGTTAGGTGCACTCCGGATTTTCGTAGCGGCTGCAGAGTCTGAGACTCTGACGAGTGCTGCAAAAAAACTGGGTGTTACACAGTCGGCGGTGTCGCAGGCCATTGCACTACTCGAGAGTATTGCGGCGACCGAGCTGGTTGTCAGGCGTTCACGCCCCATTCGGCTAACGCCGGCCGGCGAGGTTCTGAAGGAACACGCAGATCAGATTCTCGCCAGCACCCGGCGCATGTTGAAAGACGTCGCTTTGGCAGCGGCGGGTGATCTGCCAAGGTTGACAATCGGCGTTATTGATTCATTCGCGGACGTGGCGGGTCAGGAGCTGATGGAGAGGATTGCGCCGATCGCTCCCAAGCTGTCTTTGCAGACTGGATTGACAATGCCCCTTACGGAGGCGTTGCTTAGTCGCAAACTCGATATTCTGATATCGAGCGATCCGCTCCCGAATCATCCGGAGCTTGAATGCCACTCGCTACTTCGTGATCCTTTCGTGCTGCTTGTCAGCAACTCACTGTGTGACGACAATGCTCCAAGTGCTGAAGACCTCGCCAGAGATGTGCCGTTCGCACGCTACTCGAACCAGACCCGGCTTGGCATGCTGACAGATCTGGTGCTACGGCGCGCCGGGGTCGATCCCAAAGCGCGATTCGAATTTGATAGTACGCATGCGTTGCTAAGAACCGTGGAAGCCGGGCAGAGCTGGGCGGTCGCGACAAGCCTGTGTGTGATGCAAAGCCCGGATCTGTTGGAAAATATTCGATTGCTGCCGTTCGCGAAAGGCGTCAGCTCACGCTATGTTTGCCTGCTTGCCCGGCGCGAAGAACTTGGCGATACGCCGGAGACAATTGCCGCCATTTGTCGTGAAATCCATACTGAAAGTATATTGCCACGGATGCTCGAGTACATGCCCTGGCTAGCCGGTCAGGCGATGGCGATCACTGAGGCGCCACCGATCTGGTCGGCATAGGCCGCACGATGGTGCCGCTACGTTTGCAAGTCAGTCCAGGATCGCGGCGGTGTATCGATTTGCGACCCACGTATGAAAATGTTGTGTCGTCACGTCCTGCACCGGTGTCAGCACGCCGCCATCGAATCCAGGGGAACACCGCCCGGACTGCAGCCCTTCAACCGCGAAAATATCTTCCCTGAAGACCGTATCCCAGCTTTTCAGCACGGCCGCACGGCATGACGCGAATTCGTCCTCGTCTCTTGCCTTGCCGACATAGCTGATCTGCAGCTTCTCGAGGCTTTCCTGTGCGCTACGCGGCGTGACAATGACTGAGAACAGATGGTCGGCCTGCAGACCAAGCAAGGTGTTTGGATAAAGCGAGATGTATTCGGCATAACGCAGTTTGTCCGCGGGCCATCCGTCGATTAACGGCAACCGGGTGCCGGCGATAGAGGCGAGTTCGTAGACGCGCGTTCCCTGGCCGGACATCGTTTCGCCGTCAGTGATGTTGAAATGCTGATCCAGCGGCGAATAGCTGTTCAGCGAAGGGTGTACCCAAGGGAGATGGTAGGCTTCGCAATAGTTTTCGACCGCGAGCTTCCAGTTACAGCCGACGGTAAGTTCCGGTTTACTGCCAGTGGCCGCCGGGCCGAGTTGCTTCCGGCCCTGGCCACCAAAGTAACTCGACCAGCGTGCTTCCAGCGGTGCTATGAACTGGTCGAAGGGTTCAGCGCTGCCGCTAAGATTGACGAAGATGATGTCCATCCAAACCGCAAAACGGACGGGTTTCAGGCCGTGCTCGCGATTATCAAAGCCGTCACAGCTGTGCCTGTCGACTCCGCCGATCATGGGTGTACTCAGGAGCTGACCGTCCAGATCGTATGACCACGAGTGATACGGGCAGCGGATGACAGTACGCAGCCGGGCTTCTTCGCGCACAAGCAGCATGCCTCTGTGGCTGCAGACATTGTGAAAAACGCGCAGGTCGGCGGATTTGTCGCGAACGATCAGCAGCGGTATACCCATCATGTCAATCGGTTTGGCGAATCCAGGATCGGGCAGTTCGCTGCCGTAAGCAACCGCCGCCCAGGTACGACCAATGACCTGATCGCGCTCAAACTCGAACAGTCGTTCGTCACGGTAGACCGCGTTGGGTAGACCACGCGCCTGCCCGAGGCGTTCTGATACGTGGCGCATCGCTTCGAGCAAGTCTGCGGTGTGAATTTCACTCGCGTGCATTTCGGTATTTATACTCTTTAAATTTTCCGCTGGCGAATCGCCGAACAAAGCGTGGTATTGCCCCTGGTGAACTCGTCCGACGCAGCGTTCCACTCAAATCAAGGCTTGCATTACAGGGACTATTTAGGATCATATTTGGCGGTTGATTGGCCCCGCGTTTTTCCAGCGGCCTTTGCCAAGTTACTAACGAGCGGTTGTCACTTTTCCCCGGAGTATCGGCCATGAGCACTGTTGTTGACGCTTTAGCCCCATTGCCCGATGTCATTGAACCGCGCTGGTGGACCGGTACGCCTGCTTTGCCACCCGAGTCCTTCATAATTGATGGCTCTGAGTACGGGATGCGCAATGAAGATCTGCGTCCGGAAAGCGACCTGGCACAGCGTATGAACGAACTGTTCGACAGTACCGGCCTCGTATATCTGACCAACACTCGACTTTCGGACCTGCAAACGATGCGTGCCTTCGCAAAGCTGGTCGTCACAGACGAAATGCGCTACCAGGGCGGGACGAATCCTCGTGATGACCTGGAAGCAAACGTTTACGAAGTCGGTGCGCCGCTCCAGGCCTAGCTGCATTACCATCATGAGATAGCCTGCATTGGAAGCAGTACGAAGCTTCTTGCGTTTCTGTGCAACAAGGCATTGCGTGACAGGGGTTTTACTTTTGTTTCCGACAATCTACAAGCAACCGACGCCATACTCGAAACGGAGCTTGGTCAAAAGCTCAAAGAACTGGGACTCTGTTACCAACGCGACCTGACAGATCGGGACGCGTTCGAGGGCACCGCACAAATCGGTGTCTACAACCACTGGCAAAAGTCGATGCTGACCACGGATCCCGATGAGGCAGAGGCGATCTCTCGTACTCACGAGCGCGATCCGTGGCTTGTACCAAGGCCACGCGAAGAAGTTTCAATGAGCCTTTGATACCGCGGCTGTGGGATGCCCAGCCCAACGTCCAGTCGATGAGTTTCGCGAGCCATGTGAACATAGGTGGGTTTGGACTCGGCCGTGGGGACAATGGTGCCGGTACGCGGATTCGAACCACGGACTTCCTCATTACGAATGAGGCGCTCTACCAACTGAGCTATACCGGCAATTATTCCTGCTAAATTTCGGTTAGCAATTTATAACCGACTGTTTTTGATGCCAACCTATTGCATTACGAATGTACCGCTCTACCAACTGAGCTAATCCGGCATGCGGAGCGGCGCGCAGTATAGCTGTGTGCGAACTCGACGAAAAGGGGTTCAGTCGAGTTTTTCAGCCGCTCCCTGGCGAACCTTTATCACGACCTCGATGCTGTCCAACTCACCATTCTCAGGAAACTGCGGCAAGTCGTCGAAACGCACATCATCGGACGGGATATCCGTCAGCTCACCCGTATCGAGGTTGTAGAAGTGGTGGTGGGGCTCCGTTGTGGAGTCATAGAACCGCCGCTCCGGATCAACCACGCATTCGCGGACCAGGCCGCGGTCGCGAAACAGGTTCAGCGTGTTGTACACGGTGGCCTTGGAGACGCCACTGCCGCTCGAGCGTAGCTGTTCAATAATCTGCTCAGCCGACAAATGTTGCGCCTTCTCGAGCAGAACTTCCGCTATTTCAATGCGTTGTGGCGTCGAAAGAATTTTCAAGTCATCGAATTTCAGGAGTATGTCTGAACGCAACATGCTGAATCCTTTGTGTCTTTTATGGCAGAACTCCGGGGCAGAATAACACGACTCAAGTCGCGATTCGCTTGGCAGAAACACCTATTTTTGGGCGAATCCGGCTGTTTGCCCAGTAGGCACCGACGCCCGCCCGTGCAACATTGTCAGCAGGACAAGGAGGTCCCGATGAAGCGGAAGAAACAGGGGTTTACGCTCTATGAATTGCTGATGACACTCGCCCTCGTTGGCATCGTGCTGGCGACTGGCGTGCCGGCGTTCTCTGGCACGCTGGCGAGACAGAGGCAAGCCGTTGAAATTAATGCTCTTTTTCACTCCATACACCTTGCCAGAAAAGAATCGATCATGCGCCGCAAGGTCGTCTCGCTGTGCCCCAGTCCAGACGGGCTCACATGCAGCCCGGGCAGAGACTGGTCCGCCGGCTGGATCCTGTTCGAGAACGCGGATCGGGACTCGCCGCCCCAGGTGGACGCCGGCGAACCGGTGCTCCAGCACCACCGGGTGGCCGCTGATATTCGCATTCTGGCCAATCGACGGGGTTTTACGCTTCGGGCCACGTTTCTACGAGCGACCAATGGCACATTTATCGTCTGCGACCGGCAGCATAGAATCCGCGGCAAGGGGCTGATCGTCAGCTATACCGGGCGCCCCCGCGTGGCTTTCGAGCGCCCCGATGGCACCCCTTATGCCTGCACGGAATAAGTTAAGTAGCACGCCCGTAAATCGACCGTTTATCGGCGGTAATGTGCCGTTAGTCGGGTAGTTGAATTGCCGCTTTCAAGAGTCTTTATATTGCGCGCATGAACAACGCAAACCAAAACGGCTTCACGCTGTATGAACTTCTGATCACGCTGCTGATCGTGGGTGTCGTCCTCACAATCGGCGTACCCAACATGCTGCAGTTCAATCAGAACGGCCGTATGACAAGCGCGGCGAATAATCTGCATTCCTCGTTCCATCTGGCGCGCAGTGAGTCCGGTCGAGCCAAGACCAATATCACTATTTGTGCGAGCGCCAACCCGCTCTCCGCGGCTGCCAATTGTGACGGCACCTGGGATCAGGGTTTTATCGTCTTTGTGGATAACGACGGCAATATTAATCGCAGCGGTAAGACCGAGACGGTGCTCAATGCCCATGGCCCGGTCGCCAAGGGCATCACCCTGACCGTTGCCGACAACGCGACTTACTTCAGCTACTCGGCCAACGGTCTGGGTCGTCCGAACGTTGGCGGTAAACCCGCCGTAACCCGGATTGTGATGTGCGATGAGCGGGGCAATGCCACGGCGGCGGGTGGCAGTTCGGCTGGACGGCTGTTCGTGGCGACGCCGCTCGGGCGCGCCACCGTTTTTCGTGACACGGCCCTGATCGAAACCGCACTCGAGGAGTTGGGCGCGACCTGTCCGTAAGGAAATGAATATGACGATTCTCAGGAAATCCAGGGGATTCTCGCTGGTCGAGGTGTTGATCGCGCTGGTTATCATTTCGGTGGGCATGCTCGGTATCGCCGGGCTGTACGTGTACAGCATGCAGGCAGGCCGAACCTCGATGCTCCGCCACCACGCCGTTACGCTCGCCGGAGATATCGCCGACCGCATTCGCGCGAACCCGACTGCAGGTGCGGCGTATGCAGCAGCAGCCGGGGCCAATAACAACTGTGTCGCTCAAAATACCAACTGCAACGTGGGGCAGATGGCGGCGCAGGACATTTTCCTTTGGCAGGCGCAGGCACTCGAATTCCTGCCGCCCATGGCCGATGGCAGTCAGCAGGTCGTCGTTACTTTCGATGCCGGCGCCCTTCCGCCGGCGTACACGATTTTAGTCCGCTGGGACGAACCAACGCCTGACGGTATCCAGCCGCAGTACTCGTTCACGGTTCCTGTAAACCCGTTTTAGGAGCGACCTTAAGATGACGCATAGCATGCCATTAACGCTGCAACGCCAGGCCGGTCTGACCCTCGTCGAGATCATGGTCGCTCTCGCGATCGGGTCCTTCCTGATTATTGGTGCTGTCCAGATCTACACTCAGAGTCGCCAGGCCTTTGTTGTCAATGAGTCGATCGCGCGCGTTCAGGAGACCGCACAGTTCGCGATGGATACCATCGAAGCCGACCTGCGCATGGCAAGCAACTGGGGCCGCAACAGTCGCGGTCTGGCCGTTGAAGGCCGTTCGCTGGTGGCAGACCCTAACCCCAATGGATTGACAGAGCCGGTCGGATCGACCGGTTCCTGCGGTACCGACTGGGCGTTCGACCTTGCACGACCCATTGATGGCAGCGACAATAAGTACGATCTGGACTGTGCCACCCTGGGTGGCGTACAGGGCAACTCCGACCTCATCACGATACGCCGCGCGACGGTCAAGGAGACCGCACCTGAGGCGGGCCGCCTGCAGTTGCAGTCAACCCGTATCCAGGGTGAGTTGTTCGAAACGGGTGACGTACCACCAGCCTTCCTGCCGATCACGACCAATCCGCCAGGCTGCGACCCGTTGATAGATCCGCCACCTTGCGTCCCTTCATCAGCGACACACACCCTGATGGTCAACAGCTATTACGTCTCGCCGACGTCAACGCTGATCCCGGGTGTCCCGACACTGCGCCGCAAGACGCTGACCGTCCAGGGCGGCGCACCCTTTATTGACGATCAGGAAGTTGCGCCCGGTGTAGAGAATATCCAGTTGCAACTTGGCATCGACGTTGATGAAGACAACACGGTCGATCGCTACGTCAATCCGGGTGACGAGATCTACGACCCCGCAGCTGCCGGTTATGTGCCCGGCGCACGCGTCATGACAGCGCGCGTGTGGCTCGTCGTTCGTGGCGTAACCACCGAGTTCGGCTTGCAGGACAACCGCAATTACCAGCCCGGCAACGCCAACATGGGCCAGCAAAACGACGGTTTCCGTCGGCTGCAGATTTCAAAGACCATCTTGCTGCGTAACGCCCGGACCTGATTATCAAGAGCACTATGACTATGAAAAAAATACAGATCACATCGCGTCAGAAGCAA
>JAIBDF010000089.1 GCA_024679535.1 Chromatiales bacterium
GGTTTCCCCATGTGAGAGTAGGACACCGCCAGGATTTATATTTGAAAAAGCCGCTGCCGCAATGTAGCGGCTTTTTTTGTGGCCAGCATAGAAGGCAGATAAACACTCTTGTGGATCAAGGTCAGCAGTATTGGAGCGCAGTTTGGTTCCTTTTTCACGTCAAGCTCTCTGGAATCTTCTTCAAATGACGGCGCTCGATGGTGTGCGTGAGTTGCGTGAGTTCATAGCTTGTTGCTTCTGTAACCCGACAAAATAGGGAAGCCGAACTTGCTTCGCCCAACTAGACACCCTAGACCATACGGCGTGCTCCGCATGGCAGGTCTATAATTGCCCGCGCAGAAAACCGTGTTCGAGACGGCCGCATTTAAGATACTCATCCAACTCCCGATGAACGTAGTTCGGCTGTAACCTGCCCTCGGATGCAACTGCATTTCAAATTCGCGATAGAAATTTACGATAAGCCGATAGAGCAGTGCTCCCACCGGACGCAGCAAACGCCACTTTATGTTCAGTTTGCTGGATTGAACCTATTAACTGGCCAAAACTGATCAAAAGGCGGGCCCGTATGTTGCTAATCTTAGTAGGTAAATTACCGAATCGACTGAGTTCGGTTTATAGGATAAAAAACTCTGTGACAGTGCGTTTCTGTTACTTCTAAACGCTAATCCCCGGGCCCAGGCTATGGACAGCATTCGTAAACGATTATTGATCGCATTGATCTCCTTATTAGCGATCGCCACAGGTGCCGCTCATGCGCAATCCGGTGACCGTGACGGTGACGGCAGGGCCGACATATTGTGGCGCAACATGGCTACGGGTCAGAACTGGATGTACATGATGGATGGTGCAACCATCATGAGTAGCGTCGGCATTAACACCGTTGCAGGGCCCGATTGGCAGGTCGCAGGCAATGGTGACTACGACGGTGACGGAAGAGCCGATATCCTGTGGCGCAACAGCGCGACCGGCCAGAACTGGATGTACCTGATGAATGGTGCGGCCATCGAGAGCAGCGTGGGCATAAATACCGTTGCTGCGACTGAATGGGAGATTGTGGGCTCAGGAGACTTCAACGGCGATTTGCGGGCAGATATTTTGTGGCGCAATAGCGTGACGGGCCAGAACTGGATGTACCTGATGAACGGCGGCGCAATTACCAGTAGCGGCGGCATCAACACGGTGGCTGGGGCCGATTGGAAAATCGTCGGTACCGGTGACTTCAACGGCGACACAATGGCAGACATTCTGTGGCGCAATAGCGTGACCGGCCAAAACTGGATGTACCTGATGGACGGCGCGAACATCATGAGTAGTGCGAGCGTCAATACCGTCGCGAACACCACGTGGAAAGTCGTGAGCACCGGTGATCACAACGGCGATACCCGGGCGGATATTCTGTGGCGTAACAGCGTAACGGGCCAGAACTGGTTGTACCTGATGGACGGCGCTTCAATTTCGGGTAGCGTCGGCGTCAATACCGTACCCGGACCCGACTGGCAGGTTGTTGGTAATGGCGATTATAACGGCGACACGCGCGCGGACATCCTGTGGCGCAACGGTGCAACCGGTCAGAACTGGATGTACTTGATGGACGGCGCCACGATTTCAGGCAGCGCTGGCGTGAATACGGTTGCCGACACCAACTGGCAGATAGTCGACAACCCGAATCCGCCTGAGGGCGGTGGCGGTGTTGACCCAGGTCCGACGCTGGATGCGCGGCTGCAGTGGCGGGTCAAACTGCCGGGTCGGTTCTCGAACGTGCGGCCCGCAGTAGGTCCCGATGGGTCGGTCTACGCTGTTGACGTGAGTGATAACCTCGTCGCGGTAGCGCCAAACGGCGCGGTTCGGTGGACAGCGAGTCAGGCCGGTAGCATGGGTGTCGATGTCGGTCCGGACGGTACAATCTACACAGGAAATGAAAACTGGATCAAGGCCTACAATCCTAACGGGACGTTGAAGTGGACGTTCACGCAGTCGCCTCGCGCACACGTTTTCCATGATGTCGCTGTTGGTCCGGATGGACACGTCTACGGATTGGCCTCAAGCGGCATGGGTGTATTTTCACTCGATGACACTGCCAGCGGCCCCGTACTCCGTTGGGCCAATCCCGAACCCTTTGTGCGCCTGTTCGTGGACTACACCGAACTTGCGTTTGGGCCCGACAGCAGCGGCGGCGACCAGCAGCTGTATTTTCATGTTAACGATCACACGCGGGCCATCAGGTTAAGCGACGGCGCGTCGGTATTCGAGCTGTTCGGTCAGAACCAGAGCCCCAAAGTCAGCCCGTTCGACGGGACCTGGCACGTGGGCGACGCGGCGTACACCCCCGACGGGGCTAACGTCTGGACCTTCGATTTCGGGACGTTTGCGACCGCGCGCGAACCCGCACTTGGACAAAGCGGACGTCATTATGCTGTCAGCCAGGGCACGATCTTGTACGCCATTCAGCCTGGCGGAGCCGGGCAATACAGTACGTTACTGGAAGAGGCCGTCGGACTGCCGGATGTGGATCCGGCGGAATCCATGTTACTCATGCCAACCTCATCGTCGGTCACGCACCCGTCTGGTATCAAGGCGGTCCGCACATCCAATGGCAGTCCCCTGTGGCGCATGGAAATTCCGCCCGATGCCAACGGGCTGGACCAGAACGTCGACTCCGCCATGGCATTCAGCGCGGATGGCACTATTGCCTATCTCATGTCGACGGCTTCGAGCGGGAACTTGTCACCGGCCGCCCACCTGAATGCCATTGCCATCGATCCGACAATTCCCAGCGCGTCGACACAGCTGCGGTCGACCAACATCGAAATGAGCACCAAGGCCAAGGGACAGTCGATCGATTTCACCGGCGTGGTTACCGTACTTGATGAAAATCGCAATGCGGTTTCCGGCGCCGCGGTTCACGCGATCTGGACGCTGCCGGACAATTCCACAGTAAGCGCGGTCGTGAACACCAACAATTCCGGCGACGCTAAATTTACCGTGACCGGAGATGGCGGTTTGTACTGGCTGGACGTCACCGACATAGTCAAGACGGACTATGTGTTCGACCCGGACCACAGTATCCTCAATCAGGGTATTGCGGGATTCTAGATCCGATTGCCACTCAGCGCCGATGGTAGTGTGGGGTTTCCCCATGTGAGAGTAGGACACCGCCAGGATTTATATTTGAAAAAGCCGCTGCCGAAAGGTAGCGGCTTTTTTTATGGGGCGCATAAGACGAATAAACGCCCTTTTGCATCCGAAGCAGCGGCATTGTGCGCTGTCACGAGCATTTTGAGCGATGTGCTAGAGTGCGCCGATGAATTTTCCGATCGCACTATGTCGCGCCGCCCTATTCTTATCATTGCTCGTCGCATTGCCCCTGCAGGGATACCAGGACCTGGACAAGGACGGCAATCCGATCATCTCGAACGAGGCTGACATTACGCTGCGCATGGAGGTCGAGCAGGCCCTTGTGATCCATGCCTGCGAAGCGCGGATGGAGCTCGAGTACTACCAGAAGGGTCCAAGTGCCCACGTAGAGGCGCACCTGTCGAATGGCACTTGCGGTGCCTCATCGGGCACTTACACAATCGTTGTTCGGTATCGCGACGCGGAGGGCGAGTTCCAGTCCATGGAATTCGAGGAAAACTGGAAACGGACCGATGACAGCCCCGTCGTGGCGGTCAGGGATTACTTCGTCGCCGACGACGTCGATATTCTGCGTGTGCGATCGAGTGAACTTCGCTGTGTCTGTGCAGACGACAGCGCCGGGACGGAGCCGGCGCTGGACGAGGAATAGTTCAAACCGATTTTTTTGCGGGTAACGCAATGAACGTGATTCTGTTGGGACACTACGACATAGCGAGTTTGTACGCCCTCGAACACGTCATGCGCTTGCTGCCAGAGCACCGTTATTCGGTCTTCCTGTCGGGTGAACTAATGACTCGGAGCGCCCCGAATGAGCGACTTGCAGAGCTCGCCAGTGTAGACAAACAGTTGTGCGAACGCTTTCTTGCCGGCGACCTGATCGGTCCGGTTAGCAGAGAACTGGTGTTGCTCCCTGAACTGATGCTACCGAACTCGAAAGACGGGTTGCGAAAGGTACAGTCCCTGCGGCCGGAGCTCGTTATATCCATACGCTATCGGCGTATCTTGCAGCCTGAGTTCATTCAAGTCGCGAAACACGGGGTCATCAATCTGCATTCGGGCATTCTGCCGGATTACCGAGGTGTCATGGCGACGTTTTGGGCGATGTTGGCCGGCGAGCCCGAAATAGGGACGACATTGCACCGTATCGTCGACGCCGGGATCGACACCGGGCCGGTCATCGAGATCACTCGTCGTGCGACGCGCCCAAAATCGTCCTACCTTGCCAATGTGCTGGGCTTGTACGCTGATGGTTGCGACGCAATTATTCGCGCAATTAGTACCTTTTCGGGTGACGGTACGCTGCCTGGCACCCCGCAGATAGAGGGCGGTCAGTATTTCGGAATTCCCGACAGCAGCGCGATAACTCGCTACGAAAACGCTGAATTAAGCTTGTTTGATGGCAGCGAGTACCTGGAACTCGGTAACCGGCGCTAGTCCGGTCAGCAGGCCGCCAGTTCATGCTGCTTGACTCATCGCACAATAAGTCCAATAGTAGGGCGTCAACGATGTGTTGTGAATTAGCAACGCTTGGGAGTCGTTGTCGATATTGTTAGCTATCATAGGTCGACCGTTGGCAAATCCTGCCCGTTCAAGGGAATAGGGATTTCGCTCATATAAAGAAGATTGAGGGGATTAGGAGGACATTTATGAAAACGATAATCAATAAAGGATCGGGCCTGTTATTAGGTCTGGTCGTCGCTTCGACCGTTGTATTGCCGCAACAGTCATTTGCGCAAAGCGACGAGATGATCGAAGAGATCGTCACCACCGGCACGCGTCGAGCAGACCGCTCGGCTACGGACTCGCCGGTGCCGATCGACGTCATCTCGGGCACCGAATTTACGCAGGCCGCGTCTGCGGATGTTCAGGACTTATTGCGCACGGCCGTTCCGTCATATGACGTGAACACACAGCCGATCAGCGACGCAGCCACGATTTCACGGCCTGCCAACGTACGTGGCCTGTCACCGGACAACGTGTTGATCCTGGTGAACGGCAAACGTCGCCATCGCGGTTCGGTCATCTCATTCCTTGGTGGCGGTATTTCCGACGGCGCCCAGGGTGTGGATATTTCTTCCATTCCAGCTCTCGCCCTCAAGCAGGTCGAGGTACTCCGCGACGGTGCATCCTCGCAGTACGGCTCTGACGCTATTGCTGGCGTTATCAACTTCGTGCTGAGAGATGCCAATGAAGGCGGTGACCTGCAGGTCAACTATGGCTCAACGTACGATGGCGATGGCGACAACTACCGCGTTGCCGGCAACATTGGTTTGCCGCTTGGCAAGTCGGGCTTCATTAATTTGACCGGCGAAATCAACGACGTCGAAGGTACAGTTCGATCCGTTGTTCGCGACGACGTTCTGGCGCTGATTGCTGCAGGCAACACCGACGTTGCTGACTTTCAAACCGTTAACTCCTATACGAATACGGTTCCTCAGTATTGGGGACAGCCTGATGTTACGGATGACATGAAGTTCTTCGTCAATGCGGGCATCGACCTGAGCGAAAACGCGGAACTCTACTTCTTTGGTAACTACGCGCAACGCACCGCCGAGGGTGGCTTCTTTTTCCGCAACCCGACTAATCGCGGTGGCGTGTATGCCGGCCCGACGGTCGACCCGATAACCGGCGCTCTGGATCCTGACGGCATAGCGTCTGTTCGCGTGGGTGATCTTGACGGTGACGGTCCTGGAACCTGTCCCGCTGGCATCCCGCTGTCGGGTACCGATGGCTTGATCATGGATCCAGCTATTCTGGCCGCTGTTTCCGCTGACCCGAACTGCTTCTCCTTTGTCGAGACCATTCCGAGTGGCTTCGTGCCGCGCTTTGGTGGTGACAACGAGGACATGGCCATTGCAGCAGGCATTCGAGGCGAGTTCAGTATGGGCACGGGTCTGAGCTACGACTTCAGTGTCTCGCAAGGCTCCAACCGGACCGATTTCTTCATTCGTAACACGGTCAACGCATCACTCGGACCGGACACGCCGAGAGATTTTGTCCCCGGTGGACAAGAGCAGACCGAAACAATGGTTAATGCAGACTTTGTCTACGCCATTGATACGGGCTTCGCCTCGGATCTGAACATCGCGTTCGGTAGCGAGTACAGGAAGGAAGAGTTCGACCTGTTCGCCGGCGATGCCGCGTCGTTTGCGCTTGGACCGCTCTCTGATCAGGGCTTCTCATCCAGCTCAAACGGCTTTGGTGGCTTCCCGAACAGCACCTCCGCTGACCAGGATAGTATCGCTGCTTACATCGACCTGGAGGCTGATATCACCGACAAGTTCACGCTGCAAGCGGCGGTTCGCTTCGAAGACTTCAGTGAGTTTGGCGATACAACGGATGTGAAGCTTGCCGGTATGTACCATGTGTCTGACACGCTTCGCCTTCGCGGTGCGTACTCAACCGGTTTCCACGCACCGACTGCTGGTCAAGCCAACATCACGAACGTGACTACGCAGAACGTTAATGGCGTACTGCAGGATCAGGGCACCTTGCCGCTGTCTTCTGCGGCAGGCCAGCTGGCGGCAGACTTCATTGAGAGTGACGGCAACGGTCGTCCGCAGTTGGGACCGGAAGATGCGCGAAACTTCGCATTCGGTGTTTCCTTTGATGTGGGCGACTCAACCTGGACTATCGATTACTACGACATCCAGCTTGAGGATCGGGTTGCGCTCGGCCAGAATGTGAACTTCCTTGACGCATTGAACTACACGGGTGACCAGAATGGCGGCCTCGGTCCCTACGCGAGTGTTTCGGACGCGCTGACCGGGCTGGACGCAGCTGGCGTGATCGATCGTCAGGATTTCATCGGTTTGGATGATCTGACGGTATTCCGCTTCTTCTCCAACAGCTTTGACACCACAACAACCGGTATCGACGTGGTTGGTAATTTCGGCTTCGCGCTGGGTAGTGGTGAATCGACAGTTACGGTTGCCGCGAACTACAACAAAACCGAAGTGGATGATGTTGGTTCGCTGAATCCGATCGACGACGACCGTGTCCGGGCGCTTGAAGACTTGCTGCCAAACATCAAAGGTAGTGTGACCTGGACGCATCTCATGGATAACATCCGCACCATGGTGCGCGCTAATTACTACGGCGGATGGGATGACACGGGTAATGGCGTCGATGGAATTGGCGCGGTCGTCCTGTTTGATGCTGAGCTCGCTTATCAGGTCAATGATAAAATCGAGATCGTTGGCGGCCTCGCCAACCTTTTCGATACTTACCCTGACAAGAACCCGGGCGCAGGCGATCTGGGCCAGCTCTATTCTGAAGCCAGCCCATTTGGTTTTAATGGAGGCCAGTGGTACTTGCGAGCTCGCATGTCCTTCTAGAGTTCGTTAAAGCGTTAACGAGAAAAGCCCCGCTCCTGGCGGGGCTTTTTTTTGCCCGGAGATTCCTGGTCTAGCTTGAGTGAATTTTCCTGAGCTCGTCACTGTCGATCTGTTTCACCGCCTTATCGACCACGTAGTCAATGCATTCCTTGGCATCGTGGACGCGTTTCACCGAGCCCAGTTCGGCTAATGTGGGGACACCGCATGCCTGTTCAGCTGCCTGTTCGACACGCGAATACAGAACCCTCGTGCCGGCTGCGCTGTCAATGTTGAGGTCATCCCAGGCCACCTGGATCCTGATGCTGTCGCTCTGTCCGGGTGACGCGGCTAATGCCGTGGTCGGCAGAGCCAGTGCAAGTATCGATGCAAAAACGATACGATTGATTGTGTGTTTCTTCATAATATTCCCCTCTCATGTACGCCAGGTAAGTCTGCTGATCGCTCTGCAGACAGTGCAAACTCTCAAAATAAGGTGTGCACATACCCGTTAGATGAGTGGCGGCCAGAAACCGTTTCGATATGCAATCGATCAATTTGATCTAAGCGATAGAGAACCAAGCGCAAGCCAAATTGTCGTGACCGACGTGGTGGTATGCATTCGAGTAGATTGCCAAACGTAGCATTTGGTGCTCAGAAGTTTCACATTCGTTGGTTTGCCCCACGTTGTTCGCTACAATTCGCCGCGCCCCGGTTGGCCGGATAACAGCTGATTGAATCGCTCTGCACACCGGATACCGAGGCTGATTACGCGTGCCCAGGATTACACCTGATGATTGAGCTCTACTACTGGCCGACACCTAATGGCCGAAAAATTTCCATCATGCTTGAGGAATGTGGTCTGGCGTATGAGGTCAGGCGCGTCGATATCGGCGCTGGTGACCAGTTCGATCCCGCGTTTATCGCGATCAGCCCGAACAACAGGATGCCCGCGATTGTAGATCAGACGACGGGCATCTCGGTCTTCGAGGGGGGCGCCATTCTTATCTACCTGGCCGAAAAAGCCGGCAGGTTGCTGCCCACAGAAACCAGGAAGCGCTTTGACGTGCTGCAGTGGCTGTTCTGGCAGGCTGGCGGACTGGGCCCCATGGCCGGTCAATTGAGCCATTTCGTGAACTACGTGCTGGAAGACCATCCATACGCACATGAGCGATACTATAACGAATACGATCGCCTGCTGGCCGTTATGGATGTGCGCTTGCGCGACCGGGAGTTCCTTGCCGATGAGTATTCGATCGCGGATATCGCGAGCTTCCCGTGGGTGATGCCGTATCGACGATTCGGCAACGACCTCGACAGGTTCCCGAACCTGCGTCGCTGGTTCGATTTACTCAAGGAACGACCGGCGGTACAACGTGGTGTTGACGTTGGCAAGGACTGGCGGCGAGATGAGGCGACCAACGAAAGAGCTCGTGAACTGATGTTCAAACAAAATTCTGAAACGGTATTTAAAGCGGCCAGCGCGCCGGAGAAGTAATATGAAATTTTACGATTGTAAGACGGCGCCAAGCCCCCGCCGCGTGCGGATATTTCTGGCGGAGAAGGGCATTGACATCGAAACGGTGCAGATCGACCTTGGCAAAGGCGAGCAGTTCAGCGACGAGTTCAGGGCGCTAAATCCCGATTGCACCGTCCCTGTACTCCAGCTTGACGATGGCAGCGGCATTAGCGAAGTCACCGCAATTTGCCAGTACGTCGAAGAACTGCATCCCGAGCCTGCGCTATTTGGGAGCTCACCGGAGGAACGGGCGCGAGTCAGCATGTGGAACGCAAAAGTCGAACAGTTGGGACTGTGGGCAATGATGGACGCATTTCGCAACTCGGCGAAGGGGCTCGTGGATCGCGCGCTCCCAGGACCCGAATCGTATGCTCAGATACCGGAACTCGCAGAGCGCGGCCGCAAACGCCTGCTGCAGTTTTTCGAGCGGCTCGACCACCAGCTGGCAGAGTGTACTTTCGTCGCCGGTGACAACTACTCGATTGCCGACATTTCCGCGATGGTGCTCGTCGATTTTGCCGGTTGGATCAAAATTACGATCCCCGACGATCTGGGACATGTCGCGCGCTGGTATTCCGACGTGTCAACGAGAGCCAGCGCGGCGGCCTGACTTAATGCCGCTCCGCCAGTGAGCGAAACCCAACAAACAGCAACAGGCCAATTTTGGCCAGTTCGAGCGATGAGTACATCGCGTGTGCATACGAGGCCGGTGGTTCGCCGCCTGTGAGGATGACATCGGTGCGCGCGGCCAGCTCGGGAATGAGCCAGGCGCCCTGCGCCAGAACGATCAGAACCAGGACGCTGCACCAGGCCCAAAGTTCCCGGGTGCGATCAGAGACGCGGACGATCAACAGCAGCAGTACGAGGGCGACAAATTCTGCCTTGTTGAGGGCAGCGAATACGACCCGCCCGACATCCAGGGCAACTGGCCGTGTGATTGACGTGGCCGTGAAGCGAACCGGCGTGGCGATCATCGAGACACCGACGGTCATCCCGACCCAGGTAAAGCAGACCCAGGCGGGATTCAGCAAAGCATTTCGAATTCGAAGGGCCACCGACCTATAATGCACGACCAACCTGCGAATAACACCATGACTCAAAAACACGAAGCGCAATTGACGTCGACCGTAATGATGATTCGGCCGGCGGGGTTTGAGAGCAATCCGCTGACCGCGGCATCCAATCGCTTCCAGGGTAAGTCTTCGTCATCACCGGCTGAACAGCAGGCGACGGCACTGCGCGAGTTCGATGAGCTGGTCGTCGCATTACGTGATGCCGATATCGACGTGATTGTCATCGACGATACGGCCAAGCCACATACACCAGACGCCATCTTTCCGAATAACTGGATCAGCACTCATGCTGATGGACGTATTGTGTTGTATCCGATGGAAGCAGAAAACCGGCGCACGGAACGCCGCGAGGATATTGTCGAAAGGCTCGACGCCGGCAGGTTAATCAGCGACATCATCGACCTGAGCGAGCATGAAGCCAACGGACACTACCTGGAGGGCACCGGCAGCATGGTTCTGGATCGCACCAATCATGTCGCTTATGCCTGCGTTTCGACCAGAACGCACCTGGATCCGCTGGGTGATTTTGCCCAGCGACTCGATTATGACGTCGTTACCTTCGATGCTGTCGACGGTAGCGGAGTGCCGATCTACCACACGAACGTCCTCATGAACGTCGGCGAGAAGCTGGCCGTCATCTGTGACGAGGCGATCCCACGTGACGACCAGCGTGACGCGGTTCTGGCCCGGCTGCGCGACACGGGGCATGAGGTCGTGCACCTCAGCTATGCACAGCTGGATGCGTTCGCGGGCAACATGCTCGAGCTTCGAAATCGCAGCGGTGAAAGGGTCATCACGCTGTCGCAACAGGCCTGGGACTCCCTCGACGCAGAACAACGGGCGACGCTCAGCGCGAACGGGCGTATCGTCTGTACTTCGATCGACAATATCGAAGCGTCGGCGGGTGGCAGCGTGCGGTGTATGCTGGCTGAAATCCACCTGCCTGTAGAAGGAGCTAGCCGGTTGTGAGTGATAACTCAGCAGTGCCGCACCTATATGCCATCTGGCCAAAAGACCCGGCGGCACACCTGTTTGAAGTAAGAGTGACTGTCGCCACGCCCAACCCCGGCGGTCAGGTATTTGCCATGCCGGCGTGGATACCTGGCAGTTACATGATTCGCGACTACGCGAAGCACGTGGTGAGTGCACGTGCTGAATCCGATGGCCGCGAGGTCACGCTGGAAAAACTCGACAAGAGCCGCTGGCAGGCGGCAGACACCGACCGGGCGCTCACTCTTATTCTCGAGGTCTATGCGCATGATGAAAGCGTGCGGGGTGCGCATCTCGACCATACGCATGCGTTCTTTAACGGCACCTGCGTTTTCCCGGCCGTGATTGACCAGGAAGATGTGGCCTGTGAAATCGACATTCGGGCACCCGCGAAGCCCGTGGGCAAGAACTGGCGGGTCGCGACATCGATGCACAGCAAGGAAGCCGGCCGCTATGACTTCGGCACATACCGGGCTGACGACTACGCGGAACTGATCGATCACCCGGTCGAGATTGGAGAACTCTCGATTGGTGAGTTTGACGTCTGTGAGATACCTCATGCCATTGCGATTCGCGGTAATACCCGAGTCGACATGGCGCGCCTGTGCCACGACCTGCAGACCATCTGCGAACACCACATTTCATTTCTGGGTGCACCGCAAGATCTCGATCGTTACCTGTTTCTTCTTAATGCGCCGGGCAGTGGCTATGGCGGTCTCGAACATCGCTGGTCATCGGCGCTGATCTGCGGCCGGGATAACCTGCCGGCACGTGGGGACGAAGGCGTCTCCGACGAGTATCGGACATTTCTCGGCCTCGTGAGCCATGAGTACTTTCATCTCTGGAATGTGAAGCGCATGAAGCCGGCGGTGTTTACGCCGTACGACCTTTCGCAGGAATCACACACGGGCCTGCTGTGGGTGTTCGAAGGTGTGACGTCATACTACGATGACCTGGCACTGGTCCGTAGTGGCCTCATTGACACGGATAGCTACCTTGAATTGCTCGGCCAGACCATTACCCGCGTCTTACGCAGCGGTGGCCGGCGCAGGCAAAGTGTGGCGGAGTCGAGCTTTGATGCATGGACGAAGTTTTATAAACAGGATGCGAATGCGACGAATGCCATAATCAGCTATTACGCCAAAGGCGCACTCATAGCGCTGTCGCTCGATCTCAAATTACGCTCCGAAACGGATGGCAAGGTCTCCCTGCATAATGTCATGCAGGCGGCGTGGCAGCGTTGGGGCGAGACGGGCGACGGTATGCCGGAGGACGGCTTCGAAAACCTGTGCGCCGAGGTGTCGGGGCTGGATCTTGAAGACTTCTTCGAGGCGACTGTCCGCGGGACCGGCGAGTTACCGCTCGAGGCGCTGCTAAAAACCCAGGGTATCGACTATCACCTGCGGCGCTCTGCCGGGGGCAAGGATAGCGGTGGGAAAGCACAGCACAATGGCAAACTGCCAGCGGTCTGGCTGGGTGCGATGCTCGCCAACAATAACGACAAGTCTGTGTTCAGGGCCGTGCACAATGGCGGTCCTGCGGAGCTCGCGGGCATCTCACCAGGAGATGAACTCGTCGCGCTGGATGGTCTCCGTATGATGCCCGCGGGCAGCGAGGCACGCACACGGCGCTACCAGCCCGGCGACAAGTCA
>JAIBDF010000233.1 GCA_024679535.1 Chromatiales bacterium
TCCGCACGCGGCAACACGACGCTCTCGCGGCTCTTCACCCCGGACAGTATCTCGTGGATATTGGGGGTCCATTCAAAATCGGCACGGGCATCAACGACGGTCACGTCGTGATCGGAAGACAGGCGGGATGCGGCGACAAGGCCGGCAAAATTGCCGCCGATTATGACGACATGGGATCTGGATGGGGACACGTTGCTAACCTGGAGGCTGTGGTTCGAAGACTGGCGCGCACGATTATAGCCCCGTATGCCAGGTCACGTGCTGTATATATTTGGAGCGGTGTCCAGAGGCGGATCGATTCGCAAAGTACGGCACGGTCTTACGACATATCTGCCATAATTCTCGCTCGGTTGGCAGCTCGCACTCTTTAATAGCGGAGGGAAAACACGGATGGGACAGTTCTTTAACGAACTGAAGCGACGCAACGTATTTCGTGTTGCGGCCGCGTACGTCGTCTCCGCGTGGTTGATCATCCAGGTGGTCGAGACCACCTTCCCGCCATTTGGTTTCGGCGACGCCGCAATCCGCGCGGTGGTCATTACCCTGGGCATTGGCCTGGTGCCGGTCCTGATCATTGCCTGGGTTTTCGAACTGACGCCGGAAGGACTAAAGATGGACAGCGACGTCGATCCTGCGCTGTCCGTCACGAGAACCGACGGTCGCAAGCTGGATCGAGCTATCGTCGCCATTCTGGTGCTTGCCGTTGGCTATTTCGCGGTCGACAAGTTCATGCTCGACCCCGGCCGCGATGCAGAACAGCTGGAGTTAGCACGCGAGGCCGTACGAAACGAGGCCATCATCGCCGAGATCGGCGATCGATCGATCGCCGTACTGCCATTCGCCGACATGTCACCGGAAAGAGATCAAGCCTATTTCTCTGAGGGCATTGCCGAGGAACTGCTCAATCTGCTGGCGACAATTCCGGAAGTCCGGGTTACGTCCCGATCGTCGGCTTTTTCGTTCAAGGATAAGGGGCTGAGCATTCCCGAAATCGCAGACCGATTACGAGTCTCTTACGTGCTCGACGGCTCGGTGCGCAAGTCTGGCGACCAGTTACGCATCAGCGCCCAGCTCATAGAGGCTCAATCCGACACACAGGTTTGGTCAAGGAACTTCGACAGAACGCTGGAGAATATCTTCCAGATACAGGATGAGATTGCGGGCGATGTCGTCGAGCAGGTCCGGGGCACACTGGATATTGCGTCACCTCAACAGCGGCAGACTGATCCCGTTGCGTACTCACTGTTCCTGGAGGCGCGAGATCAACGCCGACTGGGTACCGTTGACAGTTATGACAAGTCCATCGCGATATACAAGCGAGTACTCGAGATTGATCCAGATTATTCGCCGGCCTGGGACGAAATGGCATCTGTCTACCAGAGCCAGGCCAACACCGGTTTGCGCCCTGCGGCTGAGGGTTTTCGGCTCGCCCGCGAAGCTGCACTCGCAGCGATCGAGGCCGACCCGTCCTACGCGCCCGCTTTTGGCACGCTTTCGTTTTTGGCCCAGTACTACGACGTGGACCTTGCTGCCGCCACCGATTACTTGCAGCGCGCGCTGGAGCTGGCACCGACGGACTCGGCATTGATTGGCAGTGCGGGCATGCTCTTGAAAAATATGGGCCGCGCCGAGGAAGGGCTTGCGCCAATTGAGTACAAGGTTGCGCTGGACCCGCTCTCAGCCGCCTGGCAATACACCCTGGGCATCGCATACTTGTCGGCTGCCCAATATGACGATGCCGTGCGGTCCTTTGAGACAACGCTTCGTCTGAGTCCGGAGTTTTCCCTGGCCCACTACAACCTGGGTGTGGCGCTGATGCTGGCAGGGCGTCCAAACGAGGCGGTCGCTGCTCTGCAGAAAGAAGCGCGCGAGGACTGGCGGCTGGCCGGTTTGACGATGGCGCATGCGGCGGCCAACAATGACCACGAAACGGTACTCGCCGAGTTGCTGCGCAAATACTCGGGCAACATGACCTATAACATCGGCTACGTGTACGCCTATCTTGGCGATGCAGACAGTGCCTTCAA
>JAIBDF010000018.1 GCA_024679535.1 Chromatiales bacterium
ATTCAACGAAACTGGATGCAATTAATGAAATATTTCAAGTACATGCCTATTGCGGCTCTGTTGTTCAATACTGCTTGCGCCTCGACGACAAAAGACGAAGACGCCTCCGCCAAAGCAGAAATTTCTGCCATGGAACAAGAAGCCACTTTGGACCGACCATCGTTTTCTGCCAGTCAGTCTATGATGGTCTCAGCTGTTGTGGAGGCCATTAATCACGAAACTCGAGTTGTCACGGTGCGCAAACCGGATGGCGAAGAAATCACTTTTACGGCCAGTGAGGAAGCTCGCAATCTAGATCAGGTAAAAGTAGGTGATGTCCTCATTGCCGAATACGTTGAATCTGTGTCCATAGACGTCATGGCAAATGATGGCCTGGAACCGGACGCTGCCGAGATTACCGCGATGACCCGCACCGAGGAAGGTGAAATGCCCGGATTCGCAGCGATGGATACGTCTGTAGTTGTCGCCACCGTTGAGGAAATCAACGTGGAGATGAATACGTTCAAATTAAAAGGACCCGATGGCACTGTCAGTGAATACGTAGCCCGGAACCCTGACAACCTGACTCGGGCGGTTGTCGGTGACCTGGTCATAATCACTGTTACTGAAGCTGTCGCAATTGCAGTTGAGCCTCAGCCTGCTAATTAGATTAGGTCGCCACGGCAACGACGGCGCGCTATGGCGTTGCGAGTTGCTCAGCTATCCAGTTGTCTACAACGTCGTCCAGTAGCGCGAGCGGAACACCACCACTGGTCAACACGACCCGGTGAAACGCCCTCAGGTCAAACTGGGCTCCCAGCTGATCCTGGGCGCGTTGTCGGGCATCCAGAATATGCAGCATACCGACCAGATACGCTGTCGCCTGCCCGGGTACGACGCTGTAGCGCCCAGCCGCACCTTCAGACGCACCGCGGCTCGCGCCCAGGTTGTCCATATTGAACTGCACGGCCTGCTCGAACGACCAGCCCATACTATGAATACCCGTATCCATCACCAGCCGGGCGGCTCGTAGCGCTTCGAACTGGAGCCGACCCAGGTTGCCGTAGGGATCGTTCGCGTACCAACCCAACTCATACGCCAAGCGCTCGGCGTACAAGGCCCAGCCTTCGACGAAAGCTGTGAACCGCACCGTCTTACGGAACGAAGGGCCGGCAGCTTGCTCCATCGCTATTGCGATTTGCGTGTGATGCCCGGGAACGGCCTCGTGGTACGTCAGGGAAGGCATCGAGAACCAGGGCTCATCGTGGACAGTGCCCGCATAGAACGCGCCCGGGCGGGTACCGTCAAAGGACGGCCCGATATAAAAGCCACCGAACTCATCATCGGCGACGACGACATTCGAGGATGGAAATATATCGAAGGCCTGGTCAAGCTCCTGTTCCGCCGCCTGGATAATTGCTTCGTAAGTGGCTTTCACATCAGCGGCCGGGATCACTCCACCGTCCGCCTCAACGCGCGCATAGAGTTGTGCCCGCGTCTCGTCTCGCGGGTAGCCGAGCTGATCGAAAATCAACCGCATCTCGGCATGAATGCGCTGCAATTCGTCGAGTCCAAGCTGGTGAATCTCGGCAGCCGTCAGATCCGTCGTCGTATGGTGGCGCAGCATGTAATTGTAGTAGTCGTTGCCGCGGGAATACTGCCCGACGCCAATCCCTGAGGGAGCGCGCGCCCGCAGGTTTTGCAATGCGGCCCGCAGCTCCCGGTACGCCGGATAGATGCTTTGCCTTACTGTGTCCCGAGCACCGATGCGCAGCGCCGTGCGATCATCGAGGGTGAGTTCTGGAATATCCTCGAGCGCCGCTACGAAGTGATCATAGAACGAAACACCTTCGGCGGTAATTGGCCCATCAGCTATTGCGTGCATGCGCGCTATCGCCGCATCCATTGTAATCGCCGGCTCGATGATGCCAGCACCACTTTGCAGATTCAGATAGTCGATGACCTGCCGGAACTTCCTGACAACGCCGCCCAATCGTGTGAGGTAATCCTCGGCATCCTGGCGCGTGGCCAGTGGGTGGATATCCAGAAAGAAACGTTCCGTATCGCTCTGCACCCCGTGGAAATTATAGGTTGCAATAAAATCGTAATAGATAAAATCGAGGCCATCTGCGCGGTCCTGCAAATACCACTCATAAAAGTCATAACTGAGCTTGTCATCATCCGACAGCAGATCCCTGTCGAAACTACGCAATACGTCGAGCGCAACCTGAACCATCGCGTAGGTGTCGCGCGTGTAGTCGTCCGACAGATTATCGAGGACCGGAGTATCAAGCGGGTAGACGCTGCTCAGGGCGTTCCAGACAATCGACTCGGGCGATCGGTAGGTAAGCGCCTCCAGTGACTTGTCGTAGTACTCGGTTAGACTCAGGCCAGCCAGATCGCTTTGCAGCACCTCAGCGGGCGACGGTTGAGCTACAGGTGTTGGTCGGGGTGGAATGGCACCTATGTCTCCACCCGGTCCTCCACACGACGCAATGGCCAACATCGCCAACAATGCGAATACCGGCTTTCTCATTCTTGTTCTTCCCAGACCATGCTGTGTTATTGCAGACCGCAACCACAACCGAATGTTCCCAGTAGACTCGGTCAGGCGGCCTAAATACTAGTGGCGCGCAGCGCCGCATGCAATCGGAAGACTCGTTATTTTGAAGCCAGGTCTAAATTGATGCCTTCCACCGCGGCGAGGTGCTCGATCGCGTCTTCGATGGTCGATCGCGCAGCGCCAACCTTGCTCCAGAGAAATTTGTGCAGTTCCACATCCGCCGGTGTCGGACTTTCGCAACCAGCCAGGTATTCCTCCAAGGCACATAAGCTGAGGACGATATCTACGAGATTCCTCTGACATTGGCATCTAGCCCCGGGAGCGGCCAAGGCCATCGCGGCCAGTGATTCATGCGAAAATCGTGGCGGTGCGGATGTGTCATCAGTCGCGCCATGGGCGACACGCTGGACGCTATGATTGGCGGCATCCGTCCGAGCCAGAACCAGGGTCGCCAGCACCTGGCTCATGTACGACATTTCGGCCGGTGCGCGCAGCACCTCGATTTTTGCCGTACGTAGCGACTCGACATGCTCCCTGGCACCAAACCGGTATACGACCAATGCAGCCGGCACACGCAGCCGTCGCATTATCTGGGGTATCTGTGATGCTGTGTCCCTCAAAACCGCCGGACACTCAATTAGCACCACGTCGGCTGGAGACTCTGCAAGCAGACTCCGCAGCTCGGCTTCATCGTCGGCCGCGGCGACAACATGGACGGGCGGCAATTGTTTATCGTCGAGCTGAATCATGGCGGCAAGGCCAGCACCCAGAACAGCGACACGCAGTGGCACCGTTGGCGCGCTCGGTTTGCCTGCCGCAGTCATACGGCTGTAACGTTCCTCAAGTTCGTCAGTAGGAAGGGACGCAATGCGGCCTATCGACAGACCCTTTTCGGCGAGGCAGCTGATCAGAATCAGCCGTTGGACATCCGCGTCGCTGTAGAGCCGATTCCCGCCATCGAGCCGGTGAGGCGTCACCGCCCCATACCGTTGTTCCCACTTGCGAATCGTATGGACAGAAAGCCCCGTAAGCCGAGCAACGGCACTAATTTTCAGCATCTGGCCTGTATCTTGGCCTATTTTTTCCATTTCACACTCCTCCGCAGGCGTGTCGCGAGCCGGTCAGAGTTTAGACACTTGTAGGACATCCGTCCACCAGCGCAAACCAAGGCCTTTGGCTTCGTCATGCACCGGGCCTGGACCCCTCAGACAGCCCCAAAGCCGCGCCAGCTAGCCGTTGCAGCTCTATCATAGCCCTTACAATAAGCGCGTGTTTTTATCAATACGCCGCCGCAAAACCCAATCGAAAGATGAGTTATCTACTAATCGTTAGTATAGGTTTTATTAGATACTATCCAGCCTTTTGTCTAGGTGACATCTTATGTCTAAGCATTTAAATTAGCGTTCAAGCCAGTTGTCGGACCCTTTCCTCGACAACACTTCGACATCCGGTCGATGAATAAAAATATAGGTTAACGAGACAGTCAGCCACGCACTTCGGCTTCGCAGCTCTAGACACGGGGTGCTGACTACGCTCCAAAGGGGTACGAGTTCACATGAATACGGTTTCCAATCCAAATAGCGGACGCACGCTGAGTAAACGGAAAATCATCGGGCTGCGCGGTAGCACCCGGCTGTTCCTTTTGGTGGCGCTGGGCACCAGCCTGCTGGCCGCGGCCGCGACACTCGACAATTTCGGCCCGCCACCTGCCGGAGATCCGTCCGCCCATACGGGCCCCATCATTAGTGAGTCGCTTGCCGGGGACCTTGTGGACAAGCCACCGGTGTACAAGGGAGCGATAGAAGGCGGCCCCACGGGCACCGCGGCCGACCAAAGTTTGACGGGGTCGATTCCCGAGGACGATCTGTCGGGCGGAGGAAAATATAATATTCCGACGAATAGCAAGCCAAGTCCGCTCTTCGGCGCAAAACCCTTTACGCAGCAAATACTGCGCTTCGAGGAGTTCGGTACCGAACCCCTTGATCCTGCTGGCCCCACTCCGACATTGTCCTTCCCTGGCCCCTCGGTCGGACCTTTGCCCGCGCAGGACCCATCGGATTTGGCCAAAAGCAGTCCGGATCCTGCCGCGATTGAGGCTTTCCTTGCGGAGCCCGGCATCGCCCCGTTCCCGACGGAGTTTTCAAACGTCGCGGAACAAAACCCCTGGAAGGCGACGATCGAAGCGTATCTCGGCCGCCCGCTGAATGATCCTCCTGCAGAAGGCCGGCCACCCGGACAGGGTTGGGCACATCAGCGGTGGAACGAATTCTATCCGGTGCAATACTACGAGACGGCTCAGGTCGGCGCGCGGGTTAACGGCGGGTTCCGCGACAAGCGGCAGCGCCATGGCTATGCCGTCGGTGAGTGGGCGCCCGGCGGTTTGTACAACAACACTACTGGCTCGCCGGGCAATGCGGGCACGACAGCAGGTATCGGGATTCGCTTCCACCCCGACATGCCGACTCAGGAGCACAAGACCTTATGGACCTTTGATGGGACTCTGCCACCTAAACTACTGAACGTTCGCTATGGTCAGCCGATGCTCACGCGTCATTACAACGCGCTGCCCATTGACGTCACGGCAAACCGAGGCTTCGGCATGCATACGTTGACGACGCATGAGCATAATGGTCACTCTCCGGCCGAGAGTGACGGGTTTGCCGGTGCCTTCTTCTTTCCGGGACAGTTCTACGATTACCGTTGGCCAATTACGCTGGCAGGCTACGATTCCATTAACACCGACGCCTCAGATCCTCGCGCCGCGTTTCCATGCGAGCCCGGCGAGACTCTGTTCGTAAATGACGCCAACCCGGGGCTTAAGACCTGCGAGAACGGCACCATTAAAATACGAGGCGACTGGCGCCAAACCATGAGCACGCACTGGTTCCACGATCACATGATCGATTTCACTGCCCCGAACGTCTACAAGGGCAATGCTGCGATGATGAATTACTACAGCGCTATTGACCGTGGCAACGAGGCAATCGACGACGGCGTGAACCTGCGCCTGCCGAGCGGCTCGGCCCTGTCGTGGGGAAACCGGGATTACGATGTCAACCTGTTGCTTGCGGGCAAGGCCTGGGATAAGGACGGGCAGCTGTGGTTCAACATTTTTAACAAGAACGGGTTCCTGGGTGACCAGTTCCTGGTCAACTGGCTCTACAAGCCCTATATGGAAGTGCGTGAACGGCGTTACCGCTTCCGCATCCTGAACGGTTCCGTGTCCCGTTATTTGAAGGTCGCTCTGGTTCAGGAGGTGCAGGGACGGACGAAGGGTGAAATTCGTGGCCGCCGGGGACAGAAAGTCTCGTGGAACAGAATTCCTTTCCATATGGTTGCCAACGACGGCAACATCATGGAGCACGCGATCCCCTTCGATGGAAAGCACGATCTTGATGGTGATGGCAATGCCGCTGAACACAAGGGAATGCTCCCGGTACAGGCGATCGCCGAGCGACATGACATCGTTGTGGACTTTGCTGCTCATGGCCTGAAGCCTGGCGACAAGCTGTATTTCGTGAACGTGCTTGAGCACAAGGACGGCAAAGTCGTCGAGGGAAGTGTGTCTCTGGGCGCCGTGCTTCGCGAGACCTATAAGGCCGAGCTCGAATTCAAGGACGGACAACCGGACGAATGGGTCGACGGTGACCCTGTGGTCGGCAAGTTTCTGGAATTTCGAATACAGCCCTACGACGGCATCGATCAGAGCATGAATCCGGCCGAGTATGAGCCGGGCGGTAAGAAGATGATTCCGCTCGTATTCAATCGTGACGATAAGGCACAAATGGCGGAGCTGGAAAATGCGCGGCATCGTACCTTCAAGTTTGGCCGATCCTCGGGCACCGACTCAGCGCCGTGGACCATCAAGACAGATGGCGGTGATGCTTACACTGCAGATACCCGCCGACTGAGCGTGGCCCCGCAACTGGCCAATGGTCCCACCGACGCAGGGTTTGCAGGGGACGGAACCACTGAAATCTGGAGACTTGAGACCGGCGGTGGTTGGAGCCACCCGATTCACATCCACTTTGAAGAAGGGATCATTCTCTATCAGGACGGCGAAGCCCCGCCAGCCTGGCACCGCTGGGCACGCAAGGATGTGTTCCGTATCGGTCCTGAGGAAGAAGCTGCACGAGACATGGATATCTATTACCAGTTCCGGGAGTTCGCGGGTAGCTATGTGGAGCATTGTCACAATACCCAGCATGAGGATCATGCGATGTTGCTGCGCTGGGACATCGAACAGCCTGGGCAGGTGCAGTTAATGCCTGCACCGATCCCCACCTGGGATGGCGTCAAGTATGTCGACAGTATCGCGTTGCCTACTTTCAGAAGCGGAGATGGCTTTGGTCTGCAGGACTAATCGCCAATCCGGTTGCATTGGAGAAAGAAGGATGAGGATTGAAATGAAATCCAGCTTCTCGGACTTGTGGCAGGTCGGCAGGCAGATGTTGTGCTTCGCAATTTTGGCAACGGGGTTCGTAATCAGCTTTGCGGTCCCGAGTCATGCCAGCAGCGCAGGTGATGTTTGGGGTGCCGATTACTTCCCCAATTACGAACTGCAGGCACACACTGGCGAAACGCTTCGGTTTTTTGACGACGTTATAAAAGACAAGGTGGTCGCGGTGAATTTCATCTTCACCACGTGCAAAGACGTCTGCCCAATGGAAACCGCACGCATGGTGTCCGTGTACAAGATCATGGGAGATCGAGTGGGTTCAGACGTTTTTTTCTACTCGATAACGATCGATCCGGAAAACGACACGGTGGATGTACTGCGTGACTATGCGGAACGCTTTGGTGTGGATGGAGAGAATTGGAAGTTCCTGACGGGTAAGAAAGAAGAGATTGACGCAATTCGAGAGAAGTTCGGTCTGTATGGTGATCCCCTCGAAGAGCAGGACCTTTCAAATCACAATATCAATCTGATGCTCGGCAACCAGGCGACGGGACACTGGGTACGGCGCTCGCCGTTCGAGAATCCGTACATTTTGTCGAACCAGCTAGGCGCCTGGCTGCATGGCTACAAAGAAGCGGGTGAGCATGTGCAAAACGACTATGCATCCGCGCCGAAACTTCGCCAGATTTCCAGCGGGGAGATGATGTTTCGGGATCGCTGCGCCTCTTGTCACGACATTAGTGGGGGCCTTGCGCCGGGCCGCAATGCCCGGCCCCTGGGCCCGGATCTGTATGGCGTAACACTGCGGCGGGAAGACGCCTGGCTGCGCCGCTGGCTGGCCGAGCCCGATAAAATGGTGGCGTCTGGCGATCCCGTCGCGGTGGCTTTAAATGCCCAGTGGGAAATCGTCATGCCGAATTTCCGGCTCGACGATGGCGAGATTGATGACCTGATCAATTACATGGCGGGGGAGACTACTCGCATCGAGCAGCGTTACGCTGCCGCCGTTGAGGAAAAAGAACACGATATGCATGACCACTCGTCACATCAACATGGCGAGCATTGATCTGTAAAGAGAGCAGAACTTCGCCAATATTCAAATTGATTTGAGATTGAACAACCAGGAACCAGATTATGGCCCAACACAAACTACTACTCGGGACCGCCGCAATTGCCATCGCTCTGTCTGGCATCGCAACTTCAAGAGCTGACAGCATCCTTGTATGCGACAACACAAACAACGCCAGCGAAATGCTAGCTGTGCGCTATATTCATTCACCTACGCGTGCATTGTTTGATATCAGTTTCAAAGCCCCAGCGAATAAAAGCCTGGAGGCCCGGCAGGAACTCGAAGTACGCGTCGACGGTTACGTGGTTGGCTACGCCACTCTGGCAGCCAGGGCTGACGGCAGCTTCGGTGCGAGTGTGTCGTTCGATTCCTATGCGAATACCGGCCAGGCTCTGGACGCAACGACGGTAGCATTTCCGCCCATGTGGCCAGGACTACTGCCACCGGCATCCGTCGGTCTTGGTGTGGGCTCGCGGGTCATGATTGGCAGCCTCGGCTGCACGCTGGAGGAATAAGCGCAGCGAGCAAGCCAAGCTGCCCCGATCGCTGCATTATTCTTGAGGTCGAGGACCCATAGAACGCAGCACCCGTCCCGGCCGAACGCCGCTCATTTTTTTGTCAAGCAAAACCGCTTCACCGTTGATAAATACGTGATACATACCTTCAGCATATTGGTGAGGGTTCGCAAACGTAGCCTTGTCAATGATCTCATCCGGATGGAACACGGCAACATCAGCGATCGCGCCGACTTCGAGCCTTCCACGGTCCGTCATGTTAATTCGGTCCGCAGGCATTCGTGTCATCTTATAAATCGCGGTGGTCAACGGCAGGTGCTGTCGCTCACGCACGAAGTCTCCGAGTACCCTTGCGAACGTGCCGTAATTGCGCGGATGAGGCCGTAGGTTCCCGGGTGCCATAACACCGCCGTCCGATGCGATCATCGTTGTCGGATGCAGCATGATCCGGTCGACATCCTCCATTGACATGGCATGGTACACGCAGCTGCACCCTCCTGCGTATTGCAGATCCATGATGAGTTCAGCCGCATTTTCGATGTTGACAACGATCTCACGCTGCCGCAGCACGTCCGCAAGATTCAGGCCATTCAGCGATGGGTCCCAGGCACAGTTCGCCAGCGCAACCTTTGCAGGATCATTTCCGCCGCGCTCATTGACCATCGAATAGATGACGCCCTGCTTGATCTTCGCGCGCTGCTCGGGATCATCAAGACGTGCTTTTAGGGCTTTGTTTCCTCCGTCGAGGCTCCAGCGCGGGAATACCGCCGGTAGCCCCGTCGACGACGCCGGATACGGGTACTGATCGCTCGATACATCCACGCCTCGCTCAATGGCGGCATCGACAAGCGCCAACGCCTCAGTCGACCGACCCCACATCGGGGCTCCCATGACCTTGTGATGAGTGATTTGTGCGGGAATATCCGCCTCCTCTCCGATACGAATCGTTTCCCTGATCGAATCCAGCAGGCCGAGCGCTTCATTACGCATGTGGCTGATGTAGATTCCGCCATAGGGTTTCACGACTTTGGCAAGTTCGATGACCTCCTCCGCCGGCGCGAAGCTTCCCGGCGCGTATAACAGACCCGAAGACAGGCCAAACGCACCGCTGTCCATCGCTTTCCGGACCTCGGCACGCATTTCTTCAAGTTCGTCATCGGTAGCTATTCGGTCTTCACGGCCGACGACCGTCGCGCGAATGGTCCCGTGCCCGACAAAGGAGCCATAATTAACCGTAGCCGGACTCGCCTCGAGTTTCTGAAAATCATTCTCGATGGGCAGCGGAGACGAACCGTCCGGACCGCCAATAACAGTGGTGACGCCCTGCCTGATCAGGTTTTCTGCATCGGGCCAGAGATAGATGCCGCTGCGCGCAGCGTTCGGACGAATAGCATGGTTATGGATATCGATGATGCCAGGCATGACCGCGAGCCCACTGACGTCGATGCGCTGGTCGGCCGGGTGACCGTCAAGATTCCCGATCGCGACGATGCGATCGCCCTCGATGCCGACATCGGCAACTATCGGCGACTCGTCAAGACCGCTGAAGACAGTGCCGCCGACGAGCACGATATCGATACTCTCCTGAACAGGACTCGTCTCGCCACCACACGCGCCAAGAAGCGTGGTTGCCAGGATTAAGCTAAACCAGCGCATTCGGGGCTACGTACAGCGCAATGATGGTGACAATTACGATGCTGATCAGATTCAAAACCAGGCCTGCGCGAACCATTTGCGGAATCGTAATCTGGCCCGTCGCAAACACAATTGCGTTCGGCGGCGTTGCAACCGGCAGCATAAATGCACAGCTCGCGGCAATGGTAATCGGGACGGTCAGAAACAGGGGCGGAATGCCGGCCTGAATAGCGATTGCGCCCATAACAGGAAGCAATGTAGCGGTCGTCGCCAGGTTGCTCGTCAACTCGGTAAGAAAAATCACGAGCGCGACCGCTGCGATGACGAGAACCGCCAGACCAAATGCATTGAGCGGGGCAAGACTCTCACCAAGCCAGAGTGCCAACCCGGTATTCGAGACAGCGGCTGCAAGGCTAAGACCGCCACCGAACAAAATCAGCACTCCCCAGGGCAGGCGAATAGCGTCATGCCAAGTCATGAGCTGCGGCTGCGTCACGTTGCCGCTTGGCAGCATGAACAGCAAAACACCTGCCGTCATGACGATGCCCGCATCGGAGATGCCGCTGATACCAGCCAGCTCGGTGAGCGGTCGGCGCAACATCCACGAGATAATGACGAATCCAAAAATGATGGCAACGCGTTTCTCCGGCGTTGTTATCGGTCCCATCTCTTCGCGCAGCTCGTGCAGATGCCGGCTTACGGCCTCGCTCGCCGGAACATTGACCGGATGCAGGAAACGCGTCAACACGAACCAGGCTACTGGCAGCATCACCACCGTCACCGGAATTCCCACCGTCATCCAGCGCGCAAAACTGATCTCGATGTTGTAATTCTCGGCGAGATAACCGATCAGGAGCGCGTTAGGCGGCGTACCAACCAGGGTCGCAAGACCGCCAATACTGGCTGAATATGCGAGGCCAAGCAGCATGGCAATCTGGAAGTCGGCGCGACTCTTGTCAGACAGGTCAGATACGTTATCGCGGATCACGGCGATCACGGAAAGAACGATTGGCAACAGCATCATTGTTGTCGACGTATTTGTCATCCACATGCTGAGCATCGCACACACGAACATGAAGCCTGCAATCAGGCGCCTTCCATCCGTACCTGTCTTGTCGAGGATCGCCAGCGCAATCCTTCGATGCAGGTTCCAGCGTTCGAGGGCCAGGGCCATCAAAAATCCGCCGAGGAACAGGTAGATAATAGGATTGGCGTACGGCGCCGCCGCATCCCTAAGACTGGAGATACCAAGAGGCTCAAAGATCACGATGGGCAGAAAAGCCGTAACGGGAACCGGTATCGCTTCCGTTGCCCACCAGATAGCCATCCACAACCCCACGGCGGCGGTGCGCCACGCTTCGGCATTCATCGCACTCTGCCATTGTTCAGTTGCAAGCATCAGGGCAAACACGACCGGCCCGAGGATGCGGCCCACCATCTGGTAGGTCTCAAGGTCCCGGTTTACAGAGGGTTCCGCCGATTTGGGTGAAGTGATCACGTCAAATATTTCGGGCACCGGACGGCAGGGGACCCTTTGGTCCCCTGCCGTCCGGTAGCGTCAACTAGAAGTCCAGTCTTAGATCCAGATAGAACGACCGACCGAAGTCTCGATGCATATCCGAGAAGTAGCCGAAACGGTTACTCGAAAGCGGTGCCCGTTCGTCAGTGACATTGACGATACCAAAGCGCACCCTGGCGCCGATGTCGGAAAAGGCATCGAACTGATAGTCGACCGACATGTTATAGGTCGTCATCGGTTCGAGAATCCACTGCGAACCGTCGCTGCCGAGCCCAGGTCGGGTCTCAATGGCATCAGAGAGCTTCGTGCCACTTACAGAGGCGCCCCAGTCACCCTTGCGCCATTTCACATGCGCCGTATGCTTCCAGGTCGGATTTCCATTTATGCGCTTCAGATCGGCGAAACCGGCAATCGAGATCTCAGGTGGTAGCACCCCTGCCTCCTGTGCTGCAAGGAGCTCAAGAGCCGGACCGCTGGGCACCTGCGTGTAATCGTCCAGCCGCGCGCCAACGTAGCGGAGGTCCCACTCGCCGAACCGCGAATCGATCGTGTAGTAGAGCCCTATATCGTGACCCTTGACTTTGCGGGTATCGAGATTCGCATACTGGTCATTAACACGAACCGCGAGACCAACCGGGCAAATTCCTGCGTCAATGAACAACTGTTCTTCGGGCGAACCAGGGTCAGGAATATCGCCACGCACGACGGCCGTGTTGCCTGTGCAATCCGAGGGGCCACCTTCGATCAGGCGCAGCAAATCGAGAGCCGTGTGGTTATCCTCACCGAACAGACCGATCGTCTTCTCTTTCTCGATAGACCACCAGTCAATCGTGACGGTGAAGTTATCCGTGACATCCCAGACGATGCCAATGGATGTGTTCTCGGATTCCTCTGGTACGAGCTCCTGACTACCGCCGGCTGCGCGCTGGACACCGAACGAGCAGTCATACAGGTCTTCATTCGGATCGACAAAATAACAGACCCAGTCGTCGACGGTGTTAGACCGGGCGACGCCACTCTCATTGACCGTAACGAGGTTGGGGACCCGATAAGCCTCGGACCAGGAACCGCGAATCAACAGCGGATCTACGGGACGCCAACCCAAGGCGATCTTTCCGACCGTCGTATTGCCTACATCAGAGAAATCCTCGTAGCGCAGCGCAACCTGGGCATCCAGCCTTTCGTGCAGAGGGATCTGGAATTCGGTGAACGCCGAAAACACATCGCGGCTGCCAGAGCTATCCAGCGTCGGACTCGAATTCATCACGTCGGAAACGATTGGGAAGCCGTTGCCAGCATTATCGACAAACTGAATTGTGCCATCGAGGCGCGGATCGCGATCATCGAAGAACGACTCCTCACGCCACTCGATACCGGCGAGGAACCCGACCGGCCCGGCCCACATGTCGAACAGTTCAGCGTTCGACATCTTAAAATCGATCAGTTTGAGCTCAGTCTCGTTAATTCGATAAACATCGATCAACGCTCGGTCAATGTTGGTATCTCTTGCAGCACTGAACGCGTTGTATCCCGCCGGAGTCGGATCGTTCAGCGCTTCCTGCATGAGCGTATTCGAGATGCGATTCTTCGTGATGTCCTCTTTCTCGGCGCGCGACCAAAGCACCGCGCTTTCCCAATCCCAGTCACCGAGTGCCCCGCGGAGACCAGTCAGGAAACGATAAGTTTCACCATCGTTGTATACCGCGCGTGGCGCGTCGATCCAGCCGTAGTTGTCGATTTCGAGCTCGAGCCCCTCAACCGGAACATCCGTGCCTATGATCGTATCGGGCAGACGTGCTGTCGTACCAACTGCACCGAGGGGATTCCAGTAGGCATCCGCTGCAATTCGATACTTGGCCACTGCGCTCAGGCGAGTCGAACGATGGCGCTGCGTGAACGTATCCGAGATATACGCTGAAAACTCGGTGAAACTCTCCAGTCCATTACCAAAGTCATGATTCAGGAATACGAACACATTGGTGCGCTTCAGGTCCGATAATAGATCGCGGTCCGTATTGAGGTTGTGGCGATAGATCGGATTGCCGTCGGCTGCGAAACAGACATTCGGATACTGATCGTCAAAAAACTCGCAGTTTTCGCTGTCGAGCGGGTATGTATTGAATTCACCCGCTGAGTCCCAGAAATCGAACGGATCATCGAATCCGGAAACACTGGCTCGTATATCGTACTGGCCATACTCGGAGTTGGTACTCGAACGTCGGAATGACGTATCACCCTCGAACGGAGAGCCCTCTGGAATCAGTCGACGAAAATCATCGTCTGCCCATTTCTCGTCATCCTGCGAATTGACCGGATCACGATCGTAGTAGCTACCAAACACGCTCAGGTTAGTACGACCGTCGTTAAACGACTTGCCCCACTCCATCGTGATTTTGAAATCGTTACGTGGCAGGTTGTCCCAAGCGCCGTAGCGAGCGCGCAGACTGAGACCGTCGAAGTCAGTCTTGAGAACGTAATTGACAACGCCGGCAACCGCATCAGCACCGTAAATGGCCGATGCACCGTCGCGCAGCACTTCGACGCGTTCGAGACCATAAACGGGAAGCGTTTGGGAGTTGACCGTGTTCACCGGTACAAAACTACCGCCCGACAGTTCGGTCTGATAAGTCGCAGAGTTAACCATGCGTCGGCCGTTAAGAAGAACGAGCGTATTCCCGGTGCCGAGATTACGAAGGTTGTAGGCCCCCATGTCGCCCCTGGCCGAGTTA
Organism: Chromatiales bacterium; assembly: GCA_024679535.1. Lineage (GTDB taxonomy): Bacteria > Pseudomonadota > Gammaproteobacteria > Steroidobacterales > Woeseiaceae > UBA1847. The sequence goes on from JAIBDF010000018.1 coordinate 14,409, forward strand.
ACACCGCCACTGATATTCTCCGCTTCACTTAAGAAGTTCTGGCCTTGTTCCGCCATGTACTCAAGCAGTTCATCGCCAGAATCGACACCCAGGTCCGCGATGTCCCTGGCGGTTACCACGGATACGGCCAGAGCATCGCGAATGTCTGCGCCTTTTATCTGCGACCCGACTGTGACGATCTCCTCAATGGTCTCATCGTCTTCATTTTCCTGAGCAAAAACCGTTCCGCTCACGAAAGGTAAAACGAGTCCGCTGAAGACAATTAAACTCAGGCGGCCGCGACAACGCGGAATTTTGATCTCAAATGACATGTTTTCTCCCCTGCTCTTGCCAGATTTTGATGCCGGCGAATGAAGCAATTTTGCTTATACCCGCTGTTTTAACGCGCGGACAGCCACTAATCCGCCACTTCTTTCCTACGCTAACAACCCCGGACGGCTCTGACCAATCGCTTCACTTGGCCTAATCATAGACGGAGGTTATGATTACGTGGGCTTGCAGCACCCTTTTTAGGGGGTGTATGGGCTGATACATAACCGCGAGCTATGGGGGAAGGCTATGCGCCTGCGGCAAATCGAGGTGTTTCACGCGATCTACACCAGTGGATCGATGACCAACGCCGCCAAACTACTGCACGTCTCTCAGCCTTCTGTCAGCAAAGTCCTGGCCCACGCCGAGCAGCAACTAGGATACGCGCTCTTTGACCGCGTCAAGGGCAAGCTCGTGGCAACGCCAGAGGCCGATCGGCTCTTTGGCCTTGTTTCCAATGTGTTCGAACACGTTGAGCGCCTGCGGCACGTCTCAGAGAATCTACGTGCATCCAGTGCCGGAAAAATTCGTATCGCGGCAACACCGGCGTTCGGCGTCGAACTTTTGCCAGCCGCCGTCAGCAGTTATCTCCGCAAGTACTCCGACACGGTGTTCGAAATTGAGACATTGCACCACGACCAAATTGCTGCGGCGCTGCTCGACTCGCGAATTGATATCGGGCTTGCATTTGACTCGGTACCCGTCCCCGGACTGGCAACCGATTCACTCACGAAAGCCGAGTTTGTAATCATCACTCATCCGGATATCGATTTGGGCGGTGACCGAATCTCAATCGAAGCACTGGCTGACTTGCCTTTCATAGGACTGAGCAGCCGTGGCCCGCTCGGTCAGCTTCTGACGACCTATCTTGAGAAGTCCGACGTGCGGCTGAACATGACCGTTCTCACCGAGACCTACCATATTGCCAAAGCACTCGTCGCGAAAGGCAGCGGCGTTTCAATTGTCGACTCAATTACCGCTCACTCAACCGAATCCGAGAACGTGAGGCACTGGTCGCTCGACCCGCCGCTTGGTTATTCGATAGACGTTCTGCGCGCGGACAGCATGCCGCTGTCAGTGCTTTGCCGGCGCTTCGTTGGACATTTGCAAGTGGTTATCGAAAAGCATCTAGGTAATCGCATGGCATAGTTCGCGGTTATGGGCTACCTAAAAATAGACATTGGTCGCGCGCTAAATTTCGCCTGTAACATCCAATAGATGTAGTCGAATTCAGAGTTTCCAATGCATGTAGTTGTGCTGGGCGCGGGCGTCGTCGGAATTACGACAGCCTACTTCCTTACAAAGGCGGGACACGAGGTCACCGTAATTGACCGCGATGCGGATGTCGCCAATGCATGCAGCTATGGTAACGGCGCACAGCTCAGTTACAGCTATGTTGACGCGATGGCGAGCGCGGCTTTTCTTCTCAAGACGCCCGGTTTGCTGGCGGGATTTGATCGCGCAATTCGGGTCCGGCCCCCGCTAACCATCGAGTTTTTGCGCTGGAGCCTTGGCTTTGCGACGGAATGCACAAAGAAAAAAGCGATTGCGAATACGTTGGCTAATCTGGAACTCGCGCAGCGCTCCAAAGAACTGCTGCGCGATTTGCGGCGCGAATTACCGGGAGAGTTCGGTCATCGGATTGCCGGAAAGCTCGTACTTCTCAGCAAAGGCAGCGACCTTGAAGCTGCACGGCAGACCGCGAAACTCAAAACCCGCCTCGGGTGTCCCGCCAGCGTGATCTCGCTTGACCACGCTTGCGAGATAGAACCTGCCATCGCCCGAATGTTGGGGCCATACGCCGGCGCCGTCTATTCGCCGCAAGACGAGGTCGGCGACTCAGCAGCATTTTCCCGTGAACTGGCCAATTATCTGAGCCGCCAGGGCACATGTCATTTTGCGCTGAATACAACAGTAGACGACCTGCTTGTGGAACAGGGTGCGCTGCGCGCGGTCGCAACCAATCGCGATCACATCGATGCCGATGCCGTCGTGGTCAGTCTTGGAGCCTGGAGTTCGACCCTTCTCAACTTGTTAGGCGTCCACCTCCCCATCTATCCCGTACGGGGTTACAGCGTCACACTACCACTTGGCGAACATCCCTCCTCTGCGAGCGTCACCGACTTTGGCCGGCGTCTTGTCATTAGCAGGATTGATGACCAGATTCGTATTGCAGGATTTGCCGACTTTGTCGGCTTTCGCTCGTCACATGACGAACGGCGCATCGACGACTTGCTGAACGCCGCAAAATCCAGTGCGCCTGCGGTCGCAGACTACCAATCGAGGAACAATCAGGCTTGGGGCGGTTTCCGACCATTGACGCCCAATGGCCGCCCAATCGTCGGCGCAACACCGATCCGAGGCATTTATCTGAACACCGGACACGGCTCCTTTGGGTGGACGCTGGCGTGCGCGACTGCAGAACAGGTCGCCGCCCTGGTCCAAGGCGAACCCACGGCCGCAATTGCCGCCTAGGGACTTCGCAATAGTAGCCAGTTCGCATTCTGATCGTCGATCAGGATGCCGTACTTCGCACCCAATTTCTCAAGGAAAACACGTGCGTCCCCTGTCTCAAAACGACCGCTGATGCGCATTCCGCTTAGTTCGCTGTCGGCAACGTGAATCGAGACGTGCATGTAGCGGCGCATTTCCTCAACGACCGCATGTAGCGGCTGGTCCTCAAAAATAACGACGCCTTTGCGCCAGGAAAGACGTTTCCGAAATTCTTCGGTTCCCAGGGATTTCTGACGGTAACTAGAGCCGGATACCTCCAGCCACTCGCCCGCATCCAGTAATGCGGTTCCGGGCGCAAAGGTGACCCCAATATCATTGTCATATTCGGTAAGCGGCGCCGGCTGGTCCCTTGTAGCGACGGCCACCGTGCCCTCAATTACAGACACCTCGAGTACGTTACCACTGAGATCGACGCCAAACCGCGTGCCCAACGCTGTGATCGAGCCGAGATCGGTCACGACCACGAACGGCCGTGGATCTTCTGCAACGTGAAATACCGCCTCGCCTTGCTGCAAGCGTATATGGCGCTTCTGATCGTCAATAACCACATCCATTTCCGTGCGCGCATTCAGTTCGAGCACAGAGCCATCGGTAAGCACCAATGCCCGCGACTCACCGATATCCGTTTCGAAGGTCTCGACGGTGGGACTGAGCACAAAATGGGCGGCAATCCCCAATGCAACTATGGCCATGGCGATTCCGGCGGACCAATCGCGTCGTGGCGCAGGCGAGTTTTTATGTGCGGTATTTTCGACAGTCGGTGCGGCCGAGGCCAGGGTCACCACATTATCCGCCTGCAACAGCGGCTCGATATCCGATAGTGTTTTCAATCGCGCCCAGACTTCGGAAAGCTCCTCAAAAGCCCAGCGATGCGTCGGATCCTCATCGAGCCAGCGCGCAAACGAGATACGGTCCGCAATGTTGCAGCGTTCCGAATCGAGCAGTGCCAGCCACGCGGCGGCATCGTCCGCCACAACCTCGGAGATATTCTGATCAAGCCAATCGGGGAGTCGCGTCATGATGCGGCTCCAGCATCCTGCCGCGGCTCTGGCAGGTCGTTTTCTTTGTCCTCAGCTTCAGTTCTTGCTCGAATCTCGCTCCTGCAAAAACGAAGCCCTTTGGCCAGATGTTTTTCGACCGTGCTTTCGGCAATGCCCAGTCGCTCGCTGATCGCGCGCTGACTGAGTCCCTGGATCCAACGCAACACAAACACATCGCGACATTTCGGTGGCAAGGAGTTGATTATCAGCATCAGAGAATTGAGTTTCTGGCTTTTGCTGACCATCTGCTCCGCGCTCGAACGTTCGCCTCGCAATTCTTCGGCCACTGACACCGCGGTCATAGAGTGTCTGATGACGGCTTCGTGCCGCAGGCGGCTAATTGCAAGATTGCGCGCAGTCGTGAACAGCAGCGCTTCCGGGGAATGACCACCGCTGCGCTCTTTGCTGAGCGCTACGAATACCCTTAGATAGGCATCCTGCATGATGCCCTGAACATCGTCAGGCGAAGATACGTACTTCGCGATGTAACCGCCCAGACCCCTTTTAGTTGTCTCGACAAATTCATCAAACCAGTCGTTTTCTTTATTCAAATCTGGCAAACGCCTGCTCCAACGCAGACCCGGAGTGTTGCAAGTGCTGGCGTGTCACGTCAAGCCAGGTCGAATCCGAACTCAATGAGTCGGCGTGCGTGCGCAACATTTTTCGTACCTCAATTTCTTGCGGTCCGCCCATCCCCCGGCGCGCGCGCACCATGGCAATCGGATCCATGGCCTCCCGCACTAACGCAACCGCCAAAGGCATTTCCACGCCAGTAGATTCTTCGTACACGCGCAATAATTCCGCGTCGGTCAGGTCCTTGGGGCGCTTGCCCCGTGCCCTGCCATACGTCGTCAACTCAGACGCATAGTGATGTCCAATGCGAAACGGCACGTCGGCACGTCGCAGCAGCACGTCAGCCACTTCGGTCATGGTCGAGTAGTCGATTTCGACTTCCTCTAAGGCGCGCATGGGGTCTACGATCAGGCTGTTCATGACTTTTACGTAGGCCGCGAACATGCGCTGCGCTTTAGTTGCTACTTCGGCTGCCTGATCACGCGGCCGGTAGTCATTCATGCCGGAATTTGTGTTGTGCGCAATGAGCGTCACGGCATGAGCATCACTCACTACGCCTGTTGCAAGCAACCGCACTGCATCGATCGGTCTGGGGTTGCGTTTCTGCGGCATGATACTGCTCACACCAGTTATGTCTTCAGCCAATGTCAGCCACGGCTTCGGATTGTGATATTGCGTATGCAGATTCTGCATCAGCTGTCCCACTGTTATCGCCGAAATCGACAACGCATTTGCAAATTCGATTTTCGAGTCAACTGATGAAACGAGGTTTGCGTCGTATGAATTTACGATCGGCGCATCAAAGCCAAGCAGCGTAGCGAGCCGCTCGCGATTGATAGCAAACCCGGATGTACCCAGTGCCGCTGCACCGAGCGGGCTGCGGTTCAGGCGCGCATAAACTTCCCGGAGGCGCACGGCGTCGCGTTCAAATGCTGCTGAGAATGCCAGCAGGTAATGCGCGAGCGTCGTAGGCTGTGCCTGCACACCGTGGGTATAGGCGGGAATAATTGTATGGACATGCTGCTCGGCCAACGCCAGCAATGCGCGGCGTGCAGCCAGCAGAGCCTCATATGATCCCAGCAAATCTTCCCGCAAACCCATGCGACGATATGTCGAGCCTATGTCCTGGCGACTGCGGCCCGTATGCAGGCGCGAGGCTTCGGGACCGGTGACCTCGATCAGGCGAGCCTCGAAGTCGAGGTAGTTCGCCGACCGTGCGGACCCCTCCCGAGCCTGTTCCTTAATGACTTTGGCAATGCCTCCCGCAATCAACCCGGCAAGATCGGCGGGAATAATACGCTCTTCGGCAAGCATGACCAGCGAGGCTTTATTAATTTCACCAAGATGGTGAAAATCATCGTGAGCATCGGCGTAGACGGCCGCCGACCCGGCAATCATCACGCTCGTCAAAGCTGTCAAATACCGCAAGAATTTATCCTCATGCCGAACTGTTACAAGAACGTGTAAGAAGCATCAAATCCTCTAGTCACGCCAGATTACCTGACAGATCCTGCCTCAACCAGGTCCGCCACACACTATCCAGCCGAGACCAGCCGCCCGGGTTACAACCCTGTCAGGTCGTCAGTTGCAGGGTTTCTCGGGTATGTTGTCAAGGTCCGGCTTGTAATACCGCATGACGAAGTAGTATGGCTCTTTGGCAATGACGGGCATCCAGTAGGTTCCATCTTTGGGCTGCGCGCTATAACGAGTGACGGACCAAAACAGCTCAACACCTTCAGGTTCGTAAGCGAATACAAACACCTCCGTTTGAAGAGGTCCATGTTTTGTGGATAGACGTCGTGTGTGTCGAGCGTGAAGTGAATCGGGTCTTCAATGACCAACGTCGGGTTGCTGCTAGCAGCGGTCAGCTTTATCTTCTCTTGAACTGCATGTACGTTCGGCAGATCGTCTGGGGTCTTAACTTGCGCAAGCACGAACAGATGCGGGTAGTCACCCGGCGACTCGATGCCATGCGCGTGGCGCGGCAACTGGAGCCCGGCAGCGGGCGCTCGACCACGGGCCTGATCCAGAATCTCATCCGTTTGCATCGGTATGACGAGGCGTTGGCAGAGATTGAGGCGCTCGATGACCGTCGCTACTGGTTGGCATTCAATGGGTTGATGCTCAATGTGCGGGAGCACGGGGACCTGCATCGCCTGGCGACGGAAACAGAGATCCTTGCCGACGAGAGCAGAAGCTGCCGTTAAATGTGTACGGCGGGGACTGGAAATACCAAGCGGCGTCATGCCGTTTCTCGAGCCCGCCGGCCCGTCGGAGACGATGGTTTTGTGTGCGATTAGCCAAGCAGCGACGCGTTTACGTCACGGTCAACGACACCGTCGATGGCAAAGTAGGCCGACTGGATCGCGCCCTCTTGCCAACCCTGCAAAAGGCTGAGGTGCTCCCCAGCAAAGAATATGTTGTCGTCTGCGGCCAGCAGGACCGATGCATCCGACGTACCCCACCCGCCCATTTGAAACGGGACCTTGCTCCACGCAATGCTTATCCCGTGCATCGCCAATCCTGTCATCTGCGCGTGCACATTGGATGCCTGCGCAAGCGTCGTATCGATACGTTGTTGCGGCCCCAGTCCGGTAAATGCGGCGCCCGACGGCCCGTCGAAAATATAGGCGCCGATGATGATGCCATTGGTCCGGTGGAACCCGTAGTTTGGATACCAGATCTGAGTTATGTCCTGGTCCGTCCAGCTGATTCCGCCGTATATATTATGGTCTTGCTCCCAAAAACGCGGCGACTGGAATGCAATGCGCACGGCCGATGAATACTGAAACCCCGCGACTTCAGCCTGATGTGCGGCCGAAAAGTTGTTCGCTATCGTGGCGAGTACGGGTGCCGGAATCGTCACTACGCAGTAGTCGGCATCCATCGTTGTCGGCGTACCAAATCGATCAGCGTAAACAACACGCGCACCATTTTCCGTTTTCCGAATCTCCGTGACGACGGCCTGGTACACAATGTTATTGACGACCTGTGCTTCGAACGCCCGAGCGACGCGATCCATACCGCCGACCGGCTGCAACATGGTTGGCTGCTGATCAAAGCCCTGCGAAAACGACAGTCGGAACTCCCAGAAAAAGTCGGTCACTATTTGTTGCAGTTGCCGGGGTGACAACAGCTCGCCCCGTTGCCTGCTGCCGACGTTCTCCTGACCAGGAAAACCTGCGCGCGGCGTTGCAGCGTAGTTATTGTTGATGTCGAGGTCGCCATACTGTTGCAGCATCGCCAGGATGTTGGCTTTGTCAGTAGCCGTAAGTTCCCCATCCAGTGCATTCTGACTGATAGCTGTTGACAGCAGCTCTGCGATGCCACCACGCGTATCGGCGATGAGTCGCCTTGCGACCTGTGGCTGCCCGCCAAACGCATTGGGCGAATGTAGCCAGGCACCTCGATTGTCATTAGTAAACGTTTCGAGTTCGACACCGAAATCACGGCAATATCCCAGCAGAAACTCGTGGTGTTGCGCAATGCGCGACGGACCGGCGTTGAAGTAAAGATCGTCATCGACGTCAAACTGGCAGGTCTGCATCGAGTCGATCTCGTCAACGACGTCGCCGGAACGAATTGTCCTGACTCGGCCTCCGGCAGAAGTCTGGGCCTCGAGAATTGTGCAGCTATAGCCCAGCCGGGTCATTTCGAGTGCCGTCGTCATCCCGGCGATGCCAGCACCGAGAATCACTACGGATTTTCCAGCACCAATATTGGGTGGCCAGTCACCAGGCCGTGGTGACATTGAAGGTTGTGACGGCGGAGGTATCGTTGGCCGAGCCGGAGGCGACGCTGCTGACGATGAACCGCATGCAGAGACAGCCGTACCGATCCCCATCGCGAGCATCGTGCGCAACATGGCAGAACCGCCGACAGCTTTGCCGACAGCAGTCAGAAATTCCCGTCGCGCTATTCCAGATTTCTTACTCATCTATGTGGCTGCTACCGCCGGCGTCAGACTTATGAGACAGCATAATGCTGACGAAATTCCCACAAATACAGTATTCAGTCAGCACCTGTGGCGTCAATGAGAGGACCTGGGAAGGTAGGACTGGCGCTTCGCGGTGCCGCCGACCATTCGTGAAACCACGACAACACGATGTCCGCACGAATCCCGATTCAGCGGTAGGTTCTACTTATGACATACTCAACGCATGCGAAATTTTTATTCCGAACTCAAACGCCGCAATGTCGTCAAGGTAGGTGCGGCGTATGTGATCCTGGTCTGGCTTATCGCACAGGTCGCCGAGCTTGCGCTAGACAGCTTCGACGCACCGAGCTGGGTCATAAAAACGATTCTGCTGTTGTCGGCGCTCGGGTTACCGCTAGCACTTATTTTTGCCTGGGTTTTCGAACTCACGCCAGAGGGCATCAAGCGAGAGAAAGATATTGAGTTCGGTGAGTCCGACGTTGTCCAGACCGGACGTAAGCTGAGTTACGTTATCGCCGCTGCCGCCGTGCTCGCCGTGGGTTTTTTCATTTGGAACGAGCGTGATGGCAGCGAGGTGCCGCTTGCTGAATTCTCGGAGTCGAGCGAGGATCGGTCGGTTGCCATACTGCCTTTCGTCAACATGTCACCAGACCCCGCACAGGAATATTTCTCGGATGGCATCACTGAGGAGATCATCAACGCGGTCGTAAAAATTCCCGGCCTCTCGGTACCGGCACGCACGTCGGTTTTTGCATTCAGGGATCATCGCGGCGACGTCCGCGAAATCGGCGCCAGCCTCGACGTGGCGCATGTTCTGGAAGGCAGCGTGCGTTCGCAGGGGGACCAGGTACGCATTACGGCGCAGTTGATCAAGGTAGATGACGGGTTTCACCTGTGGTCCGAGACCTTCGATCGAAAGCTCGAAAATATATTCGCGGTGCAGGAAGAAATTGCCGCCGCAATCGCCGAAGCATTGGTCGGCGAGCTTGGCACCACCGTCGAAACCGTGCCAAACCAGACCCGGAACATGGCGGCCTACGATACATACCTTAAAGGACGTGCTGCACTACGGAATCGTCAATCCGAGGCCGTCACTTTGCTCGAACAGGCGACTATAGCCGATCCGGATTTTGCCCCGGCATGGGCCGCGCTGGCGATTGCATATCAATCCGTTCTCGAAAATTATCAGAAGGGAATTAATACCGCGCGCAAAGCGCTGGCACTCGACGCAAACAATGTGGATGCACTGAATGCTATGGGGGCGGCGCTTCGACAACATCGCCGATGGCAGGAGGCCGAGAAATATTTCGACAAAGCGCTGACCATTGACCCTAATTCAGCCGAACTTCTGGAAGACTATGCGGAGTTCCTGAGTCTCGTCGGACGAACCAGGGAAGCGCTCATAATCACGCGCCGCGGCATGGACATTGATTCTCGTCTTATGCCGCTGGTGTGGGCGCACCTGGATGCGCTGACCGCCAATGGATATCACGATGAAGCGCGTCAATTGGCGCAGGAAGTTTTGGACTCGGACAAATCCCTTGACCGATACGTGGCAGTGACGTACTTGCTGCCGGTTCTGCTGAACCCGGCCCTGAGTCCCTCGCAAATCACCGCCGCGGTTCCGAGTTCATATGCCGATGGAACGCCATTGATGGTCATAGATATGAATAGAGCTGTGGCAAAAGTTATTGAAGGTTCGCAGGATGCGGAAACCATCGAGGCACTCAAATCATACTATCCGATGATGGATATTCAGTCCCGCGAGGCTGCCCAATACCAATCCTCGTATCTTGATTCGCTACCTGCCCGATCCGCGCTCGTGCTTGCGAAAGAGTTGGACTACGTCATCGAGCACGACATTTGGTGGGCGCTACAGATCGATCTCTTTCCGCATGAATTCAACTGGACCCCGTTTTTTGCCGATATCAGAACGCACCCGCGATTTGGCGAATACCTCGAGGCCGCGCAAATTGTTGCATATTGGGATACGACCAGTTGGCCGGACTGGTGCAAGCGCGGTGTGGACGGAAGAGTAAACTGCCGGTGAGAGCTTCTCGCTTTCATGGACTGGAAGGCGCGGATTTCCTGGTCGATTTCACGGTCTTCCGCTTTCGTGAACTGGAGGACGCGGGTTTCCTGGTCGATTTCACGGTCTTTTTCTTTCGTGGACTGGAGGGCGGGGATTTCTCGAGCGATTTCGCTATCTTCGCCAGCTTTTCCTCGATCGATTCGCCGAGTTGGATCAACCGCTCCATGTGTTGAAGCAGTTCTGACGGCACCGACGGAGCGTTAGCCGCCTCCCCGGGAGGAAATACCAAGGCCGGCATGGCGGCGGTCTCATCGAGATCTGTCACGTCCTCATCGGCAACAGCACTGAGTGTTCGTGCGGGAATAACTTTCATGTCAATTTCCACCTGCTTTCGATTTTAGTTGCACCAGGTTCTGTTCCGGCATTGGCAAAAATCGTCTTCGATACATTAGGCAGAACCCAATTTCAAAAACTTGTTGTCATTAGATCAGATGCTGCTAAGCGCTTCTTTGATGCAGGTCACAGCTGGGTCAATTGCGATGTCGGAAAAACCAGCCGTTATCTGGCGACCTTAGTGATGGTATTTGCGGCGGACTGCGCCCTGGACAATTTGCTTCTGAAGTGAGAAGAACTACCGCCGCTAGTTAACGTAAAACACGTGATCACCGATCATGGCGACCTTTGTCATGTAGTCCTTCCAGTAAGGCTTACTGTATACCGCATGATAGTGTGTCACGCCTTGCAGCTCGGCGTGGCCAGAACCGTTAATCGCTGCAGAGGCAATCAATATGGCTTTATCCCATGCTCTCTTTTCTTTCGGCGTATCCGACTGACCATCCCAATACCATGAGAACTGTTTGTGGTCGTAAACCACTTCGCAGACATCATCTGGATAGCGCGGATCGTAGGACCGGTTCATTGTCACCTGCGCCACGGCGAGCTGACCTGCAATATTTTGATTGCGCGCCTCCCAGTAAATGTTGAGTGCCAGACACACCATCGGACCGTCCGGTATTACTCCTTGCGGCAATCTGGAAGGAGCGTCCTCACTCCTGACAGGTGTTGACGATCCCGAGGTTGCAACCGCAGCCAAACTGGGGCGAGAATCGTCATAATAATCCGCCCGCTCTGGCATGCAATCCTGCATGCCGCGAGTAATGGCTGGACGATCAGGCAAGCAATTCGAGCCGAAGGCCCCGGGCTGCTGCACGGAAGACAGAGCGCCCTTTGACAATGCGGAACCGACCCCCACAAGCGTTACAAGGGGAAGTACCATGAAGACCTTCTTCCAGCGGCCGGTTTTTGTTTTCGTGTTCTTGGGCACCTGTCCCTGGACCTTGTCCATGAGCCTCTCCGAATCCATTCGCTCCCACTAATCCAATGTGTTGTTCCATGAACCCAACCAATGATCGAAGCTTTGCACAGTCGGTTTTAGCGAGCGGTGGACTCCTACATAATGAAGAGGGGACTTCAAAAACGGTGATACGAAGCACCAGAAAAAGTGTGAATCAGTTCACACTTTTCTGCCACAAGCGGATTTTCAGGCTCGATAATTACAGAGGTTTTGAACGCCCGCTGCGAAAATTTGAATGCTTGATACTCAAATCGGCAGATGCCTGCCGTGCCATTCGGTAGCAAGCTCGTAAGCATGACCCGTCCTGAGCACTCTGCTTTCGGCAAGTTGGCTGCTGACAAACGCACCGACTTTCAAATTCATGTAACCCCCAACATTCTTCCCGCAGATGAGTGAGAAATGGCCCTGGAATGGCCGGATTGTGCCGCCTAATGGCCGGGTTATGTGAAGCAGATCACATTTCAGCGTAATAGATATCGCGGTATGTGTCGCATGCCCACGCGAGGCCCTGCGTTGAAACCTTAGAATCTCCCTATTAATCGTTAAGTATCGACAACCCCCCGCCAAGCGGGAGGAGTGCTGTTGGACAATGTTGAAATGTTGGTTCATGTCAATGAAGCGTAGCTTCGCGCTTGCAATGCTGATCTGGGCAGGCATCAGTCTGCCTATCGCTGCAACATCGGCAACCAATGCGCCGGTTGAAAGCCATGCGCGAGCAATCGAGCTGGCTCGCGCCGGGGCGCTCGACGAATCGCTCGAACTCATTGAAGAGCTGCGTAGCGCAGATCCGGAAAACCTCCAGTTGCGCTATGACGAAATCGTTGTCCTGGGATGGGCCGACCGGGACGAGGAAGCCACTGCTGCAGCGAAGGGGATTGACACTGCGAACACCCCTGGCTACGTACTCCATTCCTTGGCCAAGTCCTCCCGTAACCTGGGCCAGTTTGAGTCTGCAGTCGCATGGTACGCGCTACTGTTGGCGCGGAGCGATCGCGATATCGAAGCCCGCATCGGGCTTGCGATGGCCTATGCGGATGCGAAGCGCTTCGCGGACGCCCGGAGTGTGCTCGGTGCGCACCCCGATCCGGAACAACATCATGTTCGGCTGAACCTCGCTGAAGGCTATATTCTTGAACGCCAGGGCCGTTTCACAGAGGCGCTGGCGCGCTACCAAGATATACTTGAGATCGAGCCCGGTAACCGCCCTGCACTGCGAGCGATGGTATTGCTCCTACGCTCCATCTTGTTGCCGCGAGAGGCGCTGGCGCTGGCGCGTCGACACCCGGGTCTCGCCAGCGACGACGAGATTGTACAGCTGGAGGCCGACATCGCCGCGTTGCGAATCCGATTTGGCGCACAGTCCTCTTATCCGGCAACCCAAAGATTCAGCGGCACCGACAGTGCCCTTTCGGATCTCGATCAATTACTGGCGAACAGCGAGCTCTCGCCGACAGTTCGGCAGCGCCTGCGGTACGACCGGGTAGTTGCACTCACTGATCGGCTACGTGCGGGTGAGGCCATCGCGGAATTCGAGACAAACCTGGCACAAGCCGACGATCCTCCCGATTATGTACTTAAAGCAGTAAGTCGTGCATATCTGTACGAGCGTAAACCGGAGTTGGCCCGCCATTACCTGGAAAAAGCGCTGGAACTAGATCCGCAAAACGTCGACATTAAGTTTCGGCTGTTTTACGTCTATACCGACCTCCAAGAGCACGATCTCGCGTTACGCCTTGCTGAGACGCTGGTGCAAGACCTGCCTCCTGTCCAGCAAATACCAGATACGGACATAGTCCGGGGTTCTGAGGAATACCTGCGTGCTGCCGTGATGGTCGGCCTTGCGTCTGCGTACGCCGATCAGTTGGCAGACTCGCAGCAACATTTCGAGCACCTCTCGACAGCGTTACCCCACAATACCGATATTCGGCAGGAACTTGCCAACGTTTATCGCTGGCGGGGCTGGACCGACCGTGCGCTATTCGAGTATGCGCAAGTACTCGCAGTCGAGCCGGGGCTTATCTCCGCACGCGTCGGCCGCGCCCATACTCAGCTCGACAATCACGACTACGCTAGCGTCGACCTGGAACTTCAGTACCTCAAAAAACGCTATCCATTCGAGCCCGCGGTTACTGCCCTTGAAAAACGCTGGATCGATCACAATCGGCAAGAGCTTGAGGTCGAAACTAGAGTCGGTCGAAGCAGTGGTGAAACATTCGGTCAGGATCAATACCAGATCGATGCCACCTGGTACTCACAGCCACTCGCTTACCGCTACCGGGCTTTTGTCACGTCACACAACGCATTTGCCGAATTTCCGGAAGGCCAGGAACGCCGCAACCGCATCGGCGCCGGTGTTGAATATCGGCACAAGCGTTGGCTGACGGCCGTGCAGCTTTCAGATGGTGTCGGCGGTGGCGATCTTGGTCTGCGTGGTTCGATCGACTATCGCATCAACGACTACGTCAAGGTCGGCGGACGGCTGGAAACTGACAGCGATTCGATGCCGCTTCGCGGCGAACGAGCGGGCGTGAGCAGCGATCTCCTGGGACTGAATGCCGCTTATGCGCGAGACGAATCAGCAGCTGTCGAAGCCGGCCTGGTACTTCAGGATTTTAGTGACGGCAATGCATCGCGTTCAATGTACGTAAACGGCAGGAAACGCGTCGTCAATCGAGCCGAATACAAGTTATCGCTACTGGGCGATATCTACGCAAGCAGCAGCGACAAAGACGATGTGCCTTACTTTAGCCCCAAGAGCAGTTTCAGCTGGAACGTTGGAGTAAGTAACGACTGGCTCATTTACCGCCGCTATGACTTCGGGCTGTCGCACAAGCTAACCGGACGACTTGGACAGGTGGACCAGTCCAGCTTCGGCACAGACTCCACCTGGTCACTAGAGTACCTGTTCCACTATGATTTCGACTCGCGCTGGGGGGGATTCATTGGGCTCAACCGGAACAGTAACGTGTATGACGGCACGCGCGAATACGCCACCTACGTTTTCGGCGGACTTCGAGGACGTTTCTGATGCGCGGGTCAGTTCTTCTACTGTTGTTCTTGGCAATGTCGGCCCTGGCAGAAGAGCCCTCGCTTCGCGTCATTTCGTATCACGATATTCGCGACGACGTAGCCGGTTCCTTTGACTCCGATCAGTATGCCGTATCCACGGGCAACTTGATCACGCAGTTTTCATGGTTACGGGAGCACGGTTTTCAGCCTGTCAGCATCGATGAGATTCTAGCCGCTGCTGACAATGGACCACCGCTCCCCGACCGTGCTGTTTTGCTGACTTTTGATGACGGCCTCGAAAGCTTCTATACCAAGGTCTATCCTTTGCTCAGGCTCTTCCAGTATCCCGCCGTCGTCAGCGTTGTCACGAGCTGGATCGAATCCGACACGATTGTTCCTTATGACGGCAGGGACCGTTCCGGCGACGACTTTCTGACTTGGAAGCAGATCGTCGAGATGCAGGCGTCTGGTCTCGTCGAAATAGCATCACACAGCCACGACCTGCACCACGGTATTATCGGTAATCCACAGGACAATTTATTGCCGGCGGCAGTCACTCGCTTCTATGACGGCAAAAGTTATGAGTCAGACCCGCAGTACCGCGAACGCATCGAGACGGATCTTGCGCTGAGCGCCAACATCATCAAGACGCGAACGGGCCGTGCGCCACGCGTTATTACCTGGCCGTACGGTGCGTTCAACGAGGAGCTTGCCACGGTTGCGCGAGCTTTGGGCATGACCATCAGCCTTACGCTCGAACCGGAGGCGTCCGTGCGCGACGGCACGATGCATGTCAACCGATACCTGGCAGTATCCAATCCTTCGCTCGACATTTTTAGCGCCGAATTGATGCTCGATCAACCGCCGGAAATAGTGCGAGTCGCTCAAGTTGATCTCGACTACGTCTATGATGCAAATCCGCAGCAGCAGGAAGCCAATCTTGATCGGTTACTCGACCGCATCAAGGCACTGGAGATAAGCCATGTATTCCTACAGGCTTTCGCCGACCCCGACGGTGACGGCGGTGCCGATGCCTTGTACTTCCCAAATCGACACCTGCCGGTTCGGGCCGACCTGTTTGGGCGCGTTGCCTGGCAGCTGAAAACACGCGCCAACGTACGCGTATATGCGTGGTTGCCAATGCTGAGCTTTGTTGGCGGCTCGTTTGAACCTGACTGGCGCACCGTGGAGTACCGGGATGGAACTTTTGCACCAGACCTGCACTCGGAACCGCGGCTGTCGCCGTTTAATGCGGAAGCGACTGCGCACATCATGGAGGTCTACGAGGACCTCGCCAAACACGCGCGCTTCGAGGGACTCCTGTTTCACGACGATGGTCGCCTCAATGAATTTGAGGACTTTAGCGATGCGGCCATCGCAATCTACCGCGATACTTTCGGCCCTGACATTACGCCGGACAAGCTATTGGACGATCCGGCATTGAAAGAACAATGGGCGCAGCTGAAATCGCGAACGCTGCTCGAACTCAGCCGCACGTTAGCCAATACTGTCCGACGCTATCATCCTGGCCTGAAAACGGTGCGAAACCTGTTTGCCAGCGCCCTGCTAGACGAGCAGAGCCTGCATTACCTGGCGCAGGACTTTGACCAATACCTCGAGACCTACGATTATGCTGCGCTAATGGCCATGCCCTGGCTGGAGGCTGCCGAGGACGAGCACCGCTTCTACGAACAACTCGTTGCGGCAGTGCGTGACCGGAAAGGCGGGTTCGAGCGCACGATCTTCGAGTTGCAGACGGTCAACTGGCGGCAATCGAGCCCGATCGACAGCCAACACCTTCGGCAAACTATGCGGTGGCTGCAATCGCTGGGCGTCCGCCACCTCGGCTACTACCCCGACGATTTCATCGGTGGCCATCCGAGCTTGGAAGACCTTCGTTATGGCATGTCCCTCGCAGACAGTTACGGCGAGGTGCAGCCATGACGCTTTCGAAGATCGTCCACCTTCTATTCGACTTTGCTTTTTACTATCCGTTCTTCATGGCTTACCTGTGGATGACGGGCGCCATCTATTACTTCTTCTATCGCGAAAAGGTTGAAAAAAGAGCAGTCAACGACCCACCGCCGCTCCCAGAAACACCAGGCGTCACCTTCATCGTGCCCTGTCATGATGAAGGCCCAAACGTCCGTGAAACGATTGGCGCACTTCTCGACCAAGCGTATCCGAACTTCGAGGTCGTAGCTGTCAACGATGCGAGCAACGACGAAACGGGGCAATTACTCGACGAAATGGCCATGCTGGAAGACCGGCTCCGCGTGATTCACTTCGAAACCAATCAGGGTAAGGCAATGGGCCTGCGCGCCGCGGCGATAGCTGCAGAAAACGAAATACTCGTCTGCATTGACGGAGACGCCATTTTGGACACTCACGCTGCACATTGGCTCGTGTGGCACTTCGTCAACGGACCGCGGGTGGGAGCTGTCACGGGCAACCCGCGCGTACGCAATCGCTCGACATTACTCGGAAAAATTCAGGCCGGTGAGTTTTCGTCGATTATCGGTCTGATCAAGCGTGCTCAACGTATTTACGGCCGTGTTTTTACCGTGTCCGGCGTGGTCGCCGCCTTCCGCCGCTCGGCGCTGCAGAAGGTAGGCTACTGGAATCTCGACATGGTCACCGAGGACATTGACATCAGTTGGTCTCTCCAGTTGCACCAGTGGGATGTCCGCTATGAGCCGAATGCGTTGTGCTTCATTCTCATGCCGGAAACCTTCAAGGGCCTCTGGTCGCAGCGGCTGCGGTGGGCCCAGGGAGGCGTCGAGGTGCTTATTCGGCACTTTCGTCAACTTCTGACCTGGCGCAACCGGCGAATGTGGATCGTCTGCGTTGAACTCGTTGTCAGCACATTTTGGGCTTACACCATAGTCTTCGTGTACTCCGTTTGGCTGATTGGACAATTTTTCACATTGCCGCCGCCGCTCGCGGTAAGCGCAGTCCTGCCCGGATGGGCCGGTGTACTATTGGGCAGCACCTGCCTGCTGCAATTTCTGATCAGCCTGATCATCGACAGCCGATACGAATCCAAGACGCTCGCCCGCTACTACTACTGGATGATCTGGTATCCAATGGTCTACTGGTCGATTCAGGCGGCGGCCAGTTGCGTGGCACTTCCTAAAGCATTACGCAAACGTCGTGGCAAGCGTGCGGTCTGGGTCAGTCCGGACCGCGGTTTCCGCCCTGAAGCGGAGGACTGACTTGGCCGCGAAGGAAAAACAAGTTCTGATCGACTCGCCGGAACTCCTGTCCCGCCGGCACCGCATCACGGATGCCCTGATAACGGGCCTTATGTGGGTCCTGTACTCTTACCTATGGGCGCCGTTAATCAGCCTGGTGGCGTGGTTGCTGGGTTTTGAGTTCGCCTACAATGTCATGGTTCGTGCTGGCGGTCTCGAGAGATTGAAAGAGGTAATCTGGTTCTATTTGATCGTCGTGGCCTCAATTTTTGTCGTGGTCGCAGGCTGGTCTATGCTGAATCGCCGCCGTTTCGCTCGCCGCGATCGGCGCAGGGCAGTCGAACCTGTATCGGATCAGGAAATTGCCGCTTACTTTGGCATCCAGGACGAGCAGCTGGCAGCTCTGCGACTATCTCGTGTTTCTCGGGTCAGAGTGAGTGATGAAGGTCAGATCGAATCTGTGAAAATACAGGTTCTCAGCGCGGAACAGGTATCAACGCGGCCGGTTGGGCCACAAGGAGCGGTCACTGAGAATGAATCCGACGATAATGATGACGAAAATGACCTTAGGATTCAGGTAACTCCCTGAAGCGAAGAAGTAACCGAGACCGGCCACACCGGCTAGCAAAGCGATGCCGACGAGAGCACCAAAGAAGGGCGCGAGGCTCTCCTTAAGTCTCCACCGTTTTCGTTGCGCAATTATGGCACTGCGAGATCTTGAATCCGTTCTTCGCCGCTCCTCCTTCGTTCCTGGTGATGCATTCCGGTTGCATCATCGTGGCGTCCATTGTTACGCCGCTCCTCAAAATACGGCAGGCGATGGACACCCGTCGCACTGCCGAATTGATAGTCGATACTATCGATTAGTTCCTGGGCCGTGCTGAAACGCAGGTCGCGGTTACCGGCCAGTGTCTTATCGACGATGGGCTGGTAGTGCTCAAGTGCCTCACCCATACGAGGTGCAGCCAAGTCGTTACTTGCCAGGCGGATTTCTTCAAACGATCTACCCGGGTAAGGCACGTCACCGGTAAAGATCCGGAACCAAAGTGCGCCGAAGCTATATATATCACTGCGCACATCGAGCGATTCGCCGCGCATCTGTTCCGGGCTCATAAAATATGGCGACCCCATCGAGTAGCTCGCACCTTCTTGATACCGGGCGGCGACGATTCGTTTGCTAATGCCAAAATCGATCAGAACCGGGGCACCATCGGCACGAATCATCACATTGTTCGGCTTAAGGTCGAGATGCAGGAAGCCGGCTTCATGGATAGCCCGCAACGATTCGGCCACGCGTCGGAGATGGGAAACACGGCTTGCTCTTCGACCCGAGACGGCAAATACATCCTTAATCGTACCCCGCGGAAAGTATTCGAGCGCCATGTAGGCGTAATTGTCTTTTTCGCCATATTCATAGGCTTGGGCGACGTATTCACCACCGAGCTTACGCAGCGTTTCATATTCCTGACGAAGCATAAGATGATGTTCGAAACCCTTGTTGTTTGTTACGAGTTCGCAGATTTTCAGAGCGACGTCCCGACCTGCGCGATCGTCGTACGCACGGTAAATGGTCGCGTTGTATGTGCCCACGAGCGGTTCACAAATTGTATAGCCGGGAATATCCGGGGCTCCGTCCCGGGCCTTTTCTGACCGCTCTAGCTGTCGCTGCGCGATCCCGCCGAACCTTTCGAGTATCGATGAAGACGAGACCTCGCTGGCCGCCAAGAAGGTCGCAGCGCCAAGTGCCGTCGACTGCGCCGATCGCATCGCCTTTGGGTCGTTGCTGACGATGACGATCTCGGGATGAACATCAAGTTTGAGGATGCGCATCAGAAAGATACCGATTGTGAGCTCGGCTGCCTTTTTAAAGCCCAACTGGACGATAATCAGCTGATAACGCGTTACCTGCATACGATCCAGGTACATCGGAGCATTGACCACTCGCGAGTACTCGAGCATCATCTTCGGCCACTGCATGGTCACATGGTGTCCGAGCCATTCCCTTAAGTTCAGATCGTCCGTAATAATTAGGGCGCACCGCTTCATAATCGCGTCCTTCCCTCCGTCCCTGTAGTCTGCGCGTTCCGCGCGGTTGCACTTGATTGCTTCACGTAATTAAAAGCAAATTCTATGCCAGACTTAAGACGATGATGTTGAAATGCCTTTTCTGCAAAGGTTTGAGCGTGGCTCATGCCGGGGCTCTTCGGCAAATTAGTGCACTCGTATTTTTTCTGTAAAATTAATCGACTGGCGATGATTCTTATGGTGAATTCCAACAGATTATTGTCAACGAAAACTCTGTGTGGGCCGCCAGAACGCCTCTGACGACGTACCGTGGTGTGTGATACGGCCTAATTCTGTAATCTAATCCGACACCAGCGATCTGCTGCCCGCCCGCATTGGACCAGGCGATTCGACATAATCTTTGCGGCATGGCGATAAGGTCCGATTCAGCTTCCGGCGTCAGTTCGTAGATCCAGCCAAAGTGCTAAGCTACGCATTGCTTGTCCTTACCGTTGCCAGGCCTTCTACCGTTTTCTTCAGGATCAGATAATGTTGCTGCGCCAGACTCTGATTGTCCTCGTGATCGCTCTGCTTCTCTGCCCCGGAACGGGTCGCGCCGAGGAATACCGACCTTCCAGTTACGATGAGTGCATTACCGACTCCATGCGGGGCGTCGGCAGTGATGTCGCCGCGCGCGCAATAATCGCCAGTTGCAGGAATCAATTTCCGGCGACGGTGCCAATCGAGACATCGCAGGCCGACAGCGTCGCGTCGCAGCCAGCACCAGAACAGCCAGTGGAGGCAGCCCAGCGGCCCGAGCAGACAGCGCCGGGAACGAGTCGTAGCTTGACCTCCGGGGAACTGCAAAACCTGAAATCGTCGGCTTTTATTTTTGCTGGTTCCTACCGCGTTACGATACAGAACAAAAACGAGCACCTGACCGTCACCGAGGTGACCGTCGCGGTCTGGAATGCGTCGAAATCGGATCTGCGCCGCAGCTACACCCTGCCCATCACGGTACCACCGCATGGCACAGGCCTGGTGACTTTCAAAGATGTGGACCCCAACCCGCACAGCGATTCGACGTGGAGCGATGGCTCGGACGACCAGTGGAGCATTGTTGCCGGAATTGGGAGAGACCCGACCTAGGGCTGAGGATCGAACAGCGGCCGAAGTCCTCAATCCACTTGGCAAAAAAAAGCAGCCTGATATGCGCAATTTCCCATATACCCACATGCCCTGATTCTGGCGTACAGTAAAATCGCTGCCAGAGGGTTTTAAGACGTGGCCCATACCACACTAAAGACAAGTTACTCCGCCCTGACCGACAGGCTCAACCGTTTTCCGCAGGGCGCACCTCCTTCCGATCTTCTGTTCGAGATTTTGTCGATGCTGTTCAGTGAGGAAGAAGCCGGCCTGGTTTCACTGATGCCAATCAAACCCTTTACGGCGAAAAAAGCCAGCCGTATCTGGAAGAAAAACCTCACCGCAACGCGGAACATACTGGATGGGTTGGCCGACAGGGCCATCCTGGTTGATTTCGAGCAGAACGGTGAAATAACGTATGCCCTGCCGCCACCGATGGCCGGTTTCTTTGAGTTCTCACTGATGCGTGTCCGCGATGACATTGATCAAAAAGTACTAAGCGAGCTATTTCATCAGTATTTGAATGTAGAGGAGGATTTTATCAGGGAGCTGTTTACCCGTGGTGAAACGCAGTTGGGGCGAACCTTCGTACAGGAACCCGCTTTATCCAATGAAAATGCGCTGCATGTGCTGGATTATGAACGGGCCAGCGAAGTGATCGAAACCGCAAGCCATATTGGTGTGGGACGCTGTTACTGCCGGCACAAAATGGAACATATGGGCAAGGCCTGTTCTGCACCACAGGATATTTGCATGACCTTCAACACCACCGCGTCCTCGCTTACAAGACATGGTTCTGCGCGTGCCATCGACGAAAAGGAATGTCACGACTTGTTGCAAGAGGCCTATGACAACAACCTGGTGCAGTTCGGCGAGAATGTACGCGAGAGTGTGAATTTTATTTGCAATTGCTGTGGCTGCTGTTGTGAGGCAATGATCGCCGCGCGTCGTTTTGCCATTCTCAACCCAGTGCACACGA
>JAIBDF010000129.1 GCA_024679535.1 Chromatiales bacterium
CGTGTTTTCGGTGAATTTCTCAATGGATATTCGCAACGCCATTCACGGGCTGGAGGTCTGGCCTTATCCTAAAGTCCCGCAGTAGCTATCGCTGCTGCGACCGCCGTCGAGTTTCCGGCATGACGAATGTTTACACCGGATATCCCGGGGATACCGCGTAGCTCCCGCAAAACCTCCACGCACGCCGAGAACCCCTCCGCTGCCGCATCGTCCGCGTCCATGATGCGTTTTGTGGTCGCCTCCGGTATCAGAGCGATCGGGTTGTGCTTCTTATAGTCGCGAGCGCTTTCGTGCGACTCCAGTAACGGCACTTCAACGATAACGGAAGCACGGTGCAGAATTTTCTTTTCAACCAGCTTGGCCATGTATGAGTTCAGCAACCGCATATTGAGGCATGGCTGCGTGTACAGAACATTGACGCCTGCATCCAGACTTTCAACAATGCGCGTGGCCTCCCAACTTGCGGCTGGATCGAAAACCGTTACATAGGTGCCGACCATAAACCCCGGCGGCGAAATCAGGGCCGTCTCCTCATTAATGCGGCCGGCCATGCCGATAAATCGCGTCTCGTTGGTATCGAAGACACCCTTGCCGCGCAGATACTCTTTGCGTGACAGTTTTTCGCCGCGGGAGATAACCAGCGATGTAACGCCAAGCGCAGCGGCGCCCAGAAGGTCTGCCTGCAATGCAACGCGATTGCGGTCACGAGCGGTCAGATGAACCACCGGATCGACACCATGCCTCAGGATAATGGACGCCGCCGCGAGCGACGACATGTGGCCGGCAGCCTCACGATCATCGATCACCTGGACAGCATCGACTGCCGGCGCGAGCTCAGCGACCATTGTTTCGATTTCCTCCGCCGTCGTGGTTGGCTGTAGTGGCAAATCTGCCGTGACAACAAAGTCCTTTTGCCGAATGGCGTCGCGCAGCGTGTTCAATACCTGTCCGTCCCTCTCATGCGAAACGTCATGATACCAGTGGACCGTTAACCTCGGTTAGACTACCGCCACCATGATCCAGATCCCAGAACAAAACCACGTCCGTGAGTTTCGCGTCTTTCTCGATGCCTGTGGCTACAACACCGAGCAGCTGACACAGCGTATCGGCCGGGCCCGGCCGCCTGCTGCGGGTGAAGAACAACAGATGTTCGACGACTCCCGGCAAATAACGACGCTCAATGTCCTCGTCCGCCTGTTTCTGCTTGGCGCGCCTGTCGACAAGAGCACGGTCGACGAATTCCTGCCCGATGTGGTTGCAGAGTTCTGTCACGATGCCGGCCTGCTGCAATCCGACGGCGATATCATAAATGCTCGCGTAGTCATTATTCCGGTTGACGACCTGTTATTTGCATCCGACGCGTTTCGCATTCTGGGTACAGAAGAGGCCCAAAACTTCGTATTGCCGGCCAGCACCCATTCAGCGAATTTCCTGCGCCTTCTGACGATGCAGGACAGGGTTGACGATACATTGGACCTTGGTTGCGGCTGCGGTATCCATGCACTGTTCGCAGCTCGACACAGCGCCCGCGTCGTCGCGACGGATATCAGCCCACATGCCATTGCATATACACGTTTTAACGCGCTGCTCAATGACATTAACAATGTCGAGTGTATTGAGGGCAGCCTGTTTGAGCCGGTTACCGGGCAGCAGTTTGATCTCATCATCAGTAATCCTCCCTTCGTGATCAGCCCATCGGAGTCGTTTGTCTATCGTGACAACGCGATGGAGCTCGACGAGTTCTGCAAAATGCTGGTTGGCGAAGCGCCTCGCCACCTTAAAGAGGGTGCGCACTTGCAGATGCTCTGCGAATGGGTAGAAGTCGAAAACGAGGCCTGGGTCGACCGCATCAGCGGCTGGATACGAGGCTGTGATGCGTGGGTATTGCACGCAGCGCCATTGTCACCCGCAGCGTACGCCCAACAGAGAACCGGCGACCTGTCAGGAGAATCGGTCAATGCGGGCGTGGCGTCCGAATGGACGGCCTACTTCGAGCGGCACAAGGTTCGTGCCATTCATCCCGGCATGCTCGCACTGCGGCGTCGCGACGGAACAAACTGGCTGCACGTCCAAAACCTGCCCGCCGATGTAACTCAGCCAGCTGGCAATGCGGTTTTGGCGGGAATCGCCGCGGTGGATTTCCTGGAGGCCTGCGACGACAGCGCCCTGTTGGCGGCAACACTTGGCTTGGCCAGCGACCTGATGGCAGAACAAGCCCCGCCGAGCGACGACGTCGTCGGAGTTCGTCTGCGCCTGAATAATGGCCTGTCGGCCGAGGCCGATATTGATGGTGCGGTAGCGGCGTTCATCAACTTGTTCAACAGCGAACGAACGGTCGGTGATTGTGTATCCGAGTTTGCCAAGGTTGCCGACGCAGAGGCGGCACAACTCACACGCGACTTACTTGCCATCGTGCGCGTGTTTGTAAGCCGGGGTTTCCTGGCACCCTTGGATCTCGAATAAGGAAAAGGGCAGCCAAAGCTGCCCTTTCCTGTTGCCTGTTAACCTTGTCTACTGCCAGGTATATGAGAATCGCACACCGAATTCGCGCGGACGGTTTGTCGTGACTCTCTGCTTGCCCCAGAAGAAGTCCTGGAACAGCGAGTTGTTGAACAAAGTCGCTCGCTCATCCATGACATTGCTGACAAAGCCTTCGAGCCTCCAGTTGTCCGAACTCAATCCTGCCCGAATGTCCAGGATGCCGTAGGAGTCCTGCTTGTACTGTGGCGCACCTGTCGCCTCCAGCGGCGCGCCGGGGGCAATGGCCTCGAGCTGGTTGACTGACTCGTCCTGCCACGTGTACTGGCCTCGCAGGTATACATTTTCTCCCTGGAAGACCGGCCAGTTGAACTGGGCAAACGTGCTGTACTTGAGTTCCGGCACATTCGGCAGCTGCGAACCCTTCGGTACCGGGACGGTAACTTCGAATGCCTCCGACGTTTCAGCCTTGACGTAGCCGATATTCAGACCGAGGTCGACGCGGTCGCTGGGTGCGGCACGCAAGTCGAACTCAACGCCGAGTTGTTCTGCATCGCCCACATTGGCGACCATGACCTGGAAAGGCTGGTTACACAGATCGACGTCTGCAACTTCACCCGGTCCACAAACCCGGAAACTCGGGTCGACCGCCTCGATTTGATAGTTCTCCCACTTACCCGAGTAGATCGTTGCGTTAATCTGCAGCCGACCGTCCAGCCAGCGCGTCTTGGCACCAACCTCGAAGTTCTTGAGAAGGTCGGGCTCGTACTCCTGGGGAAATACCGTGAATGGCGTGCGGTTTCGGTTGGCGCCACCGGAACGGAAGCCCTCCGAATACAACGCGTAGATCATCTTGTCTTCGTCAATCTCGTATTCAAGTGTCACCTTCGGCACGAAATCGTCGTTGCCGCCCTGCGGGCTCGTCGCACTGGGGTCCAGGATAATGAAGGGCTTACCGACGAAATAGAAACGGTCCATTTCCTGGTCGAAGAAACGCGCTCCAACCTCTGCGCTAAGGCGGTCCGTAAGGTTGTAACTGAAGTTGCCGAACACGGCCCACTGCGACCATTCCGTGTCGTCCACCGACAGCCACCAGGACGGATCGACGCCTGACGATGCGTAGGTATACGTCCAGTAGGCATATGAAAGCGACTCGAGGAACTCCGGCGTGCGCGCACGATACTCCCAGTACTCGCTCTTCTCTTCGTAGAAGGCACCCAATACCCATCGGTAGTTATCGCCGCTCTGCGACAGGCGAATCTCCTGTGTAAAACGATCGTTCTTCTGATTCTGCGTGTTGAAACCGATCGTGTCCTGATCGTTTGGCAGGGATGAATAAAAGTAGAGGTAACCCGTATCAGGATTGACGTTAATGCCGCCGGCCCCGAAATAGTGAGACTCCGCACCAGAAAAGCCCGACCAGCAGTAGGTCGCGAACAGCGGACAGAAATTATAGTTGAAGTACGCTGAGTACGTTGTCCGGTCGAAAGTGTAGTCCAGCTTGCGATCGAAATAACTCGTGATCGAGACAACGTCGAAACTGCCGAAGCTGCCCTCGACGGTCAGCGCTCCCTGTGTCCAGTCATCGTCGCGCGTATCGTTGAAGAACTTGACGGTCTGCAGATCGCCAACGGTCGGATCGTAGTCATTCAGGCCATGCGCCTCCATCTTCTGGTGCATGACGCTGGCAGTCACCGACCACTCATCATTGACGAACCACTTCGCAGCAAGGCGCCCCCCCATAAAGTCGACAGAGTTCATGTCGTCCTGCACGAGATTGGCATTGTCGCGAGTACCGCGCATGGGCGACACGCCCAGCACGTTGTCGACAAAGCCGCCATCTTCTGCCGTGTAGCCAACAAGACGTATGGCAAACTTGTCTTCAATCACCGGCATGTTGAGCCAGCCGCTGACTTCATGACTCATGGACGACTGGTCGCCCTTGCGAACCATCATCTCCGCGTTCGCCGAGAATGCCGTTGGGTCGGGTTTGTTTGTGATAATACGCAGCGTGCCGGACTGCGAGCTGTCGCCATACAGCGTGCCCTGCGGGCCGGCCAGGGCCTCCACACGTTCGATGTCAATCATACGGGGTTCAGGATTAACAGAGAACTGGGTGAGCGGCTGTTCGTCGATATACAGGGCTGACGACGAGGCTGCGATGAATGCGCCCGGGTTATCCGAGACGCCGCGGAAAATAATCTTGTTCGCGCCCGCCACACTGCCGAGGTGATAGACGCTGGGCAGCATGCGTATCGTATCTTCGAGATTCAGGAGACCCTGGTTCTTCAGGTCATCGCCGGTCAGCGCCTGAATACTTCCGCCGATATCCTGGAGGCTTTCCTCGCGTTTTCGAGCCGTGACCGTAATTTCTTCGATGCCAGAGCTTCGTGCACCCTCTTCCTGAGCCTGCACGTCGTCCGAGTGTCCGGCGACCGCCATCGAAACGGCAACAGCCAATGCGCTCTTTACAGGAATGCCGTCCGTAGTCGTGATATCAGCCATGTTCTAACCCCCGTTGGTCATAGTGGCTTACAATCTTGTTGTCCTCCTGAGTCTACTACCATTTTTTGCTTTGATACAACAGCGAGCGCACAAGTGCCGTGGCCAATGCGTTTCACTATTTGCAATGTTGCAACATTCGCTGGTTTTGTTGTGTACTCGTCGCTATGAATATCGATCAGGCTCTTAAAGATCTTGGCCCAGTGGAAGCCGGGCCGCTGGTGGACGCGGTACTGGGTCTCGATGACGACGCGTGGTTATTGAATATCAATCGACAAAACGATTATGAGGTCCACAAACAGACGCAATCCGTGGTCATGATTTTTTGCGATGGGCCGCCGGAAGACCTTGCGGTGAGCAAGGAGGCGGGTTGGGACCTCCTGGCCGACGCCGCGATTCCGGTCATGCACGATCTGATTGGCCGCTTCTATCCGCCCGGCGGCACGATCATCCGGGCCATGGCGGCAAAGCTTCTTTCAGGTGGACGAATCAACCCGCATTTCGATAGCCACCCGACGTTTCGCGCGAGCCATCGAATTCACGTGCCGATTACGACGAACAATCGCGTGCGTTTTACGATTGACGGCAAGCCGTGCCGCCTGGCGCCCGGCAATGCCTATGAAATCAATAATCAAAAAACGCACAGCGTCATCAACAGCGGTAAAGACGACCGCATTACGTTCATCTTCGACTACATGCCGCCCGACTTCGTTGCGGGACGCTAGTCCGGGTAACGTTCAGGCTGCCAGTCCTGTGGCAGGGTTCGCAGCAGTGGTTCAAGCACTTCGATCATCGGCCCGAGGTGCGCCTCGTAGTTCCGCCACAGGTGTTTTGACGACGCATAGATTGGCTTGCGAACCTGCTCCGAACTTGCCGTTTTCACCGCTCGTTCATTCTCGTAAAAGCGCAAACATGCGTCGTTCCAGGGTAATTCGCAATGTTCGAGAATGCGCCGCACCTGCGTCTCGAGATCGTCCACAACGTCCTCATACTGCACATCGAGCACCGTGCCCGGCAGCACATCATGCCAATGATCCATGAGCCGCTGGTACTGGGCGTAAAACTCTGCCAGTTCGAACTGATCGTAAGTAAAGGGCTGGCCACGGGCGAACATCTGCTTGAAGCTGCCGAGGCAACTGTCCAGCGGATGTCTCCTGGCATTAATGACTTTTGCGTTCGGCAGAATGAGGCTCAGGAACCCGACATGTGCAAAATTATTCGGCAACTTGTCGGTAAAGCGCGGCAGGTCCGTCTCACGATGTCGCTCCGTGCGACGGAGGTACTCTTCGCCTAACGCGGAAAACTCACCGTCATCCAGGAATGGGGTGACGCCGGGGTATACCTTTCGATCCTCGCGATGCAGACCGATCGAGCGCGCTACACGGCCAAGGTCCGGCAGTTCATGCGTGCCTTCGACGTCCGGGTGACTGGCCAGGATCTGCTCGATGAGCGTAGAACCGGACCGTGGCAGTCCTACGATCAGGATTGGCGCATTGCTCTGGCATCCAACGCCACCGCGCTCGGTAAGGAATTCTTTCGAAAACGTCTCGATGAAACTGTCGTGCAGGTCCACAGTCTGCACGGGGTCATAGGTTTCCCGCTGCCGCCGGTTTGCATTGCCTTTCTCGTAATAAGTGAACGCCGCGTCGTAATCCTGTTTGTCCTCATACGCTTTACCGAGCGCGAAGAAGAAACTGGCCCGCTGCTCCTCGACCAGCGACTCCCTCGCGGCCCGCTTTTCCATGATGGCGATATCGTCGTCGGTAAAACGGAAGGTCTTCAGGTTTGCGAGACTCCACCACGTTTCCCCGTGGTCCGGATTGTGCTGCACACATTCCCGGTATTTAGCAATCGCTTCATCCTGATTGCCGACGGTCTTGAGCACATGCCCCATCCCCGACAATGCACCGAAGTTACCCGGATCAATTTCGACGGCCTTTTCCAGCAAGTTCATTGCCTCGTCATGCTCGCCAATCATTGCGTATATGGTGCCGGCGGACGTATAGCCATTTGGCTTGTGAGGCTCCAGCCGCATTACATTCCTGTAAGCTTCGATAGCGGCGTCGGTTTTATCCTGCTCCTGCCGTGCCATGCCGATGTCCATCCAGCCCTGGTAATAATCGGGCGCGAGCTCGAGTGCACGTTCGAGCAGCATCTCTGCATCGCCCCACTGCTTGGCCCGCATGGCGACGCCGGCCATCAAGCGCAGTGCATCGACGTTGGTTGGATCTTTCAGCAGCACATCGCGAAATACCTGCTCGGCTTCGCGGACGTTGCCCATACGTTGCAGATTCAGGCCACGAACCAGATCTTCGCGATGCGGCGTCAGCTTGAATGACTCTTCAAACTCGCGCGTTGCGTCGTCATCCTGGCCCAGTCCCGTCAGGACTTTCGCCTTCTTCATACGAATCGACGCACTACCGGGCTCCAGTTCGGCAGCGCGTTCGAGCGTTTCGAGTGCTTCGGCCAGGCGTCCCTGCATGATCAGCGCTTCGGCAAGCCCCTCATGCGCACGCGAAAAATCAGAGAAGATGCGTACCGCGCGCGACAAGGTGTGTTCGGCTTCCTTGGGCTTCTGTTGTCGAATGAGCGACGCTCCGAGCAGGCACAACAGATTTGCATCGCGTGGATGAGCATTCAGTGCCTGTCGGCAGATGCGCTCTGCCATGACCGCGTCGCCACCTCGCAGGAATGTCGTGGCGCGATCAAAAGAGGTCTTGGGTGAGTCGTGTTCTTGTTCGTGCACGTTATCTACTTTTGCTGACCTGGGTTCTATTGAAGACGGCGGCCGGAATCATAACAGCGAGTGCCGCTAACGGCGCAATAAATAGTGGGTGAATGGCTCCCAGCCAGCCGGCCACCTGGTCGTACCAGAATATTTGCGACGAGCAGCCTGCCACCGCCGACGCCAGAATCGCCCAGAAACCGGCATGGGCCGGCGTTTTGTCCCAGAATATCGACATAATGAAGGGGATGAAGATGGCTGCGGGTGCGACGAGCGTCGCAAATACCACCAGGCTGACCACGCCCGGAAAAACCAGCGAGATGCCGAGCGCGGTGGCCGCAAACACTGCCGTTATCACCCGCGAATGAAAAATCTGCCGTTCTTCGCTCGCGCCTTCACCAAAGATTGGCTCATACAGGTCCTGCACGGCAAGTGATGAAGCGGCGGCCAGGAACGACGACGACGTTGACATCGTGGCGGCGATGATTGCGGTCATGATCAGGGCGCGTACGCCCTCCGGCAGGACCTGCGCTACCAGTTCCGGCAAGGCCTGGTTTTCATCTGCCAGCCCGGGCAGCAGCGCCGCTGCGGCAAGACCGAGGATCGCAACGCAACCGCCAAAGATGACGTAGTTGCAGCCCGTGAAGATGTAGGCAAA